>CAVOGN010000006.1:0-80903 GCA_963695455.1 uncultured Gammaproteobacteria bacterium | reverse complement strand
ACACCGCTGCCTGCCAGGGCGTATTCGCCCAGACGCAGGCTGGCCTCCAGAGTCTCAGAGGTGGCCGTCGTTGCACCGCGCGCGCGCAGGTCCGCACAGTGCGCGCGATCCCTGGCGCGCACGTGAATGGGTAAGGACGGATAGTGCTGGCGGATGATCTGCACCAGCCGTTGCGTCTGTTGCGGCTCATCGAGGGTAACGATGATCATTCTGGAACGCTCTGCGCCTGCAGCCCGCAGGACATCAAAGCGGCTTGCGTCGCCAAAATAAACCGGAAACCCTTTGCGTCGGCCCTGTTCGACCTTGGCATGGTCGTGGTCCAACGCGACAAACGGAATCTGCGCGGCTGTGAGAATGGCGGCCACCCGCTGGCCGACCCGACCGAAACCGGCGATGATGATATCCGGCTGCGGCTCGCGGAGGTTGTCGGGGATCGGTTCGGTCACGGGTTCCCTGTCTCGCCGCTGCCGTAACCATGCATCGCCCAGCGCCACGATAAAAGGCGTGGTCACCATGCTGAGCGCAATGATCAGCAACAAGGTCTGAAACAGCGGTACCGGAAGTACGCCGGATACCGTGGCGAACGAGAACAGTACGAAACCGAACTCCCCGCTCTGCGACAGCAACAGCCCCACCCGTGTTGCGTTGCCGCTATCGAGACCGCTGAGGCGGCAAAGCACCCACGCCAGCAGCGCCTTGACTCCCATCAGCGCCGCGACCAGTGCCAGGATCAGCCCGGGTCTGTCCACCAGCAGGCCGAGGTCGATACTCATGCCAACCGACATGAAGAACAGACCCAGCAGGATGCCGCGGAATGGTTGAATGTCGGCCTCGATCTGATGGCGGTAGTGAGATTCGGCCAGCATCAGGCCGGCCAGAAACGCACCCAGGGCCATGGACAACCCGGCCAGTTCCATCAGCCAGGCCACCCCCAGCACCAGCAGCACGGCGGCAGCAGTGAAGATTTCCGCATTCTGGCTTGCCGCGACCCGGTCCAGCACCGGATTGAGCAGATAACGCCCGGCGAGGACCACGGTGCCGATGACCAGCACCGCTTCCAGGACCGCGGTACCCGCGCTCGCGACCAGCGCGCCACCACCCGATAGCAGCGACACCAGCGCCAGCAACGGCACCACCGCAAGGTCCTGGAGCAGCAGGATCGCGAAGCTGGTGCGCCCGGTTAGGCTGGTCAGCTCCCGCTTTTCGATCAGCAACTGCAGGCCGAAAGCGGTGGACGACAGCGCCAGGCCAAAACCGACGATGATCGCTGTTTTCAACGCCAGGCCCAGGGCCACGGCGATGCCGGCCAGTGCGGTCCCGGTCACCAGCAGCTGCGACAGGCCGAGACCGAACACCGAACGCCGCATCACCCACAGGCGCGCCGGCTTCATCTCGATACCGATGACGAACAGCAGGAAGACTACGCCGAACTCGGCAAACTGGCGGATCTCCGAAACCTGTTCGATGACCCCCAGTCCCCATGGCCCCAGCAGCGCACCGGCCACCAGGTAGCCGATCACCGAGCCCAGACCGAGGCGGTGCGCCAGCGGTACGGCAACGACGGCTGCCGCAAGCAGGGCGAGGATATCGGTGAGATAGTGCGCTTCGGCCATGGGTAGTTGTGTCTTGCAGGCGCAGCATACAATGCCGCGTAGCTGCCAGCCAGTTTCTCACGGGGCAGCGCGCGAGTGACAGAAGGTATTGGAGTTATGCAGAGCTTCGTGATTGAACAGGAAACAGGATGTTTTCGGGGCGAGCCTGCCGCGGCGCGTAGTGGTGAGGGTCTGAGCCTCGGTGAAGCGTCGACCCGTGATGGGCGCCGAAGCGATGTCCCGCCCGCCGGCGGTCGCATCCCCGGCTGCACCGGGGCCCCTGCTCTGCGCCTCGAGCGGTTCTTTCGTTCCAAGAACGGCATCCAACCACACGAGCCCCGCGCGAACTCCCGGGATTACCCTGAGCAATGCGGGCTGGCCCGGCGCCATGGGGGCAAGTCTTGCGAGCGCTGCGCCCCCCAACTGCGCGAGGCCGTGGGCGCAAGGCCCGGCGGCGCGGCCCGCGCGCTTTGGCACTCAGCCTTCCGCGACCCAGTCCTCTGTCGGGTTATCGGCCAGGCGCAGTGGATGGTCGATCGGCGTATCGAGGTACGCCTGACGCGTTTCTTCGGACTCGAAGTACATCACGATATTGCCGTCCACAATATAGGGCTTACCGGCCAAGTCTTCGATGTCGCGGCCGCTGATCGGATCGATGGTTGTGATCATCTGGGTCGGTTCATGCAGTCGGCGACTCTGCGTCTGGTCGCGCGGCATGGCGTCCGTAGCCACGTAGTTGAGCGAGTCACACTGGTGAACCGTGGTGCTTTCCATACTCATTGAAGTGCTCATGCGCGCCTCCTTTGCCCACTGGGCAAACCATCGCCCGGGCATCACTGTAGGGTTAGGTATAGACCGTCCGGGCCGGCAAATAAACGCCTCAATGGCAATGGGAATGGCAGCGCCGCGCGGCGCTGCAACCTGAATCTGGCGCTCGCCCGGGCCCGGCTACACGCCGCCCCGTGGTGAGGTATGCGGGTCTGCATGGCAAAGCGCCGCCCCGGAACAGGCTGTGGAAACAGGCCGAGTTGACCCATCGCGGACATCCAGCTCAAGTGTGATTTAGAGTCCCCGAACCGGGGATCCGTAACCCACGCGCCTTTAGGCGGCGCAATTTAGCAGGTGGTACTGAGCACGGCGAAGCGCAACACAATTTCTGCCGAGCTGGCGGATGACGGGTCTAATCAAGCCAGAGGGTGAGCAGTCGGCGCTACTGTCGCCGAATGGCAACGATGGGCAACGCATTGCACCGGCGTTTCTCCCCGGGACGGTAGACTCGTCGGGATCTGGCGACGTGCCGCGAAGTCACGGTTCTGAACGGATACCTTAAAAAAATTCTTTGAACTATTGTTATCACTATTTTTTATTGGCATATTATCACCCGTGGCATGGGTATTGCTCCGCTGAAGCGACGCACTACTTCTGTGTATCAGGAGGATTGAGATGATGAACGGACACACATTGGCAGCCGCGGTTGGCGGCATCATACTGACGGTCGCATTCCTGCTCTATATCGGCGATTCAGTTGTTTCTCTGTCAGGCGACACCGCCGTTAACGGGATCGCAGTTGTCATGGTCGTCGCATTTTTCGCACTCACAGTTTACGAAGACTGGAAAGACGCGAAACACGCACGGCACAAATCGAAACGCAACTGAACGCCCGCACCCGGCCCTGGTGTGCAAAACAGGCGTTTGCACACCAGGGCCCGTCGCCTTCATATTCGCATTGCTACCGGCTGTTCAATGCCGGCCGCGTCGAAACATCGTCACGACCTCGTAGAGCAGCCCCGAGAAGGCATTGAAGCGCGTCACCCGGAACACCAGTTCGCGGGCACTCATGGTGCGCCGCACCTGCCTGACCTCCCGCAGCCCCGGCAGGAACACTGCGGCCACCAGCATGCGCAACACCGCCGAGACGGCGAACACCACCAGCAGCACACTCGGAAGCGTGAAGCCGCTGACCGGCGACAGCCCATTCGGCCGGCACCACCCGGCCAGCAAGGCACCCAGCATACCCCCCAGGAACACCCCGATTGCGACAAACACATTATGGAATGCCATAGCCGCGGAGCGCCTGGCGCTGGGAATCAGGTCGTAGAGAAAATTTCCCGCACTGAGGCTGAAACCGGCCCAGGCAAATCCACTGATCACCTGCACCCCGATCAGGTACCAGAAATTATCCGAAACCAGCCACAGCAACGGCAGAAACGGGATCATGCTGCCGGTCGTCACCAGGATCAGACGGTTGCCGAACACATCGCTGATCCGTCCCCAGGTATTCAGCATCAGGAACTGCATCAGTACCGCAGTGCCGGTATTGGCCATGAACTGGATGTAGTTGAACTGCAGGTCGCGCAGCATGTAGACGGCGAAGAACGGCGCGGAAACGCCGACCGCTGCCTGCATACAGACGAGATACAGCGAGAAACGCAGGGCATCCGAGTGGCGCAGTGATTGCAGCCACTGCCGGGACACGCGAAACCGGGCAGCGCCGGCCCCTGCCCCTCCGGCTCGTGCATGCACGCCAGGTGATACACCGAAACCAGGCGCGCCAGCGCCGCGATGACAAACACCACGCCAAAGCCGAGCCAGGTATGACCCAGGCGGGTAAAGCCGTACAGCACGGCGCCGGCGACGGCGAGCGACATAAAACTGGTCATGGTGGCAAGGCGGGTACGCCGCCCGAAAAAGCGCCCGCGCTTGCGCTCCGGCACCAGGTCGCCCATCAGACTGGCCCACAGCGGCGCGGCAAGATTGGCGCCCGCGTAATAAATGACCAGGCAGGCGATCAGCAGCGTGATCGCGTGCTGCGGAAACCAGACCGGCAGCAACAGCAGCGGCAGCCACACCAGCGCCTGCAGCACGGCGCCGCTGACGATAATCGGTTTGCGCCTGCCCGATTTGTGCCCGAGCCACGCGGAGAGGAACTGGAAGAAACGCACCCACCAGCGGCGGCACGGTCGCAACCAGCGCAACCTGTGAAGCACTGGCGCGCAGGAACAGGGCAAATGCGGACAGGTAGGTCTCGGCCCCGCCGGCCATCACCGAATACGCCACCCCGTCACGCACCGAGTGCCGCAGCGAACGGTCAGTGCGGGAGTCGCGAGAATAGGTGAAACTCATGGCGAACCGGTCGAATCGCTAACAGACCCTGCCGGCCCGGCCACCGCAAGGCCGGCCGCCGTCATCGACCGCGCGGTGCATCCGGCCGTTGAAACGGGGCGCGCCCGCTATGCCGCGAAGGTCAGTTTTATGGCATCGACAACGCCCTCACAGGCTTCGGCACAGGCCCGGCACTCATGGTGCTCATCGTGCTTGCGGCACTCGCGCGCGCAATCGCTGCACACCGTCTCGCAGACCCGATAAGACGCTTCCAGGTACTCCGAGTTTGCTGCCAGCAGATAGGAAAACGCCGCGCAGATTGCCTGCATTTCGTGCACCTTGCTGGCGCAGTCGGCCAACGCCACGTCGCCCTCCCTGAAACTCACCAGGCAATGTGCGATGCAGCGCTCGCCCTTATCGAGACAAACGTTCACGGCATCGAGCAGATCCCCGTGGCGCGGCGCATGTTTGCTGTGGTCATGGCCCGGCATGGCCGAAAAGGCTGCCCCGGAGAGGCCCAGCGCGCCGCTGGCGCCCAGTCCCAGCAGCAGCTCGCGCCGGCTGATCCCCGTTGTCGAGTCATCTGCCGGAGGCGGTAAAGTGTTGTGATCTGTCATCAGAGTCTACTCCTCGTTCCTATGTGGTTGGACGACATTGCGCCGCAAAGCATAGCCGGATGCAGAATACTTGTCGCGCGCTTTAGCATGCCGACCGGTGCCGCCGGGCGCCGGATGGCAAAACCCGGTAACATGGTCTGCGGTCGCCACGCCGAGCGATATCACGCCGAGCCAGATCATTTTTCCATGCTCACACCTTACCCTTTAACCCTCATCGGTGTATCGATCGCCGTGCTCGAACTGCTGGCGATTATCGCCGCAGTTCATGCCCTCATGAACAGCCGGACGTCACAGGGCTCGATTGCCTGGGCGATTTCCCTGATTGCCTTCCCCATCATTTCCCTGCCCCTGTACGCGGTGTTCGGGCGCGGCAAGTTTCGCGGTTACGTGGATGCCCGCCGCGCCGGGGAGCTGGAAATCCAGCATGTCGCGGCACAACTGGCCGAGCGCTATGCGGCGCCACTGCGCGCCGGATTCTCTCGCCATGAAGCGTCCTACGCAACGTTCGAGCGACTGGCAAAGATGCCGTTTACCCGCTGCAACCAGGTGAGTCTGCTGGTCGACGGCGAGGCAACGTTCGCCGCCATTTTCGCCGGCATACGGGCGGCGACACGCTACGTGCTGGTGCAGTTCTTCATTCTCCGCGACGACGCGCTGGGGGTCGGGCTCGCCACACTGCTCGAGCAGAAAGCCCGTGCCGGCGTGTCGGTCTACCTGCTCTACGATGAAATCGGTTCCCGCAAGCTGAGCCACGCGTATCTCGACCGGCTCGCCAAGGCCGGTATTCACGTGTCTGCGTTCCGGACCACCCAGGGACGCGCCAACCGTCTGCAGGTCAACTTCCGCAATCACCGCAAGGTGGTCGTGGTGGATGGGCACAGCGCATATATCGGCGGGCATAATGTCGGGGAGGAATACGTGGGTCGCCATCCCCGCCTGACCCCGTGGCGCGACACCCATCTCCAGATACGGGGGCCCGCTGCCATGGCGACCCAGCTCGCGTTCGTAGAGGACTGGTACTGGGCGACCCGGCAGGTGCCGGACCTGGACTGGGTGCCTGACACAGTGTGTACGCCGGGCCAGCGCGTACTGATATTGCCTACCGGTCCCGCCGACATGCTGGACACCTGTGTCCTGTTCTTCGTGCAGGCCATTAACACGGCGCAACAGCGTATCTGGATTACCAGCCCCTACTTCGTGCCCGACGAAATGGTGGTCGCGGCGCTGCAACTGGCGGCCTTGCGTGGCGTCGATGTCCGTATCATGTTGCCGGCGCATCCGGACCACCGCCTGGTTCACCTGGCCGGTCTTGCTTTTGTTCAGGAGACGGTCAGTGCCGGCGTGCAGCTGTTTCGCTACCAGAGCGGTTTCCTGCACCAGAAAGTCCTGCTGGTGGACAACGACCTCGCCGCAGTCGGGACCGCGAACCTGGACAACCGTTCGTTTCGGCTCAATTTCGAATTTACGGCGCTGATCGCCGACCACGCTTTTGCGACACAGGTAGCCGACATGCTGAGCAGCGATTTCGAGCACTGCCGGCGGGTCGCCGCCGATGAACTCGAGTCGCGACCGCTGCCGGTTCGAGTCGCCGCGCGTGCCGCCCGGCTGCTGGCGCCGGTGCTGTGACGACCATGCCAAGCCGCTTTGCCTTGTTGCGTGCCGAGCTTATATAGTCTGCAACTCGTCAATCCTACTTAACATCTGACACTGTCCTGCTCGAACATGTATCTGGAAAGCCTGTCGATCCGGAATTTCCGTGGCATCCGCAAGGCGCGGGTGAACTTCGATAAAACCACGGTAATCATCGGTGAAAATGACAGCGGCAAGAGCAGCCTGCTCGACGCCCTCGGCAGGGTGTTGCTCCCCACCACCGCAGGCGTCCCGTTGTTCGAACCGCAGCACTTTTATCGAGAATCGCTTGCAGCTTCCGGGCGTCCGGCGGGTCCCGTACAACTGGAACTGACGTTCCGGGAAAACCGCTCCGGGGAATGGGACGCCGCCGGATTTCAGCCGCTGGCAACCTTACTGGGAAAGGCAACTGGCAAACCGCGACAGCTGCTGCTGCGGGTCAGCGCCGCGCCGGCTGCTGGTATGGATACTGTGGCTGGAACCTGGGAGATGGAGAGCAGCGGTCACGATAGCATTACCAGCCACAATGATACCGGGGCACTGGCCACGCTCCGGACACTGAACCCGCTGGTCTGGCTGCGAGGCGGCGCGCTGGTCGGCGCGGAATCCGCCGCAGGCCATCTGCCTCACGGCACGCCGCAGCCCCCCGCCGACATCGCAAAACTGGTCGCCGAAATCGAAAAGCACTATCAGACGATGCTGTCAGGCGATAGTCTCGATGCACAGGAAGAACTCCGCGCAGGATACCGGGCCGCACGTGAATTGCTGGCAAGACACGCCATCGATGCCCAAACCGTCCGCGGTATTGGCCAGCCGTTGCTGGCCGAAGTGCTCGGCACGCCGACCAGTGGCGAAAACCGCCGCGTACGGGAGATGCACGGCTCGGCAGCCCAGCAGCTCGGTGTCTTCATTCTCACTGCAGCGCTGCTGCGAAACTTCCCGACCGTGATGTCGCCGGGCGCACAACCGCTGCTGGTCATTGAGGATCCGGAGGCTCACCTGCACCTGATGACCCTGGCTTCGGTCTGGGGATTGCTGGGAAACATCCGGGTACAGAAAATCATCTCGACCTATTCCGGCACCCTGTTGGCAGCCGCTCCCCTGCATAACGTGCGGCGTCTCACGCGTTACGCAGGGACAGTTCGCCAGTGGTTCGTTCCCAAAGACCTGCTCAAGACCGAAGACCTGCGCAAGCTCAGCTACCACCTGCGTGCGCGTCGCGGCGTGGCCAGTTTCGCTCGCTGCTGGCTACTGGTGGAAGGCGAGACCGAATTCTGGATACTGCCGGAGCTTGCACGTATTCATGGCCACGACTTCAGCCTGGAAGGTGTGGCGGTCGTCGAGTTTGCCCAGTGTGGGCTGGCGCCACTGATACAGCTGGCCCGCGAATGGGGGATCCAGTGGCACGTGCTTACCGACGGGGACCGGGCGGGGAGTCATTACGCAGAGACCACGAAATCTTTCCTTGCCGGTGACCAGAAACAGCTGCGCCTGACCCGGTTGCGTGATGCAGATATCGAGCATTGCTTCTGGCATCACGGCTATGCGGCAATGCTGAAGCAGGCCGCCGGCCTGCCCGCCGGCGCACCGGTACCCGCACGGCAGGCAATTCACCGCGCTATCAAACGCCTCTCCAAACCCTACCTTGCCTTCGAACTACTCATCGCGGTCGCACGAGCTGGCTCCGCGGGCGTCCCCAAGCCACTCAGACAGTTGATCGATACCTGTGTCCAGCTTGCGCGCAGCGCACCAGAGTACTGCCACAGCCGAGACGCGCACGAGTAAACATCCCTGCTGACGGTCCACGCCAGCGAGCGTCCAACCGGCAGCGCGGCATGGCGTTTACAACCGGTATCGGTGCACCGCGCAATTGGCGAAATGCAGGGTGCGCAGATCGGCATCGGCGACCGTGCTCAACCGGGCCTCGAACACCCGTAAGGTTTCTTCGTGCGCCACTACCAGCACGCAATCCTGCGGCTGTGTCTTCAGCCACTCCATAAAACGCATCACCCGCGCCTTGTAGTCGAGCAGCGATTCGCCGCCGTTGGCGCGCGCGTGCAACGGGTCATGGGCGGTCGCCGCAAAGTAGTCGCTTACTGGCTTGCCGTCGAAGCCGCTGCGAATATCGTTCAGCAGCGCATTAGCCTCAATCGGGACGCGATGGTAGCGGTTGATGATTTCCGCGGTCTGGCGGGTACGCGGCAACTCAGAGGTGATGATACGCTGCAGCGGCGCGTCGCGGAGCTGTTGTGACGCTGCCTGTGCCTGGGCGATGCCGTTGTCGGTAAGATGGACATCACGGCGCGGGTCATCGTTGCATAGCCCGAGCCGGTTGTAATTGGTTTCCCCGTGACGCAGTACGTAAAGTTTCATGTGAAACCCGAATGCGGATACGACACCCGATTCTGGGATCTGGGCGGTAACAGATCAACCGTCGGCGCACGTCGTACGCTGCCTGCGCGCGTGTGGCCGGCGGCTTGACCTGCGCATGCATTCACCTCAGACTGGCCCGTCAGCGCTACGCAATTTCCGCACACCAGGAGCCGGCAACCGGAGCCAGGTCGGATGCCCCGACGGCGGCTTCGTTGTGTCCCTGAGTGTGACGGACTCACCCGGGAAACGATGCCTAACACCACCGTCATCACGCTCACTTTCGCTGGCTACATCATAGTGATGCTGCTTATCGGACTGGCCGGGTACCGGCGCACCGATGATCTGTCCGATTACCTGTTGGGCGGGCGCCAGTTGGGGCGCTGGGTGACCGCCCTGAGCGCCGCGGCGTCCGACATGAGCGGCTGGCTGTTACTGGGCTTGCCGGGGTACGCCTATCTGTCCGGACTGCAGGCGGGCTGGATCGCACTGGGGCTGCTGGCCGGCACCTACCTGAACTGGAAGCTGGTGGCCTTCCGCCTGCGCCAGTACACCCAGCTGGCCGGGGATGCACTGACGCTGCCGGAGTTTTTTGAACAACGCTTTGCAGACCGCTCGCGGCTGCTGCGGGTGGTGGCGGCACTCCTGGTGCTGGTTTTCTTCACCTTTTACACCAGCTCGGGACTGGTGGCGAGCGGCAAGCTGTTCGAGGCGGTGTTCGGTATCGAATACCGCAGCGCCATTGTTGCCGGCGCCCTGGTGGTGGTCGCCTACACCTTTTTCGGCGGGTTCCTCGCCGTGTCCTGGACCGACCTGGTGCAGGGATTGCTGATGCTGGTTGCCCTGGTCGCGGTGCCGGTGGCGGTCATGGAAAGCCGCGGCGGGCTGCAATCCAGTGTCGCGGGGCTGCGCGAACACAATCCGGCGCTGCTCGACCCGTTCAGCACTGCTGGCGGTGAACCGCTCGGTCTGGTCGCGATACTTTCACTGCTGGGCTGGGGTCTGGGCTATTTCGGTCAGCCGCATATCCTGGCCCGATTCATGGCTATCCGGCGGGTGCAGGAACTGGCCGCGGCACGTGCCATCGCTGTGACCTGGGTGACCATCACATTGATTGCCGCGGTACTTGTCGGTGTGATGGCGGTTGGTTATCTGGAAACACCGTTGACAGGCGCCGACAGTGAAAAAGTCTTCATGGAAATGGTCCGCGTGCTGTTTCACCCACTGGTGGCGGGGGTATGCCTGGCAGCGATACTGGCGGCCATTATGAGCACCGCCGATTCGCAGTTGCTGGTAGCCTCGGCGGCGCTGTCGGAGGACTTCTACAAGGCCTTCCTGCGCCCGCAGGCGGGCGCCGCCGAACTGGTGTGGATGGGACGACTCGCGGTACTCGCACTGGCAGCGGTGGCCATCTTTCTGGCCATGGACCCGGACAACCGGGTGCTCGACCTGGTGGCCTATGCCTGGGCCGGCTTCGGGGCAGCGTTCGGGCCCACCGTGCTGCTGTCACTCTACTGGGGACGCATGAACCGCTTCGGCGCGCTGGCCGGTATGTTGGTAGGCGGCATAACCGTGATGGTGTGGAAACAGCTGGAGGCCGGGCCGCTCGGCCTGTTTGATCTCTACGAGATCATTCCCGGCTTTGTGCTCTCCAGCGCCGCCATCCTGGTGTTCAGCCTCGTTACGCCGCCGCCCGAGGCGCGCATCCGCCAGCAGTTCGAGAACCTGTACGATTGATTGCCACTCAAGCGCGCTGCCACAACGACAACGGCAAGCAGCCGGGGCAGTCCGCTGACCGGCCCCGGCCAGGGCGGGTCGTCTCAGGTCAGCGGCGTCAGGATGATTTCCACCCGTCGGTTGAGGGCCCGACCCTCCGCGGTGTCGTTCGACGCGACCGGCGAGTTCGGCCCCATACCGCTGGTCAGCAGTCGCTCCGGCAGCACTTTCTGGCTTTGCAGGTAACTGGATACGCTCTGCGCGCGCCGCACGGACAGTTCCTGGTTGTACTCCCGACTGCCGGTACTGTCGGTGTGACCGATCACGTCCACGTAGGTCTTCTCGAATTCGTTGACAACCAGCGCCACCGAGTTGAGCACCGGATAGAAGCTGGCGGAAATATCCGCCGAGTTGGTCGCGAAAGTGATATTGCCTGGCATGTTCAGGATGATCTGATCCCCCACGCGGGTGACACTCACGCCCGTGCCTTGCAGCTGGGCGCGCAGCTTGGCCTCCTGCTGATCCATATAATTGCCGGCCACGCCGCCCGCCAGCGCGCCGAGACCCGCGCCGAGCAGCACGTTCTTGCGCTTGCCGCTGATAAGGGCTCCGGCGATTGCGCCGCCGATGGCGCCGATGCCGGCACCCTTGGTGGCATTGCTGGTCTTCTGTTCACCGGTGTAGGGATCGGTCGTCTGGCAACCGACGCTGCCAACGGCGAGCGCCGTCAGCAGCGCCAGTGCCGCCGGGCGCAGCCTGAATTCGGATGACAGTTCACCCGCCTGAGCTTGATGCATTGTGTTCCCCTTTGGTCTGGTTGAAGGCGTTCGAGGCGCGTATTACACACCGAAATTCGCACCGTTACAAATACGGCCGATAGCACCGAATGCGCCTGCCAAAAAACAGTGCGTGGATACCCAGCGGTCGATCCCGGCCTATACTGAGGCGAGTCCCAGACACATCCCTCAGCTACTGCCCGGAGCCGCGCAGAAAGGAACGCCCGTGATGAAAACAGCCCTCGCAACCCTGTTCGCAGCCCTGCTCGCCGGCTGCCACACTGCCGCCAGCTACGACATCAACTCCTCGGGCTACCGGATACCTCCGGGGTCCAGCCTGACGGTCAACAAGGAACTTCCGATTCCGTCCGGTCAGCGTCATGTCAAACTCCAGCACGGCCAGCCCGTTTCCGGCGTGGACGAATTCAAGATCAACTGCCAGATACGGGTGTATGACCTCGGCGTCGAGTCGATCCGGCCCGACAGCTTTCGCATCACGAGCGTCGGAGAGGGGCGCGAATGGGAATTGAGGCCTACCGTGCTGCGCTTTTTCCGCGTCCTGAACATCCGGTCGGATGCGCAACCCGAGGTGCTGAAACTGATCTGTCAGAAGTCGGATGATCCGCTGGCCGGACGCAACCCCTCGGTGCCGCAAATGCAGGAAGCGCTGGGAGACTATATCACCTTCGAGTTCGCGACGGCTCCGCAACAGTCTCGCTAGTGTAGCCCGCCACTGATATTGACCCATTCAGCGGGCCAGGAAGCGGTTAGCCGCACCAAGAGTAGGCGCTTCAGGCGAGGCTTGCCGCGCAGCGAAGGACCGCGCCCTTGCCAAGCCGCGCAACGCAGCGGATGAGCCCTTCCCGGCGCGCCCGAAGGAAGTGCCCTTGGGGGACGGCCTCGCCTGAAGCGCCTACAGTTGGTGCACTGCCCTCGTGGGGGCACTCTGAATGGGTCAATCTCAGTGGCGGGGTTACACTAGCCGCCCTGCCCGGGCGGCGTCGCACGCCGCCCGGGCATCGGACGCCGCCCGTTACGGGTTACGGATCAGGATCTCGACGCGGCGATTGGCAGCGCGTCCTTCTGCGGTCTCGTTGCTGGCAACCGGGCGCTCGCTGCCGTAACCGGTGGCCATCAGACGACTGGCGGAGATGCCGCCTACTTCGACCAGGAACTTGGCCACATGGTCGGCGCGTTGTTGCGACAGAGTCTTGTTCACCTGCGCACTGCCGGTCGAGTCGGTGTGACCCGCTATTTCTATCGTGCTGTTCGGGAAGGTCTTCACTGCCTGGATGATCTTGTTCATGAGCGCGAAATTCTGCGGCCCGATCTCGCTGCTGCCGGACGGAAAGCGGAATCCCTGGGCAGAAATGAGCACGTTCTGGCGCTGCTGGTAGACGGTCGCCTCTGACGGCGTAAACAGCGACTGCACCTTCTCGATGTCGCCACGCTGCTCGGCAGTTAGGGACAGTTCCTGTTCGTACTGAGAGCGCTGTGCGGCGGTTTCGTCGCGCTGCTTCATGAGGTCCTTGATGGACTGCTGCAGGGACAGCACGACGTTACGGTTCGGCTCGTTGAACGCCAGCGGCTCGCTCAGGGGGGCGGCAATCTCGGTAAGCTGACTCTGGTACCAGATCACCGCGTCCTCGCGCGTATAGTCGCGGCGGTCGAAATCCTTGATCAGTTCCGTAACCCAGATGCTCTGCTCGGCGAGGTACTTGGCACGCTTGGCGTGGGCATTGGCCTTTTCGGTCTTGGTGCGGTCCGCCTCCAGCACCGATTCCGCCAGCTTCATTTCGTCCTCGGCCAGCTTGAAGGTCTTGGGCGCATGCTTGGCCGAACCCTTTTCCTTGGCATCGGCGATCGCGGCCTGGGCGGCCTCCACGGTGCCTTCTTTCAATGCGGCCAACTCCAGCTGCTCGTAGCCGGCGATAAGGCGCGGGCGACGGTCCTTGGCGTCCACAATGCGTTCACGCTCCACCAGGTTGGCGACTTTGCGGAACTCTTCGTCCAGATCGGCCGCACGTTCCGGGAAAATGCTGGTGGCTCCGGCCTGCAGAGCCTTGCTGCGCGCCTCGATCACTTCGCGCAGCACGTCACGGCTGACCTCGGCGTGCTGATTGGCCGTGGCGAGCGTCTGCAAACCCTGGGTCGCCGCCGAGTTGGCCGTGGCCGCCCGGTCCGCCTCGGCCTCCGCCAGTGCCTTGTCCAGTTGCGCGCGGGCGGAGCGATAGCCGTCCGGTGCCAGGTTGTCTACGCCCTGCGCAGCGGCGTCTTTGAGCTCCTTGTCGAGTTTCGCGATCTGCTCGTTCTGCGCCAGGATCTGCTCCTGGCTGAGCTTGGGTCCGGTCGCGCAGCCCGCCAGGATGGCGGCCACGAACAGTGTAAAGCAGAACTGCCTGTAGATGTTTGTCATTGTTTCTTCCTCAAGTCCATTTCGGCGCAACGCCGGAAGGGGGAATATAGCTCAGCATGCCAACGATGCAAAATGTGTTTTCAGAAAACGCTCTAAGATACAGACTTTGCCTGCCTTCATTTTTTCACAGCTGCCACGCCAGTGACGTTAACAATTATGCCCGCCTGCCGCAGAGCGTCGCCGCAACAGCGGTGGCTGGTCGCGCCGTGCAGAGTCCGCTATTGCGTCGCATTGTTAAAACCTCCCCTGGACGCTAGAGTCGGTCCACCTGATGCCGCAGGCCGCGACGGTGATGGTCGTGGACGTCGCTTGTGCGCACCTGCTTTTCTGCCGCATGGAGAACTGAATGTGACGGAGTGGATACTGGAACCCCAGGCGTGGGTTTCGCTGGTCACGCTGACCGCCCTCGAGATCGTACTCGGCATCGATAACATCATTTTCATCTCGTTCTGGTCGGTCGCCTCCCCGTGCAAAGCGTCAGCGCGCCAGAATACTGGGACTGTCGCTGGCGATGCTCACGCGCATCCTTTATTGCTGTCCCTCGTCTGGGTGATGGGCCTGTCGACGGCCGCTGTTCAGTGTGTTTGCCGAGGAGATATCCGGGCGCGACATCATCCTGATCGCCGGCGGTCTGTTTCTGCTCGCCAAGAGCACCATCGGAAATCCACCATGCCCTGGAAGGCGCGGACTCCGGCGCGCATACCCTCCGCGGCAGCGAGCTTTGCCGGTGTGCTGGTGCAGATTGCGCTGCTCGACATCGTTTTTTCGCTCGACTCCGTGATCACCGCCGTGGGTATGGCGCCGCACGTACCGGTCATGGTGCTGGCGATCGTCATCGCCGTGCTCGTGATGATGGTCGCGGCCAGTCCCGTCAGCGATTTTGTCGACGCACACCCGACGATCAAGGTGCTGGCACTGAGTTTTCTGGTGCTGATCGGTGTGGCGCTGATCGGCGAGGGGCTGGATTTCCATATTCCCAAGGGCTACATCTACTTCGCCATGGCTTATGCGCTGGTGGTCGAACTGCTCAACATGAAAATGCGCAAGGCACGCACACCGGTCGAACTGCATAAAAAAGCCCCCGACTAGGGGGCTTTCCCGGTGAACGCGAAAAGCCTGGGCGGTATTATTTTGCCGTCGCCGCGGTCTTTTCGGCTATGCAGTTATCGACAAAGACCTTGAGCTGGTCGCCGGTCAGCTCGTCGGATATGCCTAGCACGATACAGTCGGCGCGGTGTTCGGAAAACTGGCTCTGGTTCATTGCCAGCTTGTTGCCACTGGCGGCGTCCTCCTCGGCGGCCTGGGCGCTGAGGCTGAAAGCCAGCGCCGACGCCAGAATAAGGCTGGTGTATTTCATGCTGTATCTCCTCGACAGGCCGGTTGGATCTGGGCACGTCGCCACGCGGGGCCTGCGCGAAGAAGTAAAGGACCAGATGCGCTGCAAGTAAAACGAAAAAAATGAATGGTGACTATCACTACGAGTGATCCTCGGCCAGGGGGGACACTGCGCAACCACGCTCAGTTGCCGGTCGCATCCTGGGCGACATGTAACATATCGGGCAGCAGGTAGAGCATGATCAGAATCACACTGACCGCCACCGCCACACCCAGCCACACAAACACATTCGCCACGTGGTTCTTGCCGGCACTCTGCTCGGCCAGCGCATAGGCGACGCTGGGGAGACTCACCAGACCGACAAACCGGTCGCCCCGATATACCATCAGACGCCGGCAGGCGTTGCGTTGCATCTTGTGGATCGCCTCCTGGCAGGACGTGTCGTGCGACACCTTGACCAGAGCAGTCGTGGTGGCCACGTCCCCCAATTTCAGCTCAGCCGGATCCTTACCCCGGGCGACGACCCGTTTGACCAGGTCGCGCTCGGTGAAAAGCCCGACCACCTCGTCGTTGCGGGTAACGACCAGAGAGCCTGCATTGTGGTCCGCCATCAGGGCGACCGCCTGCTGCACGGTGCTGTTTTCGTTCAGGATCGCGACCGACTCCCGCACCAGATGATCAATCGTGCACGCCATAATTCCGTTCCGCTGTCTGCTGCAGGCCGCATTGTCCGCTTTGTAGTCCGGATGGCAAGGCCTTTCAGATCCCGACGCCGTATGCATCAGGGTCTACAACGATGACCGCTGCACCGTCGAAACGCCCGTACCTCAGGTCGTCGAGCGCCTCATTGGCCCGCTCCAGAGGGTACGCCGTGACTTCGGTCTGCACCGGCACCCGCGGTGCCAGTGCCATGAAGGCCTCGCCGTCACCGCGCGTCAGATTGGCGACCGACCTGACGCTACGCTCGCCCCACAGCAGTGCGTAGGGAAAGGAGGGAATGTCCGACATGTGGATACCCGCGCACACCACCACGCCGCCCTTGCGCACGGCGCGCAGCGCCGCGGGCACCAGCGCGCCGACGGGCGCAAAAATAATCGCCGCATCCAGCGGCTCGGGGGGCAACTCCGCCGCCCCACCCGCCCAGACGGCGCCGAGTTTGCGTGCGAATTGCTGCCCGCGGGTGTCGCCGTCGCGGGTGAAGGCGTACACCCGCCGCTGTTGGTAACGCGCCAACTGTACCAGGATGTGGGCGGCAGCGCCGAAGCCGAAAAAACCCAGCCGCTCGGCAGCACCCGCCATGTTCAGCGAACGGTACCCGATCAGACCAGCACACAGCAGGGGTGCCGCCTGCAGGTCGGGATAAGCGGCCGGAATCGGGAAACAGAAACGGTGGTCCGCCACACAGTACTCGGCGAAGCCGCCGTTGATCTGATAACCGGTATATATCGCACGATCGCAAAGATTTTCCTCGCCGCGGCTGCAAAACTCGCAGCTGCCACAGCTGCCGCCCAGCCATGGAACTCCGATGCGGTCACCGATCGAGAACCCTGTCACTGCGGCACCGCTCTGCTCCACCACGCCGACGATCTGATGTCCCGGGATCAGCGGCAAGCGCGGTTCAGTGAGATCACCGTCGACCACGTGCAAATCGGTGCGGCACACTCCGCATGCCCGCACCCGGATCAACAGTTGCTGGTCACCCGGCTCGGGCCGGATGACACGCTCGAGAAGCAGCGGCGCTCGCTGCCTGTGCAGTACCATTGCGCGCACGGTTAGTGGCCCTCCTCCCAGCAGCCGGTCTTGTGGCCATCTTACACCCGGACAAACAACGCCGGTGCGGCGCTGTGGCGTGACGTCCAGGGCTCCTCTGAGGGGCCAAAAGCCAGCCGCACTGGATTGTACAAACCTAGTACTTGACAAATTAAGTCAGGCATACTAACTTCACTCCCGCGGATGCAGAAAAACCGCGTATACGGAAATTACCACTAGGAGACAATTGCCATGATTGATGAAATGATCCGTGAAATTGAAGAGAAATATGAAGTACTCTACAGCGACGTCCCGGGCAGTCGGCTGCACGAAATCATCAACAATCCGGTCGATGAAGGGATCGACGAAGGCTGAGACATATCCTGTACACACCTGAGCGCTAAGGGGGCTACGGCCCCCTTCGTCATGTCAAGAGCCAGCGTCAGGGTAGCTGTGCGGGCAAGCGTAAACACCCAGTCGTTGGCCTGCACCGGAGCGTGACAAGCAATACATTCCTGGCTGAAATCGGCGCTGTCCCCGTAGGGGTCTTATCCATGCCGACCCAGCGTGCCCAGCCCCAGCCGGTGTCGTTGGCGGCGTATTTGCCTCCGCTCATGATAGGTTCTAAAGAGCCACCGGCGGGGGGGCGTCGCGCCGTCGGTCGAAGTAGTCTTTCCAGCGATCCATGAACCGCTCGATCTCTCCCCACCACGCCGGGTCGAGCAAGGGTTGCGTATCCCCGCCCGGTTCGGGGTGGTCCGGCGCGGGCAGATTGTCCCGTTGCCCGAGGGTTACCGTCAGTTCCTGATTTTTCCGCTCGCGAACGAGCTCGACGACCAACCGCTCGCCAGGTTCGAAATACTCCAGCACCCGATGCACGTCGGCGATTTCCCCGATGCTGCGGCGGTCCATTCTGACGATGACGTCTCCGGCACTGAGGCCCGACTTCGAGGCCGGCGTATCCGGGAAGACTTCTGCGACCAGCACGCCGACTCCGGAGGGCACCGAAAAGGCCTCGCGCAGGCCCGGCGTGAGCGGCTGCAGGCCGACTCCCAGGTAGCTGGGTGAGGCCCAACCCGGCTCACTGCGCCCGGGTCCGGCCAGCGCTCCCGTAGGTACCGGCGAACCCAGCCGCACTGCGACGCTCGCCTGCGCCCCGTTGCGATAGTACGTGATCTCGAGCCTGTCCCGGGCGGCCGATTTACCCACCAGCCAGCGCAGCCGCGGCACCGAGAACACCGGCTGGCCGGCAGCTTCCAGAATGATATCGTCGGCGCGCAAGCCGACGGCCTGCGCCGGGCTGCCGGGCAAGACGCGCGTGATGCGCACCCCGTAGGGCAGCTCCAGCGCATCCAGCCGCTCCAGTCGGAGCTCCTCGACCAGTACCCCGAGCTGCCTGCCCGGTGGCGCGGTCGGGCCGCCCGGCGTGTCGCCGGGCCACGGCGGCTGCGCGTGGACCGGTGTCATGAGCAGCAGGAGCAACAACAGGAAACCGGGAGTCGCTGGGCGGGCGCGCATAACAGACCACCTCCATGGCTGAATCGGGTTGACCGTTTCAGCTAAGCATAGAAAGAAACCATCGCAGCGCAAAAGTTCTTTTGCCGATTTTCCCGGACATTGTTTTTATTGTCTTTTTCTCGCGTCGCCGGAACCGCGCAGGGCAACTGCCGCTGACCTGTCACCCCTTTTGCGGTCGCACCGTTAATCGGCTACGGAAACCGAAAAAGAGGGAACATCCATGAACCGCATTTTCAAGACCAGTTCTGTTGCCGCTGCCATACTGGCGACTACCCTGGCCGGATCGGCCGGCGCCTGGGCTGACGGTGATCGTCACGGCTACCGTAGCCAGCAGCACAGTTATAATCGCGGTCACCACTACGACCGTCACGACAGCCACAAGGGCAAGAGTTACTCGAAGGGCTATTATCGGGGCTATCCGCGCGGTTACAAGGGCCACTACAAGGATCACGACGACGACGATCACGAAAAACTGCTCGTCGGGCTCCTGGTCGGCGGTCTGGTCGGTTACGCCATCGGCAATCAGCCACCGGCGCCAGACTACGGCACCAGTCTGTACTCGCCCGCCACGGCACAGCCGCAGGTCGAGGTGTATCCGGCGCCGCAGTACAGCTATGGCACTGGCTCGACCTGTCTTCAGGAGCGCGAGTATCAGACCAAGGTCATTGTCGGCGGCAAACAGGTGGACGCCTATGGCACCGCCTGCCTGCAGCCCGACGGTTCCTGGCGTCGCGACCCGGCGCAACTGGTGTCCTATTGATGCAGAAAGTCACGAGCGTCGCGCACCACGCGGCACAGCAGGGTGCGCGACGTACTGCTCATGCTTTCAGGTGAACAAGAATCAGCTGTGCATCCTCGACACAGTCGAACGTCAGCTGCTCGCCGCGCAACAGAGTTCCGTCCGTGATGAGGTCTTCGTTGGCGAACCCTTTGCCGCGCGTGAGATAGGCCAGAAATGGCACATCCACATCCATGCTTTGCCCGCTGTTCAGGCAGGCAACCTCGAGTATGGTGTCAGCGGCGAATGTCTCGCCCTGGTCCGCTTCGCCGCCATACACCCGGGTCAGACCGCCTGCTTTGAGGTGATAGTGCCGGTAACCAGCCGCTCCGCCCTCGCCTTGCGGCAATACCCAGATCTGGATCAGGCGGTTCTGGCTGTCATCAGGATTAACCTCGTTATGCGAGAACTGCTCTGCACCGGCGCGTTGCACCTGAACTTCATCTGCCGCCAGCGACTGCCCGTGCTCGAGTGAACCCTGGTGCTGCATGCGGCCCTCGACCATAACGGAGATGACATCGATTTCCCGGTGTGAGTGCATCCCGGTTTCACCGGCCGGCACCAGGCGAGCATCGGCCAGATAGACCAGATTGCCGAACCCTGCCCAGGCGCCCTCCCCGGTGTCTGTTCCGAATACCCGCGGATCGGTAATCAGCCTGTGCTCGCGCACACCGGCGAAACGACTTCTGGGGAGTTTGTCGCGCTCGAGGAGTTCCACGCAGTCTGTCTCCGTATCAACCCCTGCCTTGGGGGATTTCCAGGAGAGTAGGATCTGTACAGCGCAAATTCAAGGCACAACACGCGGGGTAATAATGGGTCGCCGCCGTTCCGATTTGCCAGGCCGCTTTGCGGCCGACCATAATGCCGTATGCATAACTGCAGCATCTATACCGTCGGACACAGCAGCCGTGCCGCGGCTGAACTGGTCGAGTTGCTGGAAAAGCACGCTATCACGGCCGTGGTCGACGTGCGCGCTCAACCCCACTCGAGCCGTTATCCGCAGTTCTCCACCGACAGCCTGCGCCACACGCTGGATCTGGCCGCAATTGTGTACCACTGGGCGGGACGTCAACTGGGCGGGCGGCGTGCCTCCCGAGCGGGCTCGCAGCACTCCGCCCTGGAGGCGGGACTGCGCGGCTATGCCGACTACATGGAGACCGACAGCTTCGGCCGCGCCGCCACCCAGCTGGTCAACATGGCGACCAGGGCCCCGACCGCTATCCTGTGTGCGGAACGCCTGCCGGAGCACTGTCACCGCAGGCTGATCGCGGATTATCTCGCGCTGCAGGGGTTGCGAGTAATTCACCTAATCGATCTGGGCGCGACGTGCGAGCATGTGCTGAGCGCCGAGGCCCGGCGCGAATCCGCACAGCTGGTATACGACCGCAACGCCACCCTCGCGCTGAAATTATAACCAGCCGGCGTGCCTTGCGCCCGGGCCGGCAGTGAGTGCAACGAGAAAGAATTGCAGGTCGCGTCGGCCCTGGACGTGATCAGAGCGCCAGGGCGCCGAACATGAGCGGGGCTCTTTCGTCAGGTTGCCGGGCTGCGGAACCCTGTGCCAGCTGGCGGTCCGGTTGCGCGGCTCTGGCTCTGTTCGAGCCGGCGAACCGGCTCCCGGTTTCGGTGCGCGCCAGCATGCGTTCGGCGCGACTGCTGCTCCTGCCGTGGACCGGGGTTCCGCCGCCGCCCGCGGAAAAGAACTGATAAGCGGCCATGACACTGGCAAAGGGCGCGTGCTGCGCGGCCCAGCGATCCGCTTCACCCTCCTTTTCCTGCCGGGACAGATCATCACGCTCATTGTGGCGCAGCTCGATATGCGCATACTCGTGGAAGCGGTAGAACTCGCACAAGGCCGGTCCCGCCTCGCGACACAGAAAGGGATTGTAAAGAATCACCGGCTTCTGGCCCGGTGCAAAGTGCACCATGGCAATGTCGGGAAGAGACGGCACCGCGACTTCCCTGACTTTCTGCATTGCCTGCACCGGCAGCAGCAGCCCAAGACCCGTGACCACGAACACGAAACACCTGCTGAATCTGGCAAACAAAATCCCACCCATCCTGATGTTATGGCCTGTTTACCCGTGTCGGCGTGCGACCGGATTACTGTACTACGAGCAGCGCCGCTTGCGCTAATAGTTTGCGGCTGCGGTCCCGCGGCGTGACGCGGGGATGCCCGGCAGCCGGAGACAGAACGGAGCTCGCGGTAGCGCGCTTACCGCGCCAGCAACTCGCGGATCAGCCCGAGTATTTCGGGATGATCGAATTCACGCCCGCCGACCGCCCGGTAAACCACACGACCGCTGCGGTCGAGCAGGAACGAGGTGGGCAGGCCCTTGACGCCGAATGCCTCGGACACTGCGCTGTCGGGATCAAACAGAATCGGGAAGCTTGGGAATACATCGATCTGTCCCATGAACGCGAACACGTGGTCGGTGTTCTCCCACTGATTGATCGCCAGCACAACGAAGGGTTCATCGCTGAGTGTCTGGTACAGGCGCTCCAGCGACGGCATTTCGCGGACACAGGGCGGGCACCAGGTGGCCCAGAAATTGATCAACACCACCTTGCCGCGATAGTCCTCGAGGGCATGCCGCTTGCCATCCATGTCCTCGAGCGCGAAATTCTCCGCCACCACGGGGGACGTCAGCGGCGTAACACGGTGACTGAGCTGCGGTGCTTCCAGTTGCGCCCTTGCCGGCCCGGGCACCAGCAGCAACGCGGCACTCAGCAACACCGCCCGCATACGCCGTTCAGGGCGCCGCCACATCCACCGGGGCGCAGCGCGCCTGTTTGATGATTCCATGATAGGTCTGGTCATGCTGGCTCCAGCTGTAGTGCAGGTCAAACGCTTCGCCCGGCGGGAGCTTGAGGGTGATGAAGCCCTGACCCCAGTCACCCGCTTCGTATACCTGATCATCGGCCAGCAGCGTCCAGCGGAACGCCACACCGAGCTCGCGCCATTCCCTGAGCCACTCCGACTTCGGTTTGAGCCGCTGCTCACGTCCGTCCGCAGCGATATAGCGCCAGTCGGCGAGGCGCCAGGCCAGAGGTGCGTCCGACTCGTTGCGCACTATGGTGCCGAACACGCAGTAGCCCGCCAGCCGCTCGATGACCTCCGGGGGTAGTCCGCGCGAGGCATAGACGGCCCTGACGTAATCAGGAAGCACCTGTATCAGCTCGAGGCTGAATCCTTCATGCTGCGCCTTCCAGGATGACAGGCCGGTTTCCGGATTGAGGCGCTGGTCCACCTCCCCGCCCGCATTCCCGCACCCGGCAGTCAGCGCCAGGCACAGCAACACACCCTGCCGGGCACCGCTGGGGAGTGCACAGGCCATGCGTCGTGCCGAGGGAAGTCTAGGGGAATGCCGGGATAGTCGGTTCCGTGCCCCCGATCTGTGCTTCCGGGTGGTGCTGTTTCACCAAGGTGTCGATCTCATCGACACGCGCCTTGGGTACATCGACCAGCATCAGGAGTTGCCCCGCCTCGAGGCCGGCCTCAAACGTTTTCAGCTGACTGTTCGCCACATCCATACCGATCATGCCGGACAACCAGGCGCCCATACCTGCGCCTGCCAACGCAATACTCAGCACCGCGCCACCGCCGAGAATCAGACCGGCAGGCGGGAATGCCAGCGCAGCCAGCCCGGCCAGCGCACCCGTGGCCCCGCCCAGCGCCAGACCGCGCTCCACCGCCGGAACAAAATCACTCTTCTGCAGCAGCGACGCCTCGGGAAGATCTTCCAGGGCGACACCCTCTTTCGCGATCACGTGGATGTGGCGCTCTTCGATGCGCGCCAGCAGCAGTTCATCCACGACCGTGCGTGCCGTGGCAACGTCCGGTAACAGGAAATAAAGTCTTCTCATGTCTGGGTTCCTCTCTCGCTCTCGGGTTTGTAGGATCTGTGCCGCTTGTGCCGCTGATCTACCTACATGGTAGCCTATATTCGTTGCATTTACAGGTGATTAGATGCAGAGAAACGCGGGGGTCGGTCCCCCGTTGGGCACATTTGCAGGCACGAGCCGGTCGCTCAGCCGCTACCAGCTTTTCTTGAACGTGAACAGCAGCGCACGCTCCTCATCCACGACATTGTCGAACTGGAATGCAAACGTCTTGCTGTCATTGATGGGCAGCCGGGCGTCACCGTCGACAGCCAGCCCTGCCGCGGCACCCAGAAACGCGATGCCGGCCTTGGGAACACCTGCCGACGACAGGGCCTCACTTGAGTAGGATTTGACGAACTTGCGCACCTGCTTCTGGTTGGCGCGCACCGCGCGCTTGTACTCGCTCGGTGACATGTCGGTCGAGAAGCTTTGCCAACCGTAGCCAGCGCGGTCAGCGTCCCCCTCGTCGGGACTGTTTTCCTCGGCCTGAATCAGGGAGCTGGAGAGCAACAGGATAACCGGGGACAGCAGTGCTGCCGTTATTGTTTTTCTTGTCATAGCGCACCCCCACAACCAACGCCAGTAGTTCTTGTTGTTGCCAACACCGCTGGTCGCATTGTCGACCGGGCTGTGTCGATCTTATAATAACCTGGCAAATCAATCCGTTGAGGCATACTTCCAGAATCACTCTGAAAATAAATTCTTGATTATGAATCACATTATAGACCTACGCGAGCAGGTTACAAGCGGCGCTGGCCCGGGGACCCGGCCCGGCACAATTGCGCTCGCCGCGAAGCAACCAGTATGCTTACCGGCCGTTACCCGTTGAAGACCCTGCACATGGCCTCGCGCCGCCAGACATCGGTACCCGTCATTGCGAGTTTCGACCTCAAGCCCGGCCGAATCCTGGCCCGTAAGTACGAGGTTGTCCAGCCGCTCGGCGGCGGCTGGGAGGGCGAAGTGTTTCTGGTACGCGAACACCCCACGGACATCGAACGCGCCGTCAAGCTGTTCTACCCGCACCGCAATCCGCGTGACCGGACCGCAAATTTCTACGCGCGCAAGTTACATAAGCTGCGCCACTGCCCGATTGCCATCCAGTACCACACCCGCGAGCTGATCACCTACCACAACGTGCCCATCACCCTGCTGGTGTCCGAGTTCGTTGAAGGCGAGCTGTTATCCGATTTCCTGGCGCGCCAGCCGGGCCGGAGGCTGACCCCGTTTCAGGCCCTGCACCTGCTCTACGCCCTGGCAACCGGCATCGAGTGTATCCATGCCATGAAGGAGTACCACGGCGACCTGCATACCGATAACGTCATCGTGCAACGTTACGGTCTGGGCTTTGATCTGAAACTGCTGGATTTCTATCACTGGGGAACGCCGCGCCCGGAGAACATCTGCGAAGATGTCGTCGACCTGATCAGGATACTGTACGAAGCGGTGGGCGGCAGAAACACTACCGCCGCCGCCAGCCGCAGGAGATCAAGGATATCTGCCGTGGTCTCAAGCGTTCGCTGATACTGGAGAAATTCCGCACCGCAGGGCAGCTCCGAGAACACCTGGAAACCATCGCGTGGCAGTGACACCCGAAACCCCGCGGCTGTACCTCGCCACAGACCTTGTGGAAGTGGAATCCTGGCGTTTCGCGGCCGGAATGGCCTGTGTCTATACTCACCGGGCTCCTGACAAGGACAGCGATAACGAAGTACTCGGCCGCCTTGATTCCCTGCGGGACCGGTGCCGGCGTGCTGGCAATCGCGGACGGGCTGGGCGGTCTGCCGGCCGGCAAGCAGGCCTCGGAGCAGGCCGTGCGCCAGTTGAGCATCTCGGTGAGTGCCTCCTGCGGCAACAGCACCGCATTGCGTGAGGCGATCCTCGACGGTATCGAGCAGGGTAACAGCCGCATCATCGGCCTGGGCCTCGGCGCTGCGACCACTATCGCCGTGGTGGAAGTCGATGCGCGCGCAGTGCGTACCTATCACGCCGGCGATTCCATGATCCTGGTGACCGGTCAGCGCGGCAAGATCAAATACCAGACCATTTCACACTCGCCGGTCGCCTACGCCGTGGAAGCCGGTCTGGTGCACACCGACGACGCCATCTATCACGAAGACCGTCACCTGATCTCGAACATGATCGGCAGCGGGGACATGCGCGTCGAAATCGGTCCGCGGCTCACCCTTGCGCCGCGCGATACCGTAGTGGTAGCCAGCGATGGTCTGTTCGACAACCTGCAGGTTCAGGAAATCGTGGCGATTGTACGCAGCGGACCGCTGCTCGCCGCCGCTACAGAACTGGCCACCAAATGTCGCGCCCGGATGCTGGAGTTTTCCGAGCAGCGCCCGCACAAGCCGGATGATCTCAGTTTTATTCTGTACCGTCCCGACCCGACCTAGGGTACCTCGTCACCACGCCCGGCGCTGTCACTGCCGGACTGCGCCGCGCTGCGCCCGCCTCAGCCCTGCTCTTGTCGCGCGCGGCGCCGGCCCCGGTTGCAGCCCGGCGGTAAGCGTGAACCGCATCGCCTCCTCCATGTTCATGTCCACCGCACGCACGGCGCTGCGGGGCGGCGCCCACCGCGTAACCACCGATCATGTAACTGAGCGGAAAATACACCAGTATGTTGTCCTCGCCGCGCAGATCTGCAGGCAATCGTTCGGTTCTCGCCTCGGTAACGAAACCGACGGCTTCCATGCCGGTATCGCCGAGCGACACGGCGACGACCTGGTTGAAGTCCTGTTGCTTTGCGGGCGAGAAGAAATCGAAGAAATCGCGGATGGCGCGGTATACTGACTTGATAAGGGGCACGTGGTAGAGCATTTCTTCGGCCATGGCAAACAGGCGCTGCACCACATAGGCGTGCATCAGCAATCCTACCCCGAACACCACCCCCAGCCCGGCCACCAGGCCCATGCCTGGCCAGTACCAGTGTGCCGGCAACGCCATCCTTATCAGGTTGCCGAGCCAGTACCAGGCCGACACCGCCAGCCAGTAGAGCAGATACGCGGTGAGAAACACGGCAGAATGGTAATCAGACCGGTGAGAAAGGTTTTGCTTAGGGATTTCATGATTCGCTATCCATCGATTCAGTGGCCAGAGCCGCTCTCACAGCGGACCCGAGCCCCTATAATGACGGTTCCATTGCTGTGATTTCAACGCCGCATAACCACAGGACGCACACCGTAGAACGCATACCACATCCGTTGCCGTAGTCACCGCCGGTGCCAACCGGGGCCTCGGACTCGAAACCTGCCGCCAACTCGCCCGCCGCGGCATCAGCGTGGTCCTCACCAGCCGCGCGCGGGATCGCGGTGAGGCCGCTGCCGCACAGTTGCGCAGCGAGGGTCTCGACGTGCGGTTCCAACTGCTGGATGTCACCGAGGCTGAGGTGGTCGACGCGCTGAGCGCCTTCCTGCAGGCGGAATTCGGCCGCCTGGACATCCTGGTCAACAACGCCGGCATATTCAGTGATCCATACGATCCTGCCGACCCGGGCCCGGCCAGCATCTTCAACGTCGACCTCGATACCATACGCCGGGCGCTCGAGACCAACACCTTTGGCGCACTGCGCATGGCTCAGACGCTGTGGCGGAGGAAACACAGGCCGGCAAGGCGCAGTCGAGGCGTGCGTTTTGTCGCGGACGCAATGATGATCGGCGGCGGCATTCCGGTCAATGCGGGTGGTACTATGGTGGGCGGCATTGGCGTATCCGGTGCGCCGGGCGGTGAACAGGACCACAAATGTGCTCAGGCGGGCATCGATACCGTGGAAGAAAGCCTGATGTTCTGAACGCAAGGCTAGCCCGCGCTTGCCGGTCAATCCGACTCGCATGTCGGCGGCAAACGCGCGGCTGTCGGCCTCACGCAGACGCCGGCACACCTGGCGTGCCATGTTCATGTAGATCAATGCGAATTGATCGAGATGCCTCTTGTACAGCTTGTACAGATCCTCGGTTGACAGCTCGATGGCCCGACTGGGCTCGACCGCCAGCGCCGAGGTGTTGCGGGGCTGCAGATCGATCAGGGCGACTTCGCCGAAACTGTCGCCGCGAACCAGCGGCTTGAGAACGCGATCCTTGCCCTGCCAGCATTTCATCAATACCACCTTGCCGGTCTCCAGCACGAAAACGGAGCTACCCGGATCGCCCTCCCGATAGAAGTAGCCTTCCTGCGAGACCTTGACCTCTCTGGCGAGACCCATCAGAAACCGCAGCGCCTCCTCGCTCACGCCACCGAATATCGGCATGGCCTGCAACAGGCGGATCTGTTCGTGTTCCGTAATGATGTCCATAGCCGTGCTATCGGTTGTGGATGAGCGGCCCATGCGCCGATCTATCTGCCCGACATTCCCGGTACCCGTGCCTGTACACCGCCGCGCGGTGGGTAGCGGTGAACCGGCGACTCATAGGGCGTAGGTACCGGTCTGCGGTGCCGGTACCCGGGCGGCCCGGGGTGCTTGCGCACATAAGGATAATAGTAGGGATAAACGGGACCGTAGCGGGTAACGCCATCGTACTGAGGCCGGTCGCGCGCCGCGGCCTCTGTCTGCTCCTGATACAGCCTCTGCCGTTCCAGGCGCAATCGCTCGCGCTCCAGTCTGCCCGCCTCGAGCTCATTGGCAACTTCGAGCACCGCCTGATAGTCGGCGGCTGCGGCTCGAGGCGGGGCGACATCGGCAAATTCCAGCGTTTCGACCGGCGGTGACTGTGTTCCCGGCGCCGCTTCGCTGTAGTGCGTTACGCCATCCGGTCCGACCCACTTGTAGATTTCAGCACCAGCAGGCACGGCGCCCGCAAGCGCAAACCCCACCACCAGCACACCTAACCGCTTGTGCCCCGACATCGCGGCACCTCCGCATTGATCTATGCATAATTATGACAGGTTGCGCGCAATTGGAGTTCTCGCGCCGTTACACTCGCCGTGCAGGCGCGTTTCCCGCTGCCCCCGGCGAGGGCACGAGCGCTGGAAATATCTAGATATTGGATAAAGAGTTACCGTTTACCTATTGTTTCTGATGAATGGTGTGCAGATACTTGTATTGCGAGTCAGGCCCCTTGGCGGTGCTTCCGGCGTAGTCGAGGGATGAGCAGGGAGCGCCTCGGCACGCCGCGGCCATTCAGTCAGCTAATGACCCGGGTGCCGCGCAGTGCAATCGCCCGCGGGAGTGTAGAGAGCTATGGGAAGCATCACCAAACTGCTGCTGGCCGGACTGGCGCTGCTCAGCGCTGTCGCTTGCTTCGGTGGGAGCTGCCGCTGGTTCGAGCTCGCCTCGCACTTTCGCCTCCAGTATCTGGTCGCCGCCGCGTTTTTGCTGCTCGTATTCGCGGCTCGACGCAAATTGCGCTGGTCGGCGTTGGCGATGGGCGTCGCTGCACTCAATGCCCATGCCCTGGTGTCGCCGTCATTGCCTGATGCCGCTGTCGCCGCCCGGCCAGACCCGGTCCCGGTGCGCCTGCTGCTGGCCAACCTGCAGTACTCGAACGACGCCTACGCGGAATTCGCCCGTCTGGTCGGGGAGCAGCGGCCGGATGTGGTCGTAGTCGAAGAAGTCACGCCCGCCTGGGCCGAGGCACTGGCCGCCCTGGGTGAACGCTTCCCCGCCCGCACACTGGTAGCGCGCGAAGGCGCTTTCGGAATCGGTATCCTGAGCCGCTGGCCGCTGCACGACGTCGAGTTGTTGGACTTTGGCCACCCCGCCCATCCTGCCCTGCTCGCCCATATTGCCACCGGGAATGGCAGGCTGGCGGTGCTGGCCGCCCATCCGCCACCTCCGGTCAGCGCAGAGTTGTTCGCAGTGCGCAACGACCAGCTGCACCAGGCGGCGGGACTGTTGCGGCGGCTCGGACCGCGTACCGTGCTGCTGGGCGACCTCAATACCTCCCCCTGGTCGCCCTTCTTTGCCAGGCTGCTGCAACAATCCGGCCTCACCAGCGTCCGCGAAGGTTTCGGACTGCTGCCGACCTGGCCGAGTTATTTTCCGCCTGCCATGATCCCCATCGACCACTGCCTGATCAGCCGCGATGCCCGCGTAAAAGGCGTGAAGACTGGCACCGATATCGGCTCGGACCATCTGCCCCTGGTCATCGATCTACTGGTGCAGGGTCGCGCCTGTTGCGGTTCGCTCAGCGCCTGAAAAACAGCGCCAGCAGCAGGGATACCGCCACGCTGATGAGCAGCATGGAGGTGAAGGGGAAAGAACACCCCGTTGTCACGCTCGATGCGGATATCGCCGGGCAGTTTGCCGAACCAGGCGAACAGCCACGGCGCGTAGCCGACAGCGACGCCGATGAGCACCAGCACCAGCCCCACAACGATGAACAACTTGGCCATAACCCGAATTGTAGCCCGCATTTCTCACCGGGACCCCGCTCTGGAGAGCCGGTGCCGGCACACGAGGACAAGCAAGTGGCGAGGTGGGCCCGCCCTGAACACATCCCGTTTCTCGTTAACCTGCAATGTCCTGCAGAGCTTCCATGCGTTCTGTCGCTCGCCTGCTGCACGGTGAGAAACACGGGCCAGGCGTGAACCGGGGGGGTTAATACGCCCGGTGACGTGCAGCGCGGTGCCGAGTCCTGTTGCGCCGGCTCGACAGCGCGTGCGCTGACAGCAGCAACCCGGCGCGGTACAGCCGGGTCGCAAGCCACATGGTCTAGACTTCACACAGGCGGCAAGCGGTTTCTGTTTAATATGCATGATCCATATGGTTTTCTCCGCCACCCCCGCCAGGAGGCTGGCAAACAGACGGTGCGACAACGCGTCCGGCACTGGCGCGAATACGTCAGGGCGATGCCGGAGAGTCAGGCGGCGCGCCAGGCGCACCGGTGCATGGATTGCGGGACACCTTACTGCCACCGCTACTGCCCGGTGCACAACCTGATCCCCGAGTGGAATGAATTGCTCACCGACGCACACTGGCAGCACGCCTACCAGCAACTCGATTCCACGAATAATTTCCCCGAACTCACCGGGCGGCTGTGTCCGGCGCCCTGCGAGGACGCCTGTACGCTCAGGCTCTCCGATCAGCCCGTGACCATCAAGGGCATCGAGCGAGCCATCGCCGACCGGGCCTGGGAACAGGGTTGGGTGCAGCCCCGGCCCAGCCGGCGGACCCGCCGCCAGCGGGTCGCGGTGGTCGGCTCCGGGCCGGCCGGCCTGGCCCGCGCGCAGCAACTGGCGCGCGCCGGTTATCAGGTCAGCGTAGTGGAGAAAGCGGATCGCCCCGGCGGCCTGCTGCGTTACGGGATTCCTGATTTCAGGCTGGAAAAGCGGATATTGGACCGTCGACTGAGGCAACTCGCAGCCGAGGGCGTGGAGTTCCGAACCGGACTTCACGTAGGAGGCAACCTCGACCCTGCTCGCCTGAGACGCTGGGCAGACGCTGTGGTGCTTGCCTGCGGCTGTCAGCAACCGCGTGACATCCATGTCCGGGGACGGCGCCTGAAAGGCATCTATTTCGCGATGGATTATCTGGTCCAGCAGAATCATCGCCGCGCCGGCGATGCCATCGAACCCGAGGCGGCGATCGTTGCCGCGGACCAGGACGTGGTTGTCATCGGTGGCGGTGACACCTGGCTCAGCGGTGACAGCAATCTTCCAGGTGTCTAGGCGCAACCGGTATATCCTGATCCGGATCTCGTCCACACCAGGAGACCAGTGGCGCTTGCGCGCACGGCCACGCCGCGGCTCGAAGGGTCTCCGGCTCGCGCCACAACGTAGCGTATGCACGGCCGCCGCCGACCATGGCCAGCCATGACCATTGAGAAACGGTTCGCGGTCCTGCCGCTGCGGCCACCCCTGCTGGCCCGCAAGCTGGTTGAGCGCGGGGCGCGCGTGCTGTTGCTGGGTGCACCCGGAGTCGGAAAATCCACCTTGGCCGTGCAACTGGCCACCGAGTTGTTTCACCGTGGGCAGTCCTGCGCCTGCATCAGCGCCGATCCAGGTTCACCGCTGTTCGGTCTGCCAGGCACCGTGAGTCTCGGCGCCTGGGCGCGCGACGGCTGGGAAGCGCTCAGCTGTGAAGCGCTGTGCACGCTGGATGCGGGTCGCTTCCGGCTGCCTTTGGTAGATGCGGTGCGCCGCCTCGCAACACGGGCCCCGGCGGGACCGATATTGATCGACGCACCCGGCGTGGTACGCGGCGTTGCCGGCGCCGAACTGCTGCTGGCGCTGGTCCCGGCGCTGGCGGTAGACACCGTATTGTGCCTCGTGCGCGACACCGCCGCACCTCCGCTGGCGCAGGAACTCGCTGCCCTGCCCGCAGAGGTGCTGCTAAGCCGGGCTGACCCGGCGGCCCGCCGCCCCGGCAAACGCGCGCGTGAGCGCGCCCGTACGCATCTGTGGGACAGCTATCTCGCCACTGCGGCGGAATACACCCTTGCGATGGATCAGGTGCGAATACTCGGTACGCCGCCACCTGCCGCTGACAACGAAGTATGGACGGGACGACAGGTGGCGTTGCTGGATCGGGCCAGCCACGCCACGCTCGGGCTGGGTGAAATTGTTGCCTGCGACGACGCCAGCCTGCGGTTGCGCACGCCCGTGGGGCCACCGGCGCAGCCGCTCCTGCTGATACGCGACGCGCAACGCACGCACAACGGTCTGCTGGCCAGCGCAGCGTCCGGAACGCCCGGCGCCAGCTGGTTCAGCACGCCGCCGGATCTGCTCCCGAGCCCCGCTGCCAGTGACAAAACCGGCCCGCGCCCGCTGGTGCGGCTGGGTGCGGCGACGGCCACCCTGGTAAATGGCATCTTCGGCGATCCCCTGCTGCATCTGCGCTTGCGCCACCATAAGCGCAGCCTGCTTTTCGATCTCGGCGAATCCGCGCGCTTGCCGGCGCGCGTTGCGCACCAGGTCAGTGATGTGTTTGTCAGCCATGCACATTTCGACCATATCGGCGGTTTTCTGTGGTTGCTGCGCTCACGTATCGGCGTCTCCGCCGTGTGCCGCCTGTACGGCCCGCCGGGCCTGACCCGTCATATCATGGGGCTGATCAGCGGCATCCGCTGGGACCGCATCGGCGCGCGCGGGCCACGTTTCGAGATTACCGAGTTGCATGCAGACCATGTGGTCCGCCATCGCCTGCAGACCGGACAGGCCACGGCACAATGCATGGAACAGCGGCAGGCAGTGGACGGCATTCTGCTGCAGGACAGCGGGTTCCGCGTGCAGGCCGTGACCCTGGACCACGGCATTCCGGTGCTGGCCTTTGCCTTTGAGACCAAGCAAACCCTCAATGTACGCAAGGAGCGTCTGGCGGCCTGTGGCTGGCCGCCAGGCGCCTGGCTGGGCACTTTGAAACGCGCCGTACACCAACAGCGGCCGGACACGGTGATCCAGCTGCCGGACGGCAGCAATACCCCGGCCGGGGCGCTGGTCCCCGAACTGCTGCGCATCACGCCGGGACAGAAACTGGTCTACGCCACCGATCTTGCCGACACCACCGGTAACCGCGAGCGACTGATTGCGTTCGCACGCGGAGCCGACGCGTTTTTCTGCGAGGCGGCCTTCCTCTCCGATGATCTGGAACAGTCGCGCCGTACCGGGCACCTGACCGCGCGTGCCTGTGGCGAGATCGCCAGCGCGGCCGAGGTGAAACGACTGCTGCCTTTTCACTTCTCGCGCCGCTACCAGGATGATCCGCTACAGGTCTACGCCGAAGTACAGGGCGCCTGTGCCCGCACCGTTATGCCGGGACTGACGCTTCCCCATACCAGCTGAGACGCCGGCGGCGGGATACTGCTCGGATGGGGGCGCGAGACCTGTATCCCGCGGGTGACCAGCTGCACCGGGCAAGCCTCGCCAGGCGGTGTTAAACAGGGTTCGCCAGCCGGGCCGCGCGGACAGCGGGAGCTCACATCTTGGACTGCAGGTAGTTCTCCAGTCCGACCTTGCCGATCAGCTCCAGCTGGGTTTCCAGCCAGTCCACGTGCTCTTCCTCGCTATCCAGGATGCTGCTGAAAAGATCCCGGCTGACATAATCGGCGCAGGACTCACAGTGCGCTATCGCTTCACGCAGCAGCGGCAAGGCATCCATTTCCAGATCCAGGTCACACTTGAGCGTTTCCTGAGGATCCTCACCGATGCGCAGTTTGCCGATGTCCTGAAGGTTGGGCAGTCCTTCGAGAAACAGGATGCGCCGGATCAGGGAGTCGGCGTGCTTCATCTCATCGATGGACTCCTGATATTCGTGCTCATTCAGTTCAGCAAGCCCCCAGTTTTCATACATCCGGGCGTGGAGAAAGTACTGATTGACTGCTGTCAGCTCGTTTTTCAGCGCCTTGTTCAGATAGACGATGACCTTTTCGTCACCCTTCATGTGCTGCTCCTGTGGTGAGTTGGCATGGGTCTGCGACGGGTGTTGAGATTCTAGCCCATGTCAGCGGCGACGCGAAACACGCCTCGTCAGCCGACCAGCGCCTTCCGGTCGTTATCAGGCAGCGACCTCGTCCCCGCCAGCGCCGTTGTGCAGGGTTTCCTGCAGTATGCCGCGCGCGCACTGGGCACACTTGCCGCACTGGGTGGCGACCCCGAGCTCGCGGCTCAGTTCCCGCAGTGTTGCTACGCCATTGCCGGCCGCGCTGCGTATATCCTTGCAACTGACCTGTTTACAGAGACACACGATCATGGCTCGATCCCCATACTGAACGTTGCCCCATTCTAGATCTTAATGCGAATCATTGTCAATACGATATCGCTCCGACGGAACTCTAGGGCCTGTTAACACAAACCCAATAGGCTCTGCCGGGGCTCATTTTTCGTCCAGCAAGACAGAGTGAGCGTGCAGTCGCTCTACATGAGCGCACGATAACGCCGCTGGGCGGGAAATGGGCCCCAGCCCTTCGGGTTGCGCCTGAAAAAGCGCCACTGCGCGGTGCTCTTCGTTCATTCGCAACCACCCAACCTCGTTCCTTGATCGGCGCATTTTCAGGCGCAACAGAGCCTGTTGGGGTAGTGTTAACAGGCCCTAGTCCGTCTCAGCGCGCCCGGCGTACTGGCGTCCCTGGACCAGCCAGTGCCTGCGCGCTCACCGGCGTGCGGTCGAGCGCGGCTATCCCCACCGTGAGCCGGCTGCCCGCCAGCCGAATGACCTGGGCCGCGTCGCCGGGCGCGAAAGGTCGAGGCAGGTAGAGATAGGTCCCGACCAGCCAGTGCGTCCCGCGCGGAAAGCCCGTTTTGGTCTCGACCTGGTAGCCCGCCTCCGGTTCGGCACCCGGATAGCCCTCCGGCGGGTCATTCAGCGTCTTGTCCTGCACCAGGATGCCACTCAGCTCGGTGTGGCCTCTGATCTCATCGGGCAAAGTCAGAACGCTCACGACCGATGCGTGCTCGCCGTCCAGAGCGAGCCAGGACAAGCCTTCGCCCGGCTGCAGAAGGTTGTACCTGGACGCGCTGTCACGCAGTTCGATGGCAACGCCGCTGCCGCTGGCGAATGCCCGTCGGAAGGGACTGCCATGGTAATCCGCAGTCAGCAGCAACGACGCCTTGGCGGTTAAAACACCGAGCGACAGGCCGACCGGCACTTCTGAATGCTGCGGATAGAAATATTGCTCGCCGCGAATGCCGGAAATCGCTGCCAGCGGGCCGAGGCGCAGCGTTGCATTGGTGCGCCGGACAATGCGTACCGGACCGTCGATGTAGCCTTCGACATAGCCGTCAATGTCGTTCTCGGTAAACCGGAACAGCCAGCCAACGGCGCCAACACCGGCGCGCACCTCGCCCCTGAGCCGGGTCCGGTCCAGCAACGCGACGCCATTGATCGTGAGCTGCTCCAACACGCTGACGTGCTGGTCGGAGAATGTCGCTTCATAGACTGGGGAAACAATCCGCTGCTGCCCGGGGAAGTAGTGCATGTAGCGCACGGCTGACAGCGCAGGCGGAGCAGCGGGATAGTAAGCAAGGTAAGCCCAGCCGCGCTGCGTTCCCTCGTTGTCAACAACACTGATTTCCACTACCGTTGCAGCGGCGCCGAAACGGGGCTCGCCGGCGCTGGCCCGACCGCCCAGATCGTTCGCCATAAACACCAGCAGGTCATTGGAATCCAGCAGTGCCTGGCCCTCGGGATCCTGGTCATCCGCGGCAAGCCCGGCGCGTCGCCGCTTCCAGTCCGGCCCGACCAGACCGATGTTGTCGTATTCATAGCGACTGATCTGGTTGCGCGGAGAGACGACATCCCACACCCAGTTACCTCTGGAGTCGCGCTGGTCGATCTGGAACGGGATGGCGCGCAGGCCATCGCTGCCGACGGCAAACAGCCTGAGCAGCCCAATCGCCTTACCCTGGAACTGTTCGAGCCCGGAGCCGGCGATAAACACCGGGTCGGCGAGCCCGGCACCGGATGGCGTTCCGGCGGCCAACCTGGCACCAGACAAGACGCACAGCAACGCCACGCAAGTGAAACGGCCCATCGTAGTAACCTCCCTGGTCCTACGGGCGTTCACTCCTCCATAACGTTTCACTGTAGCAGGTCGCAAGCGCCGCCTCGATGCGATGCACACGACATAAAGAAATTCAATGCCGGGGACAGAAAAAGGTCAGAGGTGCGAGGCCAGCCCGCGGTGGTTTGCGTGCCTCAGGCCCGCGCGCTTGCGCCCGCTCAGCATGCCCGCCGCAGGCCCGCAGGCCGAGAGAAACTCTGCCCCTGCGGGGATGAATGCCGTACAATGGAAAACATCCAAGCACCATCCTTCCAGGCGATAAATGTTCTCATGAAGTCCCCGCTCGCACTCGTAGTTGCGCTCATAGGCAGCGCATGCCTGCTCGCGGCGCAAGCCACCGCCCGACCGGCGCCAGGCGATATTGACGCAAGTATCCGCTGCCTGATTGATGTCGTCGCCTCTTCCGAGCACACCTTTCTGCGCAACTCGACGCGTTACAGCGGCGCCCAAGCGGCTCAGCACCTGCAGCGCAAATACGCGCATTTCAGGGAACAAATCCAGACGGTTGACGATTTCATCGAGCTGGCCGCCAGCCGCAGCCTGCTCACCGGCAAGCCGTATCAGGTTATCGACGCCGCAGGTGCCACTACACCCACCAGCCGATGGCTGCAACAGGTCCGATCAGATTGTTGCGCTGCGCGCGCCACTGGTTCACTGCCCCCCGCCTCCGACCCGGCAAACCCGCGGTGCACAGATTGAGCCGCTGCTGGCGTTGCAAGGCAGCGTCCAGAACAGCCGTACGCAGCGCGCCCGGTGTACTGTCGGCCTGGCTTGCCGGCAGCCTCCTGCTGGCAGCCTGTGCGACCGGCGGCAACCGGGTGGCTCCCACCATCGGGTCGATTTCGTCACCGTCACGACTGCAATCCGTCGCAGCCGTTTCCGCCCCGGGGCAGCTGACGGTGATGACGATGAATATCGCCCACGCCCGCCGTGACGGCTACCACCAGCTGTTGCAGAGCACGTCCACCGCCATCGACAACCTGAACGCAATCGGCGCCTTGCTGCATCAGCAGGGCCCGGATATCGTCGCCCTGCAGGAAGCCGACGGCCCCTCGTTCTGGAGCGGCAATTTCGATCATGTTGCCTATCTGGCCGCGACCGGCGCTTTCGCTCAGCATGTGCGCGGGGACCACGTACGCGGACCGCGGCTCGCGTATGGGACCGCGCTGTTATCGGCTAAAGAACTCCGGGATCCGCTGACCGTGAGGTTCCAACCGGGGTTTTCCCCGCTGCCGAAAGGCTTTGTTGTCTGCGCGATCCAATGGCCCGGAGAAGCAGGTCTGCAGGTCGATGTGGTGTCCGTGCACCTGGACCCGTTCAACCCGTCGCTGCGGCGCAAACAGGCGGCAGAACTGACCGACACGCTCCGGGCCCGCGGTCTTCCGGTAATCGTGATGGGCGATTTCAATACCGACTGGCAGGAACAGGGGTCGGTGCTGCGCACGATTGCCGCAGCGCTGCGCCTCAAGGCCTATCAGCCGCACAATGCACGGCTGCACACATTTCCCGCGCTCGCCAAGCGCCTGGACTGGATTCTCATTTCCGAGCATTTCGAGTTTCTGTCCCACGAGATTCTGCCCGCCGGACTCTCCGACCACCGCGGCGTTTCTGCGCGCCTGGGGCTGGCTGCCCGGTTTCCCAGCGCTCTTTAAATTTCGCCGCCGCGCAAGTACAGTGATCCTGAGGCGTGGTGCGTCACAACAGCGGGCGCGATTGCGCAAGACCAACGAAGAATAACGCATAACAATGATCGTGGTAGGCCAGCTGCTGCTACTCGTGATGATCGCCAACGGTGCACCCGTCATCGCCCGCTACCTGTTCGGGCGGCGCTGGGGCCGCGCACTGGATGGTGGACGTCTGTTTGTCGATGGCCGGCCGTGGCTGGGGCCCTCCAAGACCATTCGCGGGATAGCCGCGGCGCTGCTGTGTACCAGTGTGGCCGCCGTTGTTATCGGGCTGCCGGTGAGCATCGGACTACAGGTAGCGCTGGGCGCCATGCTGGGCGATCTGCTGTCGAGTTTCACCAAGCGCCGGCTCGGCATTCCCTCCAGCGCCATGGCGATCGGACTCGATCAGATTCCGGAGGTGTTGATTCCTGCCCTGCTGGTCAGCTCGGAACTTGGCATCACGCCCCTCGGAGTTGTGGGCGTGGTAACCGCGTTCGTGGTGCTGGGGCTGGTGCTGTCGCGCATCCTGTTCGCGGTGAATATCCGCAGACGCCCGTTTTGAGCTGTCACGCAGCGCGCAACACGTGCAGGGTCACTTCCGGTGGACAATTGAAGCGGACGTCCACCACCGACACTCCCGAGCCTGCGGAGGTGTAGCCCTGCAGTTTCTCGAACCGCCAGGCGCCCGCACACACGAAGCGGGGACAGCGCGCATTGCACATCAGTGGTCGCCCTCCCGGCAGACAGATCTGTCCGGCGTGGGTATGACCGGAGAGCATCAGGTCGAACCCTGCGTAGGCCGCATGGCGGAAAATCTCCGGCGAGTGCGCCAGTAATATCGATATGGCATGGTCCGGGATCGCGGCGCTCGCTTTTTCCAGATTGTCGGCGCGATAGTAATGCGGATCATCGATGCCAGCCAGGAACACAGTGGCGTCGCGATGTTCCAGCGCAACCGACTCGTTGAGCAGCATCTGGATACCCAGCTGCTCCATGCTCGGCACCATCTGAATGGTGTCGTGGTTACCCAGCACACCGAAAATCGGGCCGGTCAAATGCGCCTTGACCTGCTCCAGCGCCGCCAGTGCGGCGTCATAGGGGCCGAAAGTATTGGCGCGAAAATCACCGGTCAGCACGCAGGCATCGTATTGCAGGGGAGCAACGGCCTCGATCAGCTTGGCCGGGATGTCCGGTGCCATATCCAGATGCAGATCGGAAATGTGCAGTATCCGGTAGCCATCGAAGGCCGCCGGCAGGCCCGCCAGCGTGACCGCATTTTCCCGCAGGCTGATCTGGCGGGCGTTGCGCCGGCCGCGGCCGTGCAACAGCATCACTCGCAGGCTGTTGCGTATCAGATGGTGGACCGAATACCAGTTCTCGATATGAAAGAAATTCAGCCCGTGACCGAACACCCGCGCTTCATAATCCCGCTCGATCCCCAGGCGCTGCTCCAGATGACACCTTCCGATGCGGCATTTGAGCCACTGGTAGGTGGCTTCTTGTATCGGCGGACAACGCATACCTGGTCCGGACTCGAGTTATTTCCCCAACGACGTGCTTCCCCGCTGCTGTCGCGGTGAGCGGGCAGACCCGACAATAGCAGCGCACAGCGCATCATCAATTGAATTATGGCATAGCAGCCTGTCCGCGTAATCATGCCACTGCTGCGACAGCGGCAAACCGGTGCTTATTCTGGCTCAGTCGGGTCACCGGGAGGCGGTTATTCCGCTCGCATGCTCGAAACACCGCCCTCGCTATCCCCCTCGCCCCGCGCCGCAGAGACACCGGACGGGTTCCCGACCGGGCGCGTCCGAAGACACTGCGTGCGCTGTGCGGGTGTTTGGCGAAAAAAATCGGCCCGGTTTTCAAAAATCGATGACTTTTGCGCTAAAACGCCTATACTTGCGCGCAAAATCGAGACTGCACTGAGTCATCAAGGCAACCCGAAACAGGAGACCAACAATGCACGATGTTTGCGACTGTTCCCCATTTCCCCGCATCCGGTCTGGCGCCACCGGTCTGTCGCTGGCGCTGCTGGCGGCGGCATTCGCCAGCGGCTGCAGCAAACCGGTCAGCTTCACCGAGTCGGTATTCCCGGTATTGCAGGAACGTTGCGGCGAGTGCCATGAGCCAGGTGGCAAAGGCTACGAGAAGACCGGTTTCAGCGTGGCCGACTATGATGCCGTCATGAAGGGAACAAAATTCGGGCCGGTCATTGTAGCCGGGTCATCGGCCTCCAGCTCGCTGATGCGCATGGTGGAACACAAGACCGACCCCGAGATTCATATGCCCCACGGCAAGGCGGGTCTGACACGCGATCAGCTCGAGCTGCTGCGCACCTGGATCGACCAGGGCGCCAAGAACAACTGAGCCGGCGGGGAGCGCGCTTCCCCTGGCAGGTCCGCGCTTCCCCCTCTCTCACCGGCGCCAGGCGCCGCTCAAAGCATCTCTACCACCCACTTGCTGACCATGCCGGAGGCATGCGCGCAGCGCTCTTCGCGCTCCCGCTCGAACTCGGCATACTGTTCGGCATCCCACATGTCGTAAGTGCGCCCGGTAAATGACACCTGCAGCTGTTCACAGGTGACACCACCGAACTCGTCGCGGAATTTGTTGACCAGTTTCTCACCGGCGCGGAAATTGGAGATAAACTTGCCCATGTGCAGCTTGTCGTGATCGCGCCCGCGCTTGCAGCTGAGTGCCAGCAGGCCACCGCTCAACGCGCCGCAGGTACCCATGCCGAGCAGACCACCGCCGCCGGACAGACCGTGGCTGGCCTTGATGACATCATCGCCGATCAGCCCCACGGTTTGTTGCACACTGCTCAAAACGCACTGCGGACAGCAGCCGAACTTCAACTCGCAGTTCTTGGCCGTCTCATAGGCGGTTCGTGCCAGGTCCGTCCTCTGTTTCTGTGGCATAACGCAACTCCGCTTGGTCTAAGTTGCATATTAGTGTTCTCTAATATACGGTTGGCGTAATTGACCTGGATCAATCCGCGCGGGCAAAAAACCGCAGCGGTGTTTATTTACCCGCGTCAGGCTATTAACATGCCAGCACGGTTGTGGGGCGATACCACAGGGAGAGTACCAATGGAAACACTGTTGCGCTGGTGGAGGGTTGCCCCGCTCGCCGTGCTGCTGATCGCCTGCGGCAGCCATGCCGCAGAAACGAGCGACGCGAGCAGTGCTGCGACCGATTCAGGCGGCGCGGACGCGCCGGTCTATGACCTCGCACAAGGCAAAATCGTTTTCAACGGCAAGTGCCTGCGCTGCCATGGCGAAGCTCTTGACGATGCCCCACGGTTTGGAAATGCAGCGGACTGGGAGCCACGCCTTCGCCAGCCATTGGCAACGTTGATTGAGCACGCCATCGCCGGACACGGCCGCATGCCGCCAAAAGGCGGATTCTATGCGCTGTCAACTTCCGAGGTCAGCGACGCAGTGGCCTATGTCGTCGATCGGAGCAGGAAAATCATCCTTGCCCGCGAAAATGAACAAGAAAAGGAGGGCTGCCATCCCGTGAAAGCGCCGGAAAAATGCCAGCCCATGGATGCGGAGGATGTCTTCACCATGCAGATGCTATGGTTGCTGGGCGCGCCCGGCAGGTAGCGCGTAGCGCCTGATTCCTCACGGCCTCGACCGCGGTAGTTCTGTCCCAGAGCGCGACGCGGCGAGCGCGGCGTTGCCGCATTATCCGGCCTGGCCGCTCACTCGTCCGGCAGATCAAGGGGTTTTACGGGGGCCGTCATCCAGGTCTTGTCATGCCGCCAGTCGATGGCTGGATTGTCGACGAACAGCTCCACTTCGTTACCGTCCGGGTCACGCAGATAGAGACTCTGGCTCACAGTGTGATCGGACACGCCGTCAAGGTGGTAGCCAAGCTCGGCGATGCGTGCCCGCGCCAGTTTCAGCGCCTCCAGCCCGTCACCGATTTTCCAGCCCACGTGGTAAAGACCGACGCGCCGCCCTTTGAGCGGCCCCTCGGCATCGCCCACCTGAATCAGCAGCAGTTCGTGGTGGGTGCGCCCGCCGCTCAGCAGTGCCGCGCGGTCGCCGAAAATCCGCCCCTGCACCTCCAGGCCCACTATGTACTGGTAAAACTGCACAGACCGCTGCAGGTCGCGCACATAGAAGACCACGTGCCCCAGTTCGGTCATAGCGTACCCCCTGATTGCCCGTGTTCCTGCATTCCGTCAGGTAAGCTGTGGGCGCGCGTTCACTGTTCAGCAAGCAGCGGCAGCAGATGCTCCCACACCCTGGCCATGATGAGCGGCTGGGCCGCGACATTGGGGTGAATCCCGTCGCTTTGCATCAGGTCCGCGCGGGTGCCTACGCCCTCGACCAGCGACGGCAGCAACGCCACACCCTGTTCGCGCGCCAGTTCCTGATACAGCGTCTGGAACTTTTGCGTGTAGGCAGTGCCGTAATTGGGCGGCAACTGCACCCCGATCAGCAATACCCGTGCCTCGTGGCCGCGGGCGGTGGATATCATGGCGGCAAGATTCGCCTTCATCTCTGCCAGCGACAGCCCGCGCAGCCCGTCGTTACCACCCAGCTCCAGGATCACGATGTCCGGCTGGTGGCGGTCGATGGCCTTGGGCAATCGGGCCCGTGCGCTTGCTGTGGTATCGCCGCTGATGCTGGCATTGACAATGGTACACTCACCGCACTGCGCGCTGAGGCGCTGCTGCAACAGCGCCACCCAGCCCTGCTCCACGGGTATTCCGTAGGACGCGCTGAGGCTGTCGCCGACAACGAGGATGGTGCTGGAAACGGCGCGACCCGGTACCGCCAGCAGGGCCAGAATTAACAGTGATATTCGCAACATGACGACTCAGACAGCGGTGAACATGATTGATGCGCGCGGCCTCGGCAAACGCGTTGCCACCACGGCCGGCCACCTCGACATCTTGTCCGGCATCGACCTGCAGATCAAGCGCGGCGAAACCCTGGCGATTGTAGGAGTATCGGGGTCCGGAAAGTCGACCCTGCTCGGACTGCTGGCGGGGCTCGATTTGTCCACCGCGGGCGAGGTATTCCTCGACGGCCAGCGGCTCAACGACCTCGACGAGGACGGCCGCGCAGCGGTGCGCGCCCGACTCGTGGGTTTTGTATTCCAGTCGTTTCAGCTCCTGCCCAGCCTGACGGCGCTGGAGAACGTCATGTTGCCGCTGGAACTGGCCGGTGCAGCCGACCCGCGCGGCCAGGCCGCAGAACTGCTGGCGCGAGTCGGTTTGCAGGCGCGCGTGGAGCATTACCCGAAGCAGCTGTCCGGCGGCGAGCAACAGCGCGTGGCCATCGCGCGCGCCTTCTCGCTGCAGCCGGCCGTGCTGTTCGCCGACGAGCCGACCGGCAACCTCGACAGCAGCACCGGAGAGCGCATTATCGAACTGCTGTTTGCGCTCAATACCGAGCAGCGCACCACACTGGTGATGGTCACCCACGACGAGCACCTCGCCAGTCGCTGCGAACGGCGCATCCGTCTGGAAAGCGGGCGCATCCTCAGCGAGGAATGTTGCACGTGAAACCCCTCGCCCGCTGGCGGCTCGCGCTGCGCCTGCTGGCGCGCGACTGGCGCGCCGGCGAGCTGGGCGTGCTGGTCGCGGCGCTGGTGATCGCCGTGGCCGCCAGTACCACCATCGGGTTCTTCACCGACCGGCTGGCGCGCGGCATGGTCAACCAGTCGGCGGAATTTCTCGGCGCCGACCTGTCTCTGCGCAGCCCGCGCCCCGTGGACCCGGCGTGGCTGGACGAGGCGCGACGGCAAGGCCTGCGGTTGACGGCGACACTGGAATTCGCCAGCGTAGTGGTCGCCGGCGACGCCCTGCAGCTGTCCAGCGTCAAGGTGGTGGAAGACGGATTCCCCCTGCGCGGACAGCTGCGCACGACGACGGCGCCTTTCGCCAGCGACCAGCTGAACCCCGGTATTCCTGCGCCAGGTGAGGCCTGGGCCGCAGTGGAACTGCTGAACCGGCTCGGCATTGAGGTCGGCGCCAGCGTTACCGTCGGCGAGCGGACCCTGCCCGTCACCCGGATCCTCACCTTTGAACCCGGCCAGGCCGGCGACCTGTTCGGCGTGTCGCCGCGACTGCTCATGAATCAGGCCGACCTGGCCGCGGCGCAGGTAGTGCAACCCGGCAGCCGCCTCTCCTACCAGTACCTGTTCGCTGGTTCCGAAACGGCGCTGGGTCGCTACCAGAGCTGGCTGAAAGCCCGACTCGGCCCCAGTCACGAGCTGGTCGGCGTGCACGAGGGACAGCGCGCCGTGGGCAGCGCGCTGGAACGCGCCGAGCGCTTCCTGGGCCTGGCGGTGCTGGCTGCCATCGTGCTGTCCGGTGTGGCCATCGCGATGGCGGCACGGCGTTACAGCGAGCGGCATTTCGACATGAGCGCCATGCTGCGCTGCCTGGGCGCCTCGCAACAGGATCTGCTCGGGCTGTACCTCCCGCAACTGTTCGTGGTGGCCGTGCTCGCCAGCGCCGCCGGCTGTCTGCTTGGCTGGCTGGCCCAGCACGGCCTGCTCTACCTGCTCGCCGATCTGCTGCCGGTCGCCCCGTCAGACACCCGCCTGTGGCCGTTGCTGGCGGGCCTGGCCACCGGTCTGATCACCCTGGCCGGATTTGCGCTGCCGCCGGTGATGCGGCTGCGCCACGTGCCACCGCTGCGCGTATTGCGGCGTGATCTCCTGCCGCTGCCGGCCAGGGCCTGGCTGGTCTACGGCGCCGCGGTCGCCGCCGTCATCGCGCTGATGTGGCGTTACACCGGCAACTGGTCACTCACGCTTTCCGTGCTGGCGGGCGCGGCGGCGGCTGCCGCCCTGCTGGCGTTGCTGGCTTTCCTGTTGCTGTGGCTGGGCCGGCGCCTGAATCGCCGGGTGGGTGTCACCTGGCGTTTCGGTTTCAACAATCTGTGGCGGCGCACCGGCACCAGCATCAGTCAGATGCTGGCATTTGGACTCACGCTGATGGCGATGGCGGTGGTGGCCCTGGTGCGCACCGACCTGCTGGTCAGCTGGCAACGCCAGCTGCCGGTGGACGTGCCCAACCATTTCGCCGTCAACATTCTGCCCGACCAGGTCGAGGGCGTGCGCGCGTTGCTCGACAGCCGGGGTGTCGCATCCTCGCAGCTCTACCCCATGGTGCGCGGGCGCCTGACAAGCATCAACGGGCAGCAGGTGCGCGAGGCCGTGTCCAAGGAAGCTCAGTCCGATAACGCGCTCAACCGCGAACTCAATCTGACCTGGACCACGCAGTTGCAGGAAGACAATGCCATTGTATCGGGACGCTGGTGGACCAGCGGCGACCGGGGACAAGCGCTGGTGTCGGTCGAAGCCCGGCTGGCCAGCCGGCTGGGCATCGAGCTGGGCGACGAACTGGGATTCCGCATTGGCGCCGAGCCTGTGAGTGCCCGGGTTACCAGCATCCGCACCGTGCAGTGGGACTCGTTTCGCCCCAACTTCTACATGGTGTTTCCCCCTGGTGTGCTGGATACGCTGCCGGCCACCTATATGACCAGTTTCTACCTGACGCCGGAGGACAAAGCTGTGCTCCGGGAGCTGGTGGGTCGTTTTCCCGCCGTTACGGTGCTGGAACTGGATCTGATTATCGAACAGGTGGGTCGGATTTTCCGCCAGGCCACGCTGGCGGTCGAGTACGTACTGCTGTTCGTGCTGCTGGCAGGCTTCGCGGTGCTGTTCGCCGCGCTGCAATCCAGCCTCGACGAACGCTTGCACGAAGGCGCGCTGCTGCGGGCGCTGGGGGCCAGCCGCCGGCAGCTGCGCCGCGCCCACATGGCAGAATTCGCGGCCCTGGGCCTGCTGGCCGGACTGATCGCTGCCGGCGGCACTGAGGCTTTGGCCTGGGTGCTCTACAGCCAGGTCATGCAGCTCGACTACAGCTTCAAATGGCCGCTGTGGATCGCCACGCCGCTGGCCGGTGCCGTGCTGGTGGGGACAGCGGGTTACTGGGGGACACGCCCGGTGCTGGAGCGCAGCCCACTGATACTGCTACGCGACGATTAGCCCGCGTTTCTCACCCCGACAGACGTCCTCATCAATGCGCTGTTCTTCGCCTGGGTCCCGTCACTGACGCGATTCCGGCCTGGCAAGCCATGCAACCGCCATCCGGTGTGATGAAAATGCGGGGTGACCGCAATTCCGCCCAGGGCGGCCCGTCAGGGCGTCGCTGTCGCGCTTCCTGTGCCGCCGCGGATACCCGGAACGGGCAGGAAAGGTCCGAGGTATTCCCGCTCCCACCACTGTCCGGTTTCGGCCCGCAGCTCCGGACTCGCGAAACGATACCGGTAGGCGCTTACCCGCAGGTAGGGCACCGGGTGGCCCGCAAAGGGATTGCCGTCGAGCAGTGCGAGTACCGCCGGCGAACCTTCCGACAGGCGCTGCAGAAACTGTTCGAACCAGGGGGAAAACATCGGGTGTTTGGGCACGAACCACATCAGCCAATCGACGCGCGGATGGTGCGGCACAATGACTTCGGGGCGGCGCTGGACATCACCCGGTTTGTATTTGAACGCGTAAGTACGCCAGTTGATCCCGTCCAGGGACCCCTCGATCTCGAGCTCGATACGCTCGGTATCCATAGTGGGGAATACATGATAGTTGTTGACAATGTGGAACGGCCGCAGGTAGGCGAGCGCCCTGGCCACCGGCTCGGGGTTGTCGCGCCCGGACAGCATTCCCCACATCTGGAACAGGCTGGCGGTAAAGATAACCGCCGCTACTGAAACCGTGAGCACCGAGCGCAGACCTTTCGGTGCCGGTGCGGTCGGCGCGTCTCCGTTCACCCAGCGGGCGAGCGGTTTCGGCACCACGCGCGCCACAGCACGGTCGTCGAACAGGAACAGGCACAGTGCCAGAACCATGAAATTAGCATAGTTATGGTTGCTGGTAAGCAGAATCAGAACCTGCATGAGGATGGTCAGCCAGGCGCCGACAAAACGTATTCTGCGCGGCATGAATATCAGAAACGGCACCACAATCTCGATGAACAGCGCCGAACCGGTGCCGAAGCGCAACAGCCACTCGGGCAGCTGGTGGGCATACCAGCCACCCCAGTGCGGCAGCGGCTGGGTCTCGAAAAAATAGTTCAGTGCAGTCAGGTTGGCCCAGGTCGGATCCTGGCTGATGAGCTTGGATACGCCGGACAGAAAGCGGATGCGAAACAGCAGCCAGCGGAACAGCCACACCGCGGGGCGCGACCCATTGGCCAGAAACAGGGCGATAAAACCGCTCTCCAGCAGCATGTAGTCCCACTGGAAATTCATGAACAGCTGACCGGCGTGGAACAGCGACAGATACAGCACGAACAGCGCAATCAGGGACAGGCGCGGCAGCACATTGAGCAGCAGCGCCACCGAGAACACGCAGCCGGCCAGGGCCACCGCGAACAGGGCATCGTTGCTGGCCGAAAGCCAGAAGATGCTCGGGTGACGCCAGAAACCCGCCCAGCCGTACTCGGCGCGCAGCCGCGCGATGGTTTCGGCCACCGGGAGTATGCCCTGGTCGCCGGCCAGGCCGATGATCTGCAGCCCGGTGGAGATAAAGGCCGCCAGATAGATCAGCGCCAGCAGGCGCAGAAACAGCGCTGCGATCAGCGCATAGCGACCGGTGCCCTCTGCCGCGCTCACTCCGCGCGCCCGTTACGCCTTGCCCTTGTCGCTCATATGCTCGGCGATACTCAGCAGCGGCTTGACCAGGTCCATGGGCAGCGGGAACACCACCGTGGAACTTTTCTCACCGGCGATCTCGGTCAGGGTCTGCAGATAGCGCAACTGGAAAGAGCCCGGATTGCGTGTCAGCACCTCGGCTGCCTGTACCAGCTTCTCGGACGCCTGCAGTTCACCCTCGGCGTGGATGACCTTGGCGCGCCGTTCGCGCTCCGCCTCCGCCTGCCGCGCGATCGCCCGAATCATGCTCTCGTCGATATCGACGTGCTTGATCTCGACGTTGGCTACCTTGATACCCCAGGCATCGGTCTGCTCGTCGAGCAGCTGCTGGATGTCGCGATTGAGCTTGTCACGTTCGGCCAGCATGTCGTCCAGTTCGTGCTGACCCAGCACCGAGCGCAGCGTGGTCTGCGCCAGCTGGCTGGTGGCTTCGTAATAATCTTCCACCTGGATAATGGCGCGCTCGGCATCGAGTACGCGGAAGTAGATCACCGCATTGACCTTGACAGAGACGTTATCGCGCGAAATCACATCCTGGCTGGGCACATCCATGACAATGGTACGCAGATCGACGCGCACCATCTGCTGAATCAGCGGAATAACGATAATCAGCCCCGGTCCCTTGACCTTCCAGAAACGCCCGAGCATGAAAATAACACCGCGTTCGTATTCGCGCAGAATCCGGAACGTCCAGGCCAGCAGCCCAATGACCAGCGCCGCTACAGCGGCCACAACAATTTGCATAATCAACTCTCCTGTATGGGTTCCACGTGCAGAACCAGTCCGTCGATGCCTGTCACGCGCACCGTCTGACCCGCTTTCAGGGGCTGGGCCGATTTCGCGTGCCAGTTTTCGCCGTGAATATGAATCCGTCCGTCCCCGGTGAAGTCCTCCAGGACCCTGCCGCTGGCCCCGATCAGCTGTTCCTGTCCGCTCACCACGGCACGCTGGCGCGCCTTGAGTGCCATGCCGATGATGCCGAGCACGAACACGGCACTGAGCGCGCTGAAAGCGACGATCAGCGGCAGCGAGACACCGTATCCGCCCGCCTCGGTGTCGATCAGCAGCACGGAACCCATGACGAACGCCACCAGCCCGCCGATACCGAGCGCGCCGAAACTCGCGACGAAAGCCTCAGACACCATGAAGATGATGCCCAGGATCAGCAGCCCCAGCCCCGCGTAGTTCACCGGCAAGACCTGCAGTGCGAACAGCGCCAGCACCAGGCTGATCGCGCCGACCACGCCCGGCAGCATAAAACCGGGATTATAGAACTCGAAAATAAGACCGTAGATACCGATCAGGATCAGGATATAGGCGATATTCGGATCGGCGATCACCGACAGCAGCCGGGTGCGCCAGTCGGGTTCGATGACCACAACGGGGGCCGACCGGGTATCCAGTACCGAGGCGCGACCCTGGACCGATACTTCGCGCCCCTGCAGCGCCGCCAACAGACCGTCCAGGTCCGGTGCAACCAGATCAATCACCCCCAGTGTCAAGGCCTCGTCGGCGGGAAGACTGGCAGATTCACGCACCGCTTTTTCGGCCCATTCCACGTTTCGGTCGCGTAACTGTGCCAGCGAACGCAGATAGGCCGTGGCATCATTGACTGCCTTGCTGCTCATCGCATCCCGCGGCTTGTCGGTCGTGTCCTTATCCTTATCCTTATCCTTTTCCTGGTTCTGCTTCGGCAGCCCCGGCTTGGGCAAACCGCCGCCTCCACCGAGCTGCACCGGCGTTGCGGCGCCCACATTGGTGCCCGGAGCCATAGCGGCAACGTGACTGGCGTACAGAATATAGGTACCGGCGCTCGCAGCGCGCGCACCGCTCGGAGCGACATAGCCGACTACCGGAACGGGTGCGGCCAGAATAGCCTGCACGATAGTGCGCATCGAGCTGTCGAGCCCCCCCGGTGTATTGATGCGCAGCACCACGAGCCGCGCGCTGTCGTCGACCGCCTGCTCCAGACCGCGGCTCACATAGTCAGCCGTGGCGGGCCCGATAGGCCCATCGATATCCAGCAGCAGCACGGGCTGCGCCGCGGGCAAGGCGCAGCTGACAAACAGGCACAGGAACCCGACCAGCCCGCGGGCGGCGCAACACCTTCGGATGTTCAGCGGTAAGTTCATCAGATCAAGCATAGATCGGCGATTACAGTCCGGCAGCGCCGGCCCTGTCACGGCGCGGACCCTCGCTCAGCTGCCGATACCTCGTGCAGCGCGCGCAATGAGGCTTGCAAGTGCAGCCGCGCGGTTTGCGCATCCACCAGTACTGCGGTAAAGGTGTAGTCAGCGGTGAGCGTGGCGACCAGCTGCGCAGCGGAATTGGCAAACGCAGCGTCATCGGCGAAGTCCAGAAACCGGATCGCTGAGCTGACAGCAGCACCGGAGCGCACCGCTGCCGCCCGCGCCGCCGCGGGTATGGTGATGCGCGTGTCGCCCGGCACTGCATCCAGTGACTGAAGCAGGCGTGCAATATTGATGACTGCGGGCGAATCGAGACTGCCTCGCGGCACCAGGTCGAGCGGCGTAATGACTGCCTTGCCCGTGACGGGCTGTCCCAGTGCGATGTCACCGATGAAGAATTCCACCCGTTCGCCGTCCTGATACTGAAATTCACCCTCCGACCCGGTGACACCGGCCAGTGTGCCGGAGCGGTAACTCACACCCTGGACCGGCGCATCGATCAGCCGCCCATCCTTGATAATCACAACCAGGTTAGAGCTCTGCTGGTCCTCGTCCGTGCTCGAACTGCCCGATTTGGCTACGAAGACACACTCCGTGCCGGTCAACGACAGCAGTGCCAGGAACGCAAAAACGATGGAAAATTTCCTGCCACCCATTGCCGAAACCCTTTGCTGGTGATGCCGCCCGGCCCCGTCGGCCCGGCCTCCCTGCAACAGCGGCTTATGATAATATCTTAGCCGAAAAGGCATCGCCCGGCCCGCGCCGGTGCAGCGGAAGGAAGGATCAACACATGGCATCCAGGAAAACCCAACCGGACCCGGGCAGGCTGGACCGCATCGTCGCCGACTCCCAGCGCAACCGCGAGCAGCGTGAGCAGGGTTACCGGGAACAGGCACTCAAGCTGTATCCGTGGATCTGCGGGCGCTGCGCGCGCCAGTTCACGCGCACCAATCTCGAGCAGCTCACGGTCCACCACCGCGATCACAATCACGACAACAATCCCGCCGACGGCAGCAACTGGGAACTGCTCTGCGTGTACTGCCATGACAACGAACACCAGCGCCAGCTGGAGGCTGCCGCGCATGGCGCCGCGACCAGTGCTGAGGCAGCCGCACCCGGGTCTACGCATCAGCCGTTCGCAGACCTCAAGAGCCTTTTGAAAGGCAAGCAGTAACAAGTACCGCCGCTGCAGTGCAGCGGCCCTCACAGCCGCCCTGCCCTGGCACAGGCGCGTGATTCAACCGGCCGGAAAACCGCAACCGAGACGGCGGTTCCCGACCACTACGAGGAGTAATTTGTGCCTGCTGAAACCAGCGACGCACCGGACCTGTTCACCCCGCTGCGACTCGGTGAACTGGAACTGCCCAACCGCATTGTGCTCGCTCCACTGACCCGCAACCGCGCCGGTCCGGGCAACGTGCCGCAGCCGCTGAACACCACCTATTACGTGCAGCGCGCCAGTGCCGGTCTGATGATCAGCGAAGCCAGCCAGATCTCGGCGCAGGGCGTCGGTTATCCGGCCACCCCGGGCATTCATTCCGAGGCACAGGTAGCCGGCTGGAAGGCGTTGAACCAGGCCGTGCATGACGAACGGGGCTACACCGATTATCCTTCGCTGTGATATCGCTGCCGGCACCGCTGTCGCCATACACTTATCCGCCATGAAGCTGTCCCGCACCGTGTCGCGACGCCTGCTGGCGCTGTTTGTCATTGCGGCGCTGGCGCTGTACCAGTATTACGGCGCGGCGCCGGACGTTCCGCCTGTCCACTCGACGGGCACGTCAGGCAACACTGCAGGGCAGACCGGCGCGGCGTGGCGGGCCGGGCAATGGGTCGAGCTGAGCGGCACCGTGCAGCGGCTGCTGGGCGATGACAACGAGGGCTCGCGGCATCAGCGTTTTATTCTCCAGCTGGCGCAGCAGCAGCGCACGCTCCTGATCGCTCATAACATCGATCTGGCCGCGCGCGTGCCGCTCCGGCGCGGCGACAAGGTGCGCCTGCGGGGGCGTTACGAGAGCAATGATCGCGGTGGCGTCATTCACTGGACCCACCACGATCCGCAGGGTTTGAACAGCGGCGGCTGGATCGAATACCAGGGGGTCCGTTACCAGTGAAACGCCGGCCTTCATTCACGGCAGGTGTGGGTTGCCGGCCGCAGAGCCCCGAGGACTTGTGGACGAAGTTATGTTTCGCGCTATTGTAATCGCTTTCATCGCAGGCTGGGCGCTCTGGTTCTGGATTGACAAGAGCCCGCAGTCACTCGGCCCGCTGCCGCCCCCGCAGCAGGAACAGCTCAGCGCCAATTTCCAGATCGCCGTCGACCTGGTCAAGGCGCGGCGCTACACGGCAGCGTATGTATATCTGTGGAAGGCGCACTACCTGGTGCTGTCGGTAGCGGCGGGGCTTCTGCTGGCAATGATCGGCGGGGCGCTGTCACGCCTGCTGGGCCGGCGCAGGTTCGCCAGGCTCTATACGCCGGCGCGCAGGCGCCGCTCAGTTACCGACCCGGGGGCGGCAACCGAACAGCAAAAGCAGGAGGCGAAATCGGACTGAAAAGCGCCTGGCGAGGCTAGCGGGTGCAGACCGATGGTATGGCGTAGGTCAGCTGACCCGCCGGTCTGACGATGGCGCGCTGCTGATCCCGCAACCCGTTCAGGATCCGCGCCCAGCAGTCGGCGTCCTGCTGTGCCGCACGGTCCTCCAGTTCATGTACACCGACACCCCGCTCCGCTGCGTGTACGTAAAGCTGGGTGTCGCGGATCTGTCCGATTACCGGTATATCCAGGCTGTCGACGAAACGCTCCAGCTTTTCCAGTGCCTTGGTGCGCAGCCGTGCGCGGTTGATGACGATTGCCACTTGCTTATTGCGCGCGCGCGCCTTGCCTATCAGCAACACATCGCGAATGAAGTCGGCGGTGGAATGAATGTCGATGACCGAGGGCAGCACCGGAATGAGAATGACGTCGGATTCCGCTACCCGATCTTCGATATCCAACCCCTTGTAACCGGCAGGGGTGTCGGTAATGACGAATTCTGTGCTGTCCGGAATGCGTAGCTGCCAGGCCCGCGTCATGCCTTGCGGGGGCGGCTGGTAAGCGGCGACACCGTGGATCGCCGGCAGCTCCGAGGGGCGGCTTTTCAGCCAATACATGCTGGATGCCTGCGGATCGTAGTCGAACAACGCTGCGCCGATACCCTGGGCAGCGCAATAGCTGGCCAGATTGGTCGCTATCGTGGTTTTCCCACAGCCACCTTTGGCATTCATTACAACGACGCGTAGCATGGCTGACAGGATCCTTTTCCCCAATCCCCGGTGAAATCGTGTTGGTACAACATGGCCGTAACGCCCGACCCTGCAGACAAGCGCTCGGCCGGTTTGTCGTTGCGAGAAAATATGTGCGACCCGCTGGCGCAAGGTTAGTTTGTCAGCTGCGACATTGCAATAAGCGTCGCGGCAACGCTCCGGTCCGATGAATCAGCCACCGCTCACGCCCTGGCCGCCAGCAGAGCGCCTGAAATCGGTGCTCGGGCCGCTTTCGCTGGGTACAGCGCGCCGGCGTTAACCGGGAACAGCGACTCGAGGAGTACTTGACTATTTTGCTCGGGTTTTATCTAATAGCGGCCTGACCAAGCGTGGCAGCCAGGCTAGCACCCGCCTGCAACGCTGGTGTTTTCGTTTTTATGAGTTTGTTTAGGAAGGATATTATGGCTTTACCAGAACGAGACGGGGATGGCTACCTGGTGGATATGAGTGCCTGGACGCCGGAGATCGGCCGCGAAATGGCGCAGGCCGACGGGGTCCAGTTGGACGACGAGCAATGGGAACAGATCATGCGGGCACGGGAATATTACGATATGCACGCGGTGGTCCCGCCGATCCGTAAGTTCGCGAAATTCATTGGCGCAGATCAGAAAGTTATGTTCAAGATGTGGATGACCGGCCCGATGAAGCCGATCACCAAATACGGCGGCCTGCCGAAACCCACCGGCTGTGTCTGAGCCATGTTCCACCGACCCGCGAGGGCCGGTGGACCATTTTCACCAGCTGCTGCCTACTGCGTCCTCCAGCTACCGTCGGCCTGGCGGCAGGCGGTACCGTAAACCTTATCCGGTTTGCCACCCACAGAGGCATTGATCACGTACTCGCGACACGGGCCGGCTGCCGTATCATAGGTGCGGGTCGGAGTCACTGCATACTGGTTACCGGTATCGGGATTGCGCCAGGTGGACGATACCCCGGTACGCACCGTTTCAAGGGTCTGCGAGGCCTTCAGTCGATCGACGTCATCCATGGATCGGCCAACCGATCCGCCGATTGCTGCACCCCCCATCGTCCCGATAATAATCGCCGCGGTACGCGCGTCGTCGTGCCCGTGGTCATACTGGGCGCCGAGCAAGCCGCCCAAGGCACCACCGATTACCATCCCGGCCTGTTCCTGACGCCCGTAATTGGTGCACCCGGCGAGCGCCACGAGCATGCATAAAGGGATTACACGGAATAGTCTTGTCCGCATTGCGATGGCCTCCCTGAATTGGCAATCATCTTACATGCTAGCTGCCTGCCAGGCTCGATGCATTGACGATTGTCAGCTGCAGCGCAGTCCAGCTTCCAGCCCGGTTCGCCGGACGCGAGCCGGCAGTAGCTGGCGATTAGCCGGAAAAACCTGCGGCTTTAAAGTATTGGCGGCGCCCACAACAGCCGTTAGCATTGCCAACATTGACTCACCGAACCAGGAGAATCTCATGAGTGATGCGCTGAACTACCTTGTTGCGGCCCGCCCAGACGCCATTAAACCCTATTTCAAGTTTCTCAAAGAGGCCGGCAAGCACCTGGACCCCCGTACGCGCGATCTTATCTCGGTCATCACCAAGGTCGACGTTCAGACCGAACCGGGTTTTCGCCAGTACCTGACCCGGGCGTTGCGCAACGGGGCCAGCGCTAACGAGGTTCTCGATGCCCTGCTCATGGCCTTCCCCACCCTGGGCCTGGCCAAGATCGTCTGGGCGGTGGATATTCTGCTGGATATGGACATCCCGGAATTTCACCCGGAAAACCTGTTCGCGCAACCGGCCTGGCACGCTGTGGCGCCACTGGATGAACTGCCTTCCGGTGAAATCACCTATCGGGATTGCGGTGGCCGCAGCCTGTTTGTGTACCGGGATAACGAAACGATACGCGTCTATGACAGCCGCTGCCCGCACCAGGTCACCAACATTCCGCACCTGGCACTGGAGGGAACGCGTCTGACCTGTCCCAAGCACCATTGGGCGTTTGATGTGACCAGCGGCGAGTGCGTGGAGATCGGAAACCGCCCGCTGCGGGAGTTCGAACACAAAGTCGAAAACAACACCCTGATGGCGTTCTGGTAAGCAGTTTTCTTCACGCCGGCCGCGCGGCCGGTGGCAGGGCGTTTTGCAGGTCCGCCGGGTCAGCAACACAAAGGCGGTTTTTGCCCGAGCGTTTGGCGCGATACAAGGCGGCGTCGGCCCGTTTCAGAGCGCTGCCCGGTCCGCTACCCAGCGCCGGATCGATGTTGACCAGGCCAGCGCTCAGGCTGCACGGATCGCTGCTGCCAACGAGGCCCTGCTGGCATGCGCTGAAACGGTCGCTGATCCGCTCGAACAGGGTCGCGCAGCGGTCGGTGCCGGCGTCGGCGATCAGCACGACGAATTCGTCGCCGCCCAGCCGTGCCGCAATGTCGCCCTGTCGCAGGCAGTCCTGGATACAACCGCCCAGCGACATCAGAACTTCATCGCCGGCGTGATGCCCGAAGCGGTCGTTGATCTGCTTAAAACCATCTACATCGATGCACAGCACGCACACCTTGTGGCCCTGCAGGCACCTCTGCCAGATGTCGTCGAGCTCACGCCTGAAACGACGCCGGTTCAGGAGACCCGTCAGTTCGTCTGTATCGCTGAGGCGTGCCAGTGAGCGTTTCTGTTTGTGGATACGGTTCGATATTTCGCCGATCGCGTCCACAATCGCCCTGGTCTCGACAAATCCTGCCGCTATGCGTGGCTCACCGGCCCGGTCCTCTGCGATCGCGGTCAGCCCGTACTGTATCTCGCGCAACTCCCCCAGAAGCCGTTTCGAAACCGAGCGGACCAGCACAATAATGGCCCCTGCCACCAGCACAGCGAGCAGTACGGCAGTGGCATTGAGAACGGCGAACGAGGCACCGAGATCGGGGCCGTGACTCTCGAGGGCGAGGGTCCAGTGGGTATCCGGCAAAGGTCCCGAGACCCGCATCGGGGCTTCAGCGCCACGGAGGTCGTTGACCGCGACGATCAGCTGTCCAGACTGATCACGGAGGGTCAGCCGGTGTCCCTCACGAAGGATATTGCCGGCGAATTCCTCCAGCACTTCCAGCGAGAAACTGACAAACAGATAACCCAGCAGCTGCCCCTCGACATCGTTCACGGGGGCCATGAGATCAAAATGCTCCAGTTCCGGATTATCCCGGTGAACCGAGGCCAGACTGGTGAAGTTGTGTTGCACCAGGTGCTCGATGTCGCGTACACAGGCCGGCCCAAGAAACAGGGAAACCGGCTTGCCGAGCACCTTTCCATCCGCCCGTATCAGGGCGAGACCGATGGCGTCGGGCAACAGCTTGCGGTAATCGCTGGCCCACAGGAACGCCTGCTGTGAATCCGCAAAGGCCAGCAGGTCCTGAACGTCGGGACGCCGCGCCAGACGGCTGACCAGGCGTCTGTAGAAGTCGATCTGGTGGGCTACGGCGTAACGATATGACTTGAAATTGACCTGCGACTCGGCTTCAGCGTACTCGCGGTTCTGGAACGCCAGCAGGTACTGGTTGACCAGCGCAGCGCCAATAATGAGTGCTGCGACCAGCATTGTAGCCAGCGACGTATGGCGAGTCAGAGATCGGGTCATGGATCAAACCGCCGCCCCGCGGTACACCGTATTGCAGGCACAATCTGCCTCCATGCTGCGTCGGCCGAAAGGTTGAAAACTTAATCACTTACGGCGAGATTGGGCTGCGATCCGGCCGCGAACCATCGGCGCGGTGTTCTCTATCCAGACGCAGACGATTACAATTGCCGCATCGCGACTCGCATCCCTGAACCGGAGAAAAAAATAAAAAATTACCTGCCCATGAAGGTCGCCAGAGGGATCCAGGACTGGGTTTTGCTGAGCGCCATGATTGCCTTCCAGCCCGGTCACGCCGAATCTTTCGTTCTACCACCGAGCGACGTGGATCTGATCGGTACCCTGCAGTTTGTTGCGGCGAAGCACGAGGACACGCTGCTGGACATCGCCCGCCAGTTCGACGTGGGCCAGGACGAAATCATGCTGGCCAATGCCGACATCGACCGCTGGTTGCCGGGCGAAGGAACCCAAACCCTGGTGCCAACGCGCTTCATTCTGCCGGAGGCGAAGCGCACCGGCATCGTGCTCAATGTTCCGGAGATGCGTCTGTATTTCTTTCCCGCTCCCCGCGCCGGCAAAATCCCGATGGTGCAGACCTATCCGGTCAGCATCGGCCGCATGGACTGGGCAACCCCGCTCGGCCGCACCGCCATCGCGTCCAAGACCCGCAATCCGAGCTGGCGACCACCCGAGTCGATCCGCTCCGAGCACGCCGCCGATGGCAGCCCGTTGCCCGAGGTCATTCCGCCTGGACCGGACAACCCGCTGGGAAACTATGCCCTGCGCCTGACCCGGTCCGGCTATCTGATTCACGGCACCAATCGCCCCTATGGCGTCGGCATGCGTGTGACGCACGGCTGTGTACGCATGTATCCGGAGGACATAGAGGCACTGTTTCCGGATGTTCCGGTCGGCACGCCGGTACAGATCGTCAATCAGCCGGTCAAGCTCGGCTGGCTGGCCGATACGCTGTTCATCGAGGTGCATCCGCCCCTGGACGAGGAACGCGACAAGGTCGTGTTGATGAATGTTGCGATGGATCTGGTCAACGCCAGCTGGGAGAAGCGACCTTTCAACCTCAACGGTCGCGCGCTTAAACAGGCGGTTGAGGAGCAAAGCGGCATTCCGGTCGCGATCGCCAGCGCCCGCTAAAAAAAACGGCGGCCGATACGTTCAGGTATCAGCCGCCGCTGCGACCAGGCTGCGCTGCAGCCGGTTTTTACTTGTACATCGACTTCTTGAACATGCGGTCGATCTTGGCATCGGTCGCCTCGGCCATTGCCTTGGCCTCTTCCGCCGTTGCATTGGCCTCGGCAGCGGCGCGCGAGGCTGCCGCGGCTTCACTGCGCGCCGCCTCGGCAGTCGACGCGGCATTCGTGGCCGTGTCGTTAGCCTGGCGGATTTCGCTACGCAGGCTTTCGATTTCCGAGGTGCTGGCGCAGCCGGCCAGTCCGGTAACAGCTGTCAGGGTGACGATGCCCGCCATGCGTTTGATGTTTGTACGTCTCATGTCTAGCTCCTTGTAAACGAGTTTGAAGAGTTCCGGCGCGGGCATTGTATACCAAACTTCGGTTGCACTCATCGCACCACGACCCGGGTTCCTATTTTTATCCACCGGGCGATATCATCTATTTGTTCATTGCTGAGTGCAATACAACCGTTGGTCCAGTTGAAATTCTCGTGGATGCGCGGATCCCCCTCGCCAACACCATGAATTCCGAGGTAGCCGCCGAGCGGCGTGTCCTGAGGCGGTGCCTCCCCACTGCGAACCGCTGTCAGTATGCTGCGATACTGTCGCTCATTGATGACACCCGCCTGCAGCGCGCGCTGCGCCTGTTCCAGGGACGGATAATCGAGACCGAAAAAACGGTGAAAAGGTGTCTGCTTTGCGATCCGGGCAATCCGGTATTCGCCGAGCGGCGTTTTCCGGTCATCCTTGCTCTTGTCCGCCGTCGTGCCACCGCGGCCGATGGAGATACTCGCGTAGACACGTTTGACCGCATCTCCCTCGAAAACCGAGACCGTCATGGCGCGGGTGTCGACCAGCACCCAGATTTCGTCGTCGCGCTCAGCCGCCTGCGGCGCGAGGCTGAGACTCGCCAGCAGCAGCACCAAGCTTGTCAGCACCGGGAAACGCCGCACGCCGAAGACCGTCAGGACCTGTCCCGCTTGCGGGCAGCGGCAGGCGCCGACGGGTCTGTCGCAAGTGCTGCACTGTCCAGCCTCTCCTCACATGCACCACCGCAGATCAGCGTGGCGGGCAGTCCGGGAAACGCACTGACTACAGAGACCAGCAACGCTGCGACATAGGGAATCGACTGCACCAGCAGAACGATCACCCAGAGCAACACGTCCAGCGTGTCGGAACCCGACTCGTGAATGATGGCAGCGGCCGCCAGCCACAGCGCCACGGTGAGCAGCGTCTCTTCGCGCGCCGCCCCGATCGCCTTGACCAGCGCCTTGGAACGCTCCATCTTGGGAGTGCGCAGGAACGGTTTACTGCGCGTCACCAGGCCCGCCCACATGGCCCTGGCGATGGTGTGCGACAGCGCCAGCCCAGCCAGCGCAGCCGCCAGCGTCTGTCTGGCAGTACCGACCACATGAACCCCCCGGTACAGGTAGACGACCTTCGCGATCTTGAAAGAGAACAGCGCCAGCGGCAGCACCGAGAAAATAACCAAAGGTGGATCGATGTACAGAGGGAAAGCGATCATGCCTATCGACCAGCACAGCGCGGCCAGATTGAACAGCAGGTTCACGCCGTCGGCCAGCCACGGCAACCAGCCGGCCAGAAAGTGATAGCGCTGCCCGACCGTCAGGCGACTGGAAGCCGTGCCCAGCAATTCGCCAGCATAGTTACGCATGATCTGCACCGCCCCGTAGGCCCAGCGGAACCGCTGCGATTTGTAGGCGCTGAAACTGTCCGGCATGACCCCCTTGCCGTAACTGCGGGGTATGTAGCGTGCTTCATAGCCGTGGGCGAAAATTTTCAACCCCAGTTCGGCGTCTTCGGTAATACACCACTCGCTCCAGTTACCGACTTCCTGCAGTGCAGTACGGCGTACCATGGTCATGGTGCCGTGCTGGATAATCGCGTTGCGCTCGTTGCGGGTCACCATGCCGATGTAGAAAAAGCCACGGTACTCGGCGTAACACATGGCCTTGAAGGCGTTTTCATTGGAGTCCCGATAGTCCTGCGGCGCCTGCACCACCGCAGTCTCCGGGTGCAGGAACTGGGGCGCGAGACCGCGCAGCCAGTCCGGTTCGACAATATAGTCGCTGTCTATAACCCCGATAATCTCCGCTTCAGGGGCGGTTCTGGCAAGCGCATAGTTGAGGGCCCCCGACTTGAACCCGGCGAGCGGGTCGACGTGATAGAAACGGAAGCGCTCGCCCAGGACCTGGCAGTGAGCCTGGACGGGCTCCCAGATTGCCGGGTCCTTGGTATTGTTATCGATCACGATGACTTCGTACCGCGGATAATCGAGTCGCGCCAGGGCATCGAGCGTTTCGATCAGCATCTCCGGCGGCTCGTTATGGCACGGGACATGGACCGACACCATAGGGAGTCCGGCATCTTCCACCGGTACCGGAGTGAAGCTGCGTCGCCGCTCTTTGACCCACAGCGCCTCGGCCCACTCGTGAGCCTCGACCAGCAGTACCAGGATGACGCCGATCATACCGATCAGCATCAGTATCCCGACAATGACGGCGCTCATGGTCAGGTACTGATGTGCATAGTCATACACGATCCAGACCGCCGCTGTCGCAGCCGTGTAAGCGACCACCGCGAGGAAGCTGCGCCCATGGTGTGTCAGGGTACGGGCATCGATCAGCAACAGTGCGAATGTGATCAATGCGATCACCACCGACACCCCGGCCAGCACGTGCCAGTCGGGAATATTGACTATCGGTTCGGAGAACGGAAATTTGGGTTGTCGCTCGACGTCGAAGACACCCCAGTAGGCTCCCACCGCGCCCTCGTTCTTGCGTTTCCAGGGCTGATCGAAGGCCTCCATGACGTAATAGACGTAATCCTCCCGCTCGGCCCGATCCAGGAATCGGCGCAAAAAGACAGCCTCGTTCTGGTCCGATGCGACTGCGGACTTGCGGGTGCGTCCGTTGCTCGGCCAACCGACCTCGGCGATTACGATGGGCTTGCCGGGGTAGAGACGCTTGAGGTCGTTCATACGGTCGATGACGTAATCGACCGCATTATCGATGTGGATGCCTTCCCAGTACGGCAGCATGTGTACGGCCAGGTAATCGACCTCCTTCACCAGCTCCGGATAATTCGCCCAGACGTGCCATGGCTCCGCCGTGCTCACCGGGATACCGGTCTTGGCGCGAACCTCTTTGATGTATTCGATCAGTTGATCAACCGGCAGATCGCCACGCAGCAGCACTTCGTTACCGACAATGATGCGCACCACGTTGCGGCGGTTTTTATTGGCAACTTCGATGAGACGCTGTATTTCTCGAGCGTTCTTGTTCAGGCCCTTGTCGATCCAGGCGCCCAGAGCCACGTTCAGCCCATGTTTGCGCGCCAGTGCCGGCACTTCCGCCAGCGTCTCCTCCACGGTATAGGTACGTACTGCGTGCGTCGTTCCTTTCAGCAGCGCGAGATCCTCGTCGAGGTCCTCCACCGACGGCAACTTCTTGAGCATCGGGTCCTGATCCGCCCGCATCGGTGAAAAGGCAAATCCCTGGATAACCGCGGGCCACGGCGGCTCGGTCTCGGGCTGGTTTACCAGCGCCCAGATACTGATCGTCAGGGCCGCAACTGCCATCGCGATTATGATGTTGATGCGCGTCATCTGGAGTCACTGCTTCCGGTTCCGAGGGCCCCGGGCTCTCGCTGCATATTATGCGCCGCGCCACCGCAGTTTCCCCGGACGGTCCGCTGGCGGTGCCGAGGTGGGGCAATGGTGCTTGCTTGTTACGGCATCATACCATTACGGCTGAAATGGTTCTGCTGGCAACCCGGGCACGCCCCGGCCGATAGCACCCGGCCCTTCCGCCGGCGTAGCTGCCGACACCGGATACGGTTGAACACCGGAACGGCGATCGAAAGGTTGATTTTTTCCCGACGTCCGTGCAACAAAGTCCCTTAAACCCTGTCGCGTATCCCATGGGTATTACCCTTGTTCCTTCCCGGGCGGCTGTTACATCGCTGGTTCGACGTGGTTTGCCGCAGCGTTCCACTGGCAGCTGCTGTACTGCTGTGCGCCTGCGCCAAACCCTACGTGCAGTCGGCGCCGGGCATACCGGCCGCGCCGCGGCTAACGCGCGTCCTACGCGGTAATGGAGGACGGCTATCGGCTGCCGCTGTCGCGCTGGGAGTCGGTCGGCAATCCCCGCGCCGTGCTGCTGGCGCTGCACGGACTGAATGATTACCGCCGTGCCTTCGACAACCTGGGCCGCTATCTGGCGCGCCGGGACATTAGCGTGGTTGCCTACGACCAGCGCGGTTTCGGCGCCACCAGCGGCCACGGCTTATGGCATGGCAGCCAACGCCTGAGTGCCGACCTTGCGACCATGACAGCGCTGTTGCGGCAGGAGTATCCGGGCAGTCCGCTATACCTGCTGGGGGAGAGTATGGGCGGTGCAGTCGCGCTGGCATCGCTCGGCTCCGCGCCGCTGGACGTTGCCGGAACCATCCTCGTCGCTCCGGCGGTCTGGTCCCGTGACACCATGCCCTTCTACCAGCGCGCCGCGCTATGGATCGCCGCCCACACGCTTCCTGCCAGACGACTGACGGGCGAAGGACTGGACCTCAAACCATCGGATAACATAGATATGTTGCGGGCGCTGGGGCGCGATGAGCTGGTCATCAAGGCCACCCGTGTCGATGTACTGTACGGCGTAAGCAACCTTATGGACACGGCCTTGCTGGCCGCGCCCGACGTGCGCGGGAATGTTCTGCTTCTGTACGGTCAGCACGATGACATCATCCCCTCCCAGCCGACCTGCCAGTTGTTCGAACAGCTATCGAACGCTGCGACGACACAACTGACGGCGATCGTCTACGAGCGGGGATATCACATGCTGACCCGCGACCTGCAGGCAGAGGTGGTGCTGGAGGACATCGCCGCCTGGATAGACGCGTACCAGGCGCCCCAACTCACCGGTCGCGACCTGCGGCTCTACTGCTCCCGGCCGGGCGGGGGCACCTGACATTCTGCGGTCCCGAAGGGCCGCCCGTTTCGCTCTCGCATAGCGAAATGACGCAGCTATTTCACTGCTGCGCTGTTACCGGGAACGGCTCCCTGCCTGAGCAGCCCAAGCTTTGCGTGCTGTTCGCGCAGCGCGGCCCGGAGCGCGTCGATTTCGGCCTCCACCATCTCCGCGGTTGCCTCCAGTTCGCGCAGCTCGGCGCGCAGCACCTCGGGTGCGGCGACATCCAGCCGTGCCTCGGCCAGTTCGGTCTGTCGCTGCTGGATGCTGTGGCCAAGCCTGTCGCGCTCTGATTCGTTCACTGCCAGGATGCTGTCGAGCCGTCGAATTTGCGTCTCGACGTCGTAAATCTGTTTACCGTGACCGTAGGCGCGCAGGAACTCGGCCTCAGCCGGCGCCGGGCAGCCGCCCGCATAGCTATGCCCTTCCATGCCCAGCTGGTAGCCTTTTTGCGGTTCGCAATAGACACTCAACCCCGCCTCGCGCCCCAGCCGGTAGCGGGCGAGCTCAGGTTCTGCAAGCCCTGCCGGGCAGCCGTGTTCGGGACCGGTGACAGACCCCGCGGCGCGGCCCGCGCGCCCGTCTTCATACCCGATTGCGTACCAGTCGTTAGCCTGGCACGGGTCCGGCGACCGAGTCGCACAGCCCGGAATTGCCACAATCAACACGAGTATCCAGATTCGATATTGCCACATTGATCATAGTCCTCACTACGCCGTGCCTGTGGCGCAGTTGCGTCAGTGTCCGGGCGATCGGGCGGTTCGCATAGTCTCGATCCTTCCCGGGCGCGCCGGAGCAGACAGCGAGGTGCTCATCCCTTTTGCCGTCGCCGTGTATTACCAGCGGCAGCGGCGCTGCGAGGGTGAAGAGCCTGACGCGCGGCCCCAGTGCGAAACTGTGATTCATGCCACCGTATGCGCAATTCGCTCCCTGCTCCCCCCGCGGGCCGGTGCCAGCACCGTCCATTGTGTATCAGGCCTCGCCGAGCCGCGGCAGCAGTTCGACGAAGTTACACGGCCGGGTGCGGTGATCCAGCTGCGCCTGAATCAGCTTGTCCCAGGCGGTACGGCACGCGCCGCTGGAACCGGGCACACAGAAAATGAAAGTGCCGTTGGCGACCCCCGCCAGTGCCCGCGACTGTATGGTGGAGGTCTGGATTTCGTCAAAGGAAATCATCCGGAAAATCTCGCCAAAGCCATCCAGCCGTTTGTCCAGCAACGCTTCGACCGCCTCGGGTGTGCCGTCCCGGCCGGTAATCCCGGTTCCACCGGTGGAGATAACGACCTGCACGTCCGGATCCGCGATCCAGCGCGACACTGTAGCGCGGATACGGTAGATATCGTCCGGGACAATACATTTTTCCGCCAGCACATGACCCGCGCCCGTGAGACGCTCGACCAGCAGTTTGCCCGAGCTATCGTTATCCTCGGTGCGCGAATCGGACACCGTAAGAATGGCAATCCTGAGTGGTATGAACGCGTGTTGCTCAGTCATTCGGACCTCCGTCCACGTCGACGCGGAGACGGTTAGCGAAAAGCATCCTGCAACATCCAAAGCAACATCTGCCACGACTGTCGGTCGGCCTGCTCGTCATACGCCAACGCCTCGATGCCGTAGTCACCCGCCGATGGATTGGTGAAACTGTGCTTTACGCCACCGAATTCGATCATGGTCCAGTCGGCAGCGGCGGCTTCCAGGGCCTGCCGGAACGCATCGACCTTTTCCGCCGGCACGAAGGGATCCGCATTTCCGTGCGCCACCAGAATCCGGGCCTTGATGTCGTCTTTTGCGTCTTGCGCCGGCGTCGGCAGCGAGCCGTGGAAGCTGGCAACCAGGTCCACATCAACCCCGGCATAGGCCATCTGCATGACCGTTGCACCACCGAAACAATAGCCGATCGCAGCCAGCTTGTGCCGTATCGACCAGAGTTTGCCTGCTGAGCACGTCCAGCCCGGCATTGGCGCGCTGCACCCACTGTGCCAGGTTTTCCTGTATCTCTTTCATCCAGGTGCCGGCCTGGTCAGGATGAGTGGTGACCCTGCCGTCCCCGTACATGTCCAGCGCAAACGCGACGTAGCCCTGTTCGGCAAGCTGCGCGCGCGCGCTGGCGCGCATAGTCGTTCAACCCCCACCACTCGTGGATGACCAGCACCCCGGGCCGCTTCGCCTCCGAGCGGTCATCCCACGCCAGGAAACCCTGCAGTTTGGCTCCCGCATGTTCGTAGTCGATGTTCTGCGTGCGCACCTCCGCGAATGCGGCAGTCAGCCCCGACATGCCGCACACCGCTATACAGAATGCCAGCAACCATGTTTTAGCCATCACCGCAGCCTCCTCTACAGTCGACGAAATCACGCGCCGCAGCGCTTCGATCCAGTGTTACAAAGCATAGCGCAAAAGTCTATCTTTGCCTCTGATTTTTCAGTACATTCCCACCCTATCTCAAGGCAGAACACGGTATCCTTCCAACCCTACGGAAGGGGCGCGGCTGCAGCAATTTTTCGGGAGGGTAGCGATGAGCCAAAGCAGGCTTGCGGGGCGGCAGAACCCTTACGGGCTGCTGTTGTTCGAGAGTCTGTTGCACATCCTTGCCATCGGATTTCTGTTTCTCCATCTGCCCGACCCACTGGCGCAGCGCAGCCATTATCTGGTGCTCAGTATGCTCGGTGTGGCCGTGCTGCTACGCATAGCTACCGCGTTGGCAGCAAGCAATGACAGTTCCCTAACCGGCAATTTCGGCCAGTCAACCACGCTGGCGCAGATCGGCGCCAGCAGCCTGCTGGGACTGTCGTGGGGCGCCATGCTCCCCCTGCTGAGTTCCTGGGAGATTTCGGCCCCCGGGCTGCAGGCCGTGATACCGATCGGCTGTGCGAGCGCAGGCATCGTCCTGTTTGCCGGTTCTGCGTTCAATAGCCAGTTGCTGCTGGCCTATCTGTTGCCGGGCTTTGGCGTGCCTTTGATCTGGCTGTTCACCACCGCCCGCATTGAGGAAGCCCCGCTATGGGGCGTGCTGGCCCTGGCGCTGCTGGCGCTGACGCGAGCCGGCGCAGGTCTGCAGGACCTCATCGAACGCTTTCTGCAGATCTCGCGCGGCAATACCGAGCTGGTGAAAAACCTGGCCCGTACCCGGGATCAGGCACTCGCGGCACAGAAATCGGCAGAACGCGCGCGGGAGGCCATCCAGCAGGAGGTTGTCGAACGCGAGAAAGCCGAAGCTAAGATCAAAGCCTCGGAACGGGAATTGAGCCGCATTCTCGATGACATGATGGACACCTACTTCCAGGTTGCCCCGAGCGGCGCACTGCGGCGTATTTCACCCTCGGTGCAGTGGATGCTGGGATATTCGGCAGAGCAGGCGCAACAGAAGTCCTGGCAGGATCTATTTGCCGATGCTGACGGCCATGCCCGGTTTCTGGACGCACTGGAACGAAGCTTCGGCACCCTCAACGACTATGAGGCTCGCCTGCGGCACCGTGAAGGCGAGCCGGTATGGGTCACCCTGAACGCCCACTATCGGGAAAACGCACAGGGTCTGCGCGACGGCTTCGAAGGCATAGCCCGGAACACGACCGAGGCACGCAACGCCAGGGAAAAGCTGTTTCAGGAGAAAGAGCTCTGGCGCGTCACACTGCAGTCCATTGCCGACGGCGTCATTACCACCGACATCAACGGGAAAGTCAGTTTCATCAATCCGGTCGCGGAAAGAATGTCCGGCTGGAGTAATGATGAAGCCAGGCAAAGGCCTCTCGCAGAGGTCATGCAACTGGTCGATGAGGGCACGAAACAGCCAATCGAGATACCGATTCAGGAGTGGCTTACCAGCGGCCAGGAAACCGAGCTGGCAAACCCTGCCGTACTTATCCAGAAAGGCCGCGGCGGTGAAGCATCGATCGAGCTGGCCGGTTCCCCGATCCGCGACTCCGCGCAAAACATCATCGGCTCGGTGATGGTATTCCACGACGTGACCAGGCTGCGTACGCTGGCGATGCAGCTGTCGCACCAGGCGACCCACGACGGGCTTACCGGCCTGCTCAATCGCGTGGCATTCGATGCCCGCGTCGAGCAGGCGATCCGCGCGGCAAATCAGAGCGAAAAGCAGCATGCCCTGCTTTACATCGACCTCGATCAGTTCAAGATCGTGAATGACACCTGCGGACATCCGGCCGGTGACGAGCTGCTCATACAGGTCACCCGGCTTTTGCGGGGTTCGCTGCGCGAGTCGGACGTGCTCGCCCGTCTGGGCGGCGACGAATTCGGCGTATTGCTGCTCGGGTGTCCGCTCGACAAGGCCGAAACCATCGCCGAGAAGCTTCGCCAACAGGTCGAAGAGTTCCGATTTCCCCATAGCGGAACCCTGTTCCGAATCGGCGCCAGTATCGGTGTGGTCCCGATACTCGACGCTGAAACGCCACTCACGGATCTGATGAAGGCGGTGGATTCCGCCTGCTACGTCGCCAAAGAGAAGGGTCGCAATCTGGTCCACGTTTCGAGGCCAGCGGACAAGGACATCGCCAGGCAACACGGCCAGATGCAGTGGATGCAACGCATTCAGCGCGCCCTGGAGGAAGACGAGTTCATTCTGTACTCGCAGGCGATCAGCCGCAGCGACCCGGCCGGGAGCAGCGCTGGCCACCTGGAACTGCTGTTACGCATGGTGGAAAACAAGGGCACGGAGAATGAGCGCATCATTCCTCCGTCTGCCTTTCTGCCAGCCGCCGAACGCTACCACCTGATGCCGTCAATCGACCGCTGGGTGCTCGACCGGGCCATCCGCACACTCGCCGATCCGTCCAGCACGCTGGCTGAGGTCGCGACCTGCTCCATCAATTTGTCCGGCCAGTCGCTTACAGACCTGAAAGTCTACGACTACATCCATCAGTTGCTGAAGAAAACAAGCATCGACCCACACCGCTTGTGCTTCGAAATCACCGAGAGTTCGGTGATCGCGAATATGGATGTGGCGCAACAGTTTGTCAGCGGATTGCGCAAACTGGGTTGCCGTTTCGCGCTCGACGATTTCGGCTCCGGCCTCAGCACTTTCGATTATCTGAAGCAGCTTGAGGTCGATTACGTGAAGCTGGACGGATCGCTGGTCCGCGATGTCGCTACCAGCCGCGTCAGTCAGGCCATGGTGCACGCCGTCAATTACGTGGTTCACGTCATGGGAATGGAATCGATCGCCGAATTCGTCGAATCCGACGCCATAATCGCGACGGTTCGCAAGCTTTCCGTCGACTATCTGCAGGGATACGCGATCGGCAGGCCGGAACCGATCGATTGAGCGCCGACTTTCCCCGCTGCCGAACTGGCACTAGAATAGTCGCCGACCGGCGCCCTGCCCGCGGACGCCGCCGCCAGCACTGAGACTCCTGGCACGGCCAGGAGTTGCTGAGTCACGCACGGAGGAAAGAGAGTGGAGCAGCCCGCATTGTGGGAAAAGATTCTCATCGGCGCCTTGGTCGTGCTGGTGCTGCTGTGGTTCCGCCCCGGGCTGAAAGCCGCCTTCCAGGAGCGCCGCAAGGCCAGCCAGCAGGAGTGGATGAGCGTTCTGATTCCCATTGCCCTGGTGGCAGCTTTCGTGACCCTGTTGATCATCCTGACCTGACTTGCAGCCGCGCCAGCGCGCGGAGCATGGCGAGATCTGTTTTCGACTAAACGCAGCCGGGCCAATTTCGATTCATGGCGAAAGCATTAACCATACGCAACCTCACCAAGACCTACGCCAACGGCCTGCAAGCACTCAAAGGGGTCAGTCTGGACGTTGAGGAAGGCGATTTCTTCGCCCTGCTGGGGCCGAACGGTGCAGGAAAATCCACTACCATTGGCATCATCTGCTCTCTGGTGACCAAGACCTCGGGTAGCGTGGAGATTTTTGGCCACGACATTGACAGCGATTTTTCCGCTGCCAAACGACAACTCGGACTGGTGCCGCAGGAGTTCAACTTCAATGTCTTCGAGCCGGTCGAGGAAATCCTCGTCAATCAGGCGGGTTATTTCGGCATTGACCGCAAAACCGGATTCGTGCGCGCCGAGCAGTATCTGAAACAACTGGGCTTGTGGGAAAAACGCCGCGCCCAGGCGCGCGAGTTGTCCGGCGGCATGAAACGCCGTCTGATGATCGCACGCTCACTCATGCACCGGCCGCGCCTGCTGATACTCGACGAGCCGACCGCCGGAGTGGATATCGAGATCCGCCGCTCGATGTGGAGGTTCCTGCGCGAGCTGAACCGTTCGGGCACTACCATCATACTGACCACTCACTACCTGGAGGAAGCCGAAAGCCTGTGCCGTAACATCGCCATCATCGACGAGGGTGAGCTGATCGAAAACACCAGCGTCAAACACCTGCTCAGCCAGCTGCAGACTGAGACTTTCGTGCTCGACATCCGATCTCCGCTCACGACACTGCCCGCCATAAACCGCCCGGCGTCCGCTGGAGAGTGTTTGCGCCTGATCGACGAGACTACCCTGGAGGCGGACATCTCCAAGGATTGCAGCATTAATTTCCTGTTTGAAGAGCTGTCAAAATCCGGCATCCAGGTGCTGAGCATGCGCAACAAGACCAATCGCCTGGAACAGTTGTTCGTCCACCTGGTCGAGAACGGCGCTGCCTACGGGGAGCGGCAGTGACGTTTGCCGAACAGCTGGTGGGTTTCAAGACCATCGTCATCAAGGAGATCCTGCGTTTCTCGCGCATCTGGGTGCAGACCATCATTCCCCCGGTTATCACCATGTCACTGTATTTCGTGATCTTCGGCAACCTGATCGGTTCCCAGATCGGTGATATGGATGGGGTGCGCTACATGGATTACATCGTACCGGGGCTGATCATGATGGCGGTCATCACCAACTCCTACGCCAATGTGGTGTCGTCATTCTACGGCTGCAAATTTCATCGCCACATCGAGGAGATGCTGGTGTCGCCACTGCCTAATTACCTGATCATTTCAGGCTTCATGGTCGGCGGTATCGCGCGCGGTCTCGCGGTGGGATTCGCGGTCAGCGTAGTGTCACTGCTGTTCACGCCCCTCAGCCTGCACAGCCCGCTGGTCATCGTCAGCACAGTCGTGCTGACCTCGGCATTATTCTCCCTGGCCGGCCTGATCAACGGCGTCTACGCTAAGAGCTTCGACGATATCTCGATCATTCCGACCTTTGTTCTCACGCCCCTTACCTATCTGGGCGGCGTGTTCTACAGCATCAGCATGCTTCCGGAATTCTGGCAGCAGGCATCGCGGCTCAATCCCGTGCTGTATATGGTGAACACCTTCCGCTATGGCTTCCTCGGGGTGTCCGACATCAGCCTTGGCCTGTCCTACCTGATCATTGCAGGATTCGTAGTGGCGCTGTTCGTTTATGCGCTCTACCTCCTGAGCGTAGGCTACGGTATTCGCCGCTAGGGAGAATGGCACTTAAATCCTCTCTTCCAAACTGCGCTTACGTAGGTTGGGCTGAGCTTGCGAAGCCCAACTTGGAGCTCTAATCAAGCATCGATTGTTGGGCTTCGCAAGCTCAGCACCAACCTACACTCAATGCGCTATTTCAATCAAATCATGGTTAAGTAAGCGCTATTACCGCTAGGGAAGCTATGCGCAGGCGCGCGGAAGGCTCTCATCTGCTCGCCGTAAACTGCACTCGCTCGCGCCTCTGAGGGTGATCAGTCCTTCATCCAGTTCTCCAGTGCGTCAATGATGCCGCGCGCCTGGTCGCGACTGGAAATATTGAACTTGGATTTCTGCATGTACTGGCCGCCACGCTTCTGATAGCGCCGAATGGTGAATTTGTCCGGGCCATACTGCTTTTTTTGCCGGTCCCAGTCCTGATAGCGGTAGATGATGGTCGACCAGGCTCCCTTGGACAGTATGACCTTGTCCAGTTCCTTGACCGTGACCACGCCGTCCTCTTCGTACTGGACCGTGAGATCGTTGATATCGGATGACATAGTTGCTCCTGGGTTGCGAAATTCACGCCAGCGTTTTCGCGGCAATCCGGATCTGGCCGTCCTCGACCGACAGCGCGCGCTGCCCGTCACGCATTGCCAGCAGTTCGGCGCCCGCCAGTTCGCGGCGCCAGCCGCGCAGCAGTGCGAGGTCGCGCTCGCCCTGTGCCAGCGCCAGCAGGTCTTTGCGGCTCGCGAGCATAGCACTGTTGATCTGGAATTTGTCCGCCAGCAGACGCAGCTGCGCCTGTAGCAGATCAGCCAGAGCTTCTTCCTCCACGGTCGCCTTGCTGCGGCGGCTCCGGGCCGGTAACGGGTCCGGCTGTCGCTGCAGGCCGTCGCCGACCAGATCCAGCAGCGTCTGGCCGTAGCGATCAATAGTCTTTGCCGCCAGGTTGCGAATCCTGCCCAGCGCTTCAAGCTGCCGGGGCGCGAGACGCGCGATGTCCACCAGCACTTCGTCGCGGATCACCCAGTTGCGTGGCAAGTCCTTCTGTTGTGCCGTCTGTTCACGCCAGCGCGCCAGAAGCTGCAGGATGGCGAGCGCCTTGGGACGCAGCTTCTCGACACCGCGGATACGCCTCCACACCGTGGCGGGATCCTGCAGGTAGCGCTCGGTGCGCTCACAGGCTTCGAATTCGGACCTGAGCCATTCCAACCTGCCGAGGTCCCGCAGGCGCTGTTGCACGCGCGGATAGATTTCCACCAGGTAACGAACGTCGTCCGCCGCGTAGTGAAGCTGGGCATCACCCAGTGGCCGCCGCGCCCAGTCGGTGCGCGCATGGGACTTGTCCAGAGTCACCCCCACCATCTCTTGCACGAACGCCCCGTAGCCCATTTGCTCCGGCAGCCCCAGCAACGGTGCAGCCAGCTGGGTGTCAAAGATCGGCCCGGGTACGGCTCCCCTCAGGTGCGCGAAAATTTCCAGGTCCTGGGAACAGGCGTGCAGTACCTTCACCGCGGAGCGATCGTAGAGCAGATCCAGCAGCGGTGACAGGTCGTCGAGAGCCAGTGGATCGATGCAGGCCAGCCGTCCCGGGATACCCACCTGCAACAGGCACAGGCGCGGATAATAGCTCTTTTCGCGGATAAACTCGGTGTCGAACGCAATCCAGTCGGCGCCCTTAATGGCGGCGCAGAACTGCAGTAAATCATCCGGGCGATCGATGTACTGAAAGCCGGGTTCCGGGCTGGCGGTTGCAGACATGGGTCAGTGGACAGGCAGCCTGGAACGCAGCGCGTCGCGGTCGAACCACCATTTGTCACCGACCAGGACGTCTACAATCGCACCCAGGCGTTTGAGTAACTCCGGAACATCATTGAGCTGCAGCATCTCGATCCAGACGTTCAGTGTTTCCTGGTCCTCGATGCCGCGATGACGCTTGGCAACCCGCGCAATCATCTGCGTAGTCAGGAAGCCAAGGCTGGCCTTCTCATCGTCCGGCGCGCGCAGATCTGCAATGTAGTGTGCCGCCATCGCAGCGACCGCCGCGCCATCGGAATCGTCCGGCGTTTCGTCGATGACATAGTTGAGCAATGTCACGGTGCTATGGGCTTGTACCGGATAGGTAACGGCAAGCCAGATACCCTGACCCAGCGCAGCGATCGAATCGGGCTGCTCGCATTGATACAGAATATCCGCCGCCTCCACTGCATCCTGCCACTGCTCGTAATCCACGAACACGGAAAACGCCTCGCGGGCGTGCTGCCAGGCATCCACGCCCCGTCCAAGCCCCAGCAGGGGCTCGGCAACGTCGAGCAGCGCGCGGGCGCGGTCAACCGGCTTACCGTCATCCGGAATCGAGTTGAGGCGTTGACGCGCTTGTGCCAGAACCTGCTGAATCTCCTGTAGCGATTCCTGCTGGTCAATCGACCTGATGGCATCGCTTATGGGGGTGTCGGACTGCTGATCGCTCATGCTGATAGTGCGCCTGAAAACCGGGTTTTGAGGCGCGGATTATACGTGAAACTCGAGCAGGCTCGAAATTACCCCAGGCACCGGCAGGAAATGTAGGCCGTCAGCCAGGAAAACCGGCGCCCGAGGGCGCCGGCCATAGCGAGTCCTTTCATGGGACCTGACGTTGCGCCGCGGCGGAGTACCCGCTCTCCTGCCCATCGGTATCGCGTGTCGTCATGACGAAATAATAAGTACCCACCGGGAGATCCGTGACGGTAATGGAGGTCGTAAAGGGATCGCCGATGTCCAAGGAGTTCGGGTAATTTCCAGCCGAGGAACCATAGTAGAGGGTGTATCCGGCAATGTCGGACATGGACAATGGGGTGCCGTCGCTGCGCGCAGTGGGTGCCACCCAGCTCAGGGAGGCAGAGCCAGTCTGCGGAGCACTGCTGCCTACTGTCAGGCTGAAGGCTGCCAGCGCAGTGCTTACAGTGCCGTCTGACACGCTGATCCCGATATTGCTGTAACTGCCGACATCGCTGGCGGTCGGCGTACCGGTCAGACGCCCGGTGCTGCTGTTGAAACTGGCCCAGCCTGGGCGGTTCTGAATGCTGAACACCAGGCTGTCGCCATCCGGATCACTCGCCACCGGCCGGAAGCTGTAAACGTTGCCCGCGTCGACACTGCCAGCCGGGTTGCCTGAGATAGTTGGTGCGTCATTGGTATTCAGCACCCGGATGCTGAACGGTGCCAGCGCGGCAACCGACTTGCCGTCGCTGACGGCTATGGTGATATTTTCATATGTTCCAACGTGGTTGTTGCTGGGCGTTCCGGACAGCCTTCCGGTGCCGGCGTTGAAACTGGCCCACGCAGGACGGTTGCTGATAGTGAATGTCAAGCTGTCACCATCGGCGTCGCTGGCGCGCGGGAGAAACACATAGGCGCTGTCCTCGGCTACGCTTCCCGCCGGCGTGCCGCTGATCTGCGGCGCGCTGTTGACCACCGCGCTTGCGTTCACATCGATCGAAAAAGCCGGCAGGCTGCTGCTCACGCTGCCGTCACTGACGCTGATGATGATGTTGCTGAAGCGACCCGCATCAGCAGTGCCTGGCGTTCCCGACAGCTGCCCGCTGCTGCTGTCGAAGCTGGCCCACGCAGGCCGATTCTGAATACTGAACACCAGCGTGTCACCGTCCGGGTCACTGGCCGATGGCCGGAACAGGTAGGCGTTATCCGCTGCGACACTGGCGGACGGAGTACCTGTGATGAGCGGCGCGCTGTTCGCGGGCCCGCTGTCGTTCTGCCCGCCGCCGAGTCGGATTACATCATTGACCACCGCCAGTTCCGGCTCGGATACGCTTGAGGCCAGCATGATTGCCGGATCCAGATCGGTGCTGGTATCGCCCGGCAATGCCGCCGCAACGTCGGCCGCCAGACTGCCGGCGTCGATCGCTTCCAGCGCCCCCGCGATTGTGGTCAGCTGAATACTCGGAGCCAGGGTCCGCGCCGCTGCAACCGCGGTGCGGGCCTGTGCGAGCATTTCCGCGTTAACGCGCACGCCTGCGGTGAGCCCGCTGGCGGGTACCGACGGGTGTACATCCCTGATCGCGGCATCGAGCGCAGCCGTTGCCACCGCCCCGTCGACCTTGAGGTTATTGCTCAGCGCTTCGACCAGCACCTGTGCCGAGACCAGGTTTGCCAGTGCTGCGGTGCGGCTGTCCGCATTTGCGCCACCCAGTCCGTCCACGACCCCGTCTACGAGATCATCACTGATTGCCGCGACGACCTGATCGGCGTCGGCAGCCAGCCCCGCCGACTGCAGCCACGCGGCCGTGCGTCGCAGCATCTCGCCGAGCGCTTCGCTGGCTTTGACCATCAGCGCGACGTTGGCATCCTCGATTGCGGTTCCGATGGGATCCGGAATCGAGCGCGGGTCGAGACCGAAGTTCAGTTGTTGCATTACATGTTGCCGTGCAGCGGCGACGTTTTGGTCACTCAACCCTCCCGGCATCGAACGCGCCGACTCAACGACCAGCGTCGTGAACGGATTGATGTTCACACTTTTGACGGACGGATGAGCCACCACAGACGTCAGTCGGAAATCCGGTGCGCGGCCGGTGACAAGGTCCACGCCACCACTGGTCGCAATCGTTAGCGGGTAAGCGTTGCCCTTGGCCTTGATACGGGCGGAATAGCTGGCGCTGTTATCGCTCAGCTCGGTCTGGACAAGATTGCCGTCACGATCGTAGATATTCAGCGTCGCACCGATGATCGGGCCGTCGCCGACGCTGCCGGTAATGATGGTTGCCGCGGAAGCTGTTACGTTGCCGTCGCTACCTTTGTTATTGTCGTTGCCGCTGTCGATGCCGCAGGCGGTTAACTGGAGTGCCAGAACAAGGCCTGGCAAAAATGTCGCTATATCCCGACAAAAATGCTGAAACATGATTCGTTCCTTTGCAGAAGTGCATTTCCGATCGATGCTGACGATCGCTGCATTGCCTGAAACAAATCATCGGAGATACGCGCGAAGGCGTGCGTGTTGACGGTCGCACACAGCGTGCGAGCGCTGTCACAGTTCAGAACATATTCGGGTTGCCGGTCTGCTGCTGCGCGCGTTGCGCAGTGCCGTGCATGCGCCAAGGCATGCAACTAGCCCGCATTCCTGACGGGGATCCCGGATGCTGGCGCCGGGCTCGTGTGGTTGGACGCCGTTCTGGAGCGAAAGTGGTAGCCGTAGCTACCACTTGAGTGAAGAACAAGTGCAGGCGCACGAGAACAAGCCAGGACCGGGATAGGCTTACCTGAAAGCACCCTGTTTCTTGTTTATTGGCACAGTCATTTACAGCTTCAATACGCTCTGTCGCTCACTCGCCGCCCCGTGAGAAATGCGGGCTAGTGACCTGAAAGAACTTTGGAGAAACGCCGCTTAGGCTGCAGGCCTACAGGCCCGCGGGAGGATTCTGCGTATGGCTAGCGAGCCGTGTTGCCCGAGCTGGACCTGCGATAGTCGCGAACCGTGCCGTTCGAGCCACGACACTGCACACTGTCTCCCTGCACGAGTTTGCAGTCCATACTGCGCTCGGTCACCTGCCAGCCCACATCGTCATCGGCAGCACTTCGCAGTGCTGTCTCGTCCGACGCGGCCTCTGAACCCACCAACTTGACGAGGGTGCTGTACGAAAGGCGGAAACCACCATCGGCGTCGAAGCCGTTGAGCCTGGCCTCGACTTTGTACAGTGCCTTGCCATATTTGGTGTCGGTTTTCTGCGGTACACTCCAGCAGTTGATAACCGTAGCGGCGGCGGAGCAGAAGGTGATTTCAGAGGGCAGCAGCGTCGCGGGCTTGCCCCGGCTCGTCCATTGCCCCTCGAGCAGATCCTTTCTCAGCTGCTCCGGACTCGGGGCAGGTTCGGCGATTACACCGGCGGGAGCGCTGGCGACCTGTTTCGGGACAGAGGCGAGCTTGGGCCGTGAAGCAGGAGCCGGGATCACCGGCGTGGCGGGTGCGCGCACTGAGCTTGGAGGGTTGCTCGTCTCGCTGCTTGCGGAGCGCGGAGCGACGGCGGTCGTGGCTGCTGTCTGCGGTTTGGGCGCTGTATCGGCAGCCTTGGGCGCCGGCCGTGCGGTGGCGGACTCGGCCCTTGGGGTCACAGTTGCAACCTGATTCAGCTGCTGGTTGAAACGCTGTTCCGCTTCGCGCCGCAGCCTTGCCCGCTCTGCCTCGATCGGATCGAGCTCTTCAGACGTCGCGCCGGGTTGCTCTGCCGCAGCGAGGGAAACGTCGCCTGCAGCCTCTGTCGTCTCCGCAGCCGGAGCGGGAGCGTCAGCAGCCGGCGATGCGGCTTGAGCCGGTGTCGCAAGCCCGGCCTCCGCTTCTTGCGTGACATCTTCGGTGATATCCGCTGCACTCAAGGCGCCCTCTCGCGAGCCCAGTGCCTTGACAACGGCAGCGGCCGTCGACTCCTGCTGCGCCCCGTCGGGTGCCGGCAGGCGGGCCGGATCGGATAGCGCGCTGCCCCCGCGTTCGGCGTCAGTATCGAGCTCCGGCAATCCGGCCTGCTCGCCGCCGCCTGGCGCCGCCGCGACTGCCGGCGTTTCGCCGCCGCTGTCGGACGTGGGCTGAATCCCCGGCGCCTCGGCCAGATCCACGGGTGAACCCGTTTCCCTTTCCGGCCTGACTGAGGGCTGCGTGGCAACGGTGTCGCGTTGGATGATACCAGTGCTGTCAGGCGGGCTCGCTGACCACCGGTCGCGGTTTTGCCAGCCAAGAACGCCGGCAAGTCCGAGACCCAGCACCAGCACCGCAGTTATCAGCATCCAGCGCCGCCCGCCCCCACGAGGTGCTACCTGGACGACCTGCGGTCGCGACTTCCGCATCGCTTCACGCCGCTCGGCGCGCGGCAGCGGCCGGATTTCCTCGTTCTCGACGGTTGCATCGGTTGGCGGCTCGGACACGGGCTGAACCCGGGGCCTGGCCTGGCGCACCCGCGCCGCGGCCGCGCGCGGCTGCTCACTGGCGCGTTGCCCGGAGCTCCTTGCAGCGCGCCCCCGTGACACCGCCTTGCTGACAGCGGCACCCACGGCATCCTGTTGCAGGATCCGCGCTGTCCCTTTCCGGGCCAGCACACCCCGCGCGGCGACCGTAACCTCGCTGTCCACCTGGGTGGCATCGAGAGCCTCGACGCGGTGCATTTCTTCCGCCGCGCCGTGCAACTCTTTTTCGAGATGCTCGATCTCACCCCAGATATCACGATCACGCAACGCAAGTTCGACTTCCGCGTCTGTCTGTCCGGCAGACGCGCCACCGCGAGCGCCAGTCGCAGCGCGGCCCGGCTCATCGCCGCCCGACGACCTCTCCCCGGTCTGACCGTCCGACGCGGCCGCGCTCGCCTGTTCCGGTCGCGCGGCGGGCCTGGTCCGTGGGAGTCTGCGCACCGGCGCTTCCGCTCCTTCATCCTGCTCGATCTTCTGCTCCGGGTCTGCCTGTGTCTCCACTGCTCCGGGGGAGATCAGAAGCTCCTGCTGCATATCCTCAATGACGCTGCGCGCGTCCTCGCCGTCCAGCTGGTGTTTCTGCTCCATGCTGCCGTACAGAAACAGCCGGCTGCAGATGAGATTGATGCGCCGCGGTACGCCGGCGCTGAACCTGTGCACCAGTCGCAGTGCATCCTCGGTCAAGGCAGGGTCACCCTGCCAGCCGACTCGGGTGAGCCGATGTTCGATGTAGCTGATGGTTTCGTCCAGCTTCAGCACCTCGAGGTGCGAAGCCGCCACAATGCGCTGGCGCAGATGTTCCATCTCGGGGGCTTGTACCATGTCACGCAGCTGTTCCTGTCCCACCAGGAATACCTGCAGCAGCAGGCGGTGGTTGGACTGCAGATTCGCCAGTAGCCGCAGCTCCTCGACGGCGCTCGGTGACAGGCCCTGTGCCTCGTCAACGATCAGCACAGCACGCCGGCCCTTCTGGCTGAGCTGCTTGACGAACTTCTCGATTTCGAGCAGCAGAGACGCTTTGCTTTCGTCTTCGTATTCCAGGTCAAACAGGGCGGCGACCATTTGCAGCAGGTCTTTCCCTTCCAGCTGGGTACTGTTAAGAGTCGCGACTTTGAGGCGGCTCTTGTCGAGATCGGCAAGGATCTCGCTGATCAGCGTGGTCTTGCCGGTACCGGCGCTGCCGGTAATGGTGATGAACCCCTCACCACGGTGCAGCGCGTACTCGAGGTACGCCTTGGCCCTGGCATAGCTGCGATGCCCGAACGCAAAGCGATGGTCGGGACTCAGCCGGAACGGGTCGGCGCTCAGCTTGTAATAGGTTTCATATAAGGTGAGCATCTGTTCTGCCACTCCCCGTCGATGCGCGTGACGACCGCCTGTGTATTGGTCTGACCAAATCCGGTCCGGGTGTTATCCTTCTCCCCCCGCAGGAAAAACTCTCCACCCGATGTTTCCACGCCGGCGACTTCTTATCTAGCTCAAACACTAACATATTTTCGTAAATTAAGGACCATTCTTCAGAAAATTCAACCACCCAAAGGTTCCTGGCGCAGTCTCGAGGGACGCTTAACTGTCTGATCCGCGGATTGATCGATCCCGCGCCTGGACGCCGCCACCGGTGGCGCGGATTCAAACCGCTTGACTTGGGCCAGTCCATCTCCGATTCTTGCCGCCGTACACCGGAAATTGGGCTGAAACCCGCCTGCAGGAGCACGGAGCCGCATGAAAAAGCGTATCGTTTATGGCGTTGTCGCCGTATTTGCACTGAATCCCGCCGTTTACGCCCAGGAGGCCATCGAAATCGAAATCGACAGTGCGCCTGTAGAAGTCGAGATACCGGCACCCGCGCCGCCAGCGCAGCAGCCGGAACCGCCGCCCGAGGTGCAGACCGCCGAGGCAGAAGAAACGCCGGAAGAAGGCACGGGGGGCAAGGGATATGGCATCGCTATCGGGATCGGCGCACTGGTCGCCGGTGCGCTGGCGGCTCTGGCCGGCGGCGGGGGCGGCGGAACCGACAGCACGACCTCGCATCCCTGACAGCCCGTTCCGGCTCAGTCAAGCCCCTCCCGCGGCGTCTTCTGCTGTTCAGCTGACAGCCCGGGACGCCTGCTGAAACCCAGCAGCAGCGACAAGGTCACTCCCGCGGTCAATCCCAGTGCCCCGCCGATGGCAAGCATTTGTCCCCAACGCGGCCTGAAAGGCTCGCCGGGCGGCGCCGCGGGATCGATTACGCGGAAGGCGAATTCCTCGTTGATATTCGCCAGGATGATCTCCTTCATTTCCGATTCGATCAGGCGATGCAGGACCTGTTCGAGTTCCACCGCACTGACCTGCTTCAGCTGCTGCTGAAGAAAACCGATGGCCTTCTGCGATTCTTCGGCGGTGCGTTCGTCCCAGCAAAGAAACCTGGTTCGCGGACCTCTACTTGGGTGGAGTTGTGCCGGAGGACGGCAATGTTAATCGGGAAGCATCCCCGATTCGGTGTAAGCATCAATGACTCTGCCAAGGCCGATTACGACAACACCTATGTTGTTGGCGGCAGGGCGGGATTCTGGTCCCCGTCCACCCGGCCCGCTGCGGGACTTGCTCTGGATGTTTCGTATTTCGAATTGGATGCAGAGGGGACAGAGACAAAAGTCTTGCCAGTATCGGCACTTGTAATGTTGCGCTACCCCGGGGATAGGCTGCAGCCTTATATCGGCATCGGCGCTGGCGTTTTTTTCACCGACACCGAGGTTGATATCCAGTTGAGTGGCGAGAACAAGAATTTTTCTGAGCACTGCAGTCGATTTCGGACTGGATACCCGTGCCGGTCTGGCATGGAGGCTATTTAGACGTTTCGCCATATTCGGCGAGTATCGCTTCACTTACTATGAAGCTGACTACAGTGACAAAATTGAAAGCGGTGGTACGGAAACTAATGTGGATATAGAGATCAAGAACAAGGTTCATTATTTTCTCCTCGGGTTTTCTTACAGGTTTTAGAGCAACCGCGCTCACGCTGGAGAGGCAAGCGAGGGTTTAATGTTCAAAGTCCGCTTTGCGATAACAAAGCTACTCACTTTACTAATACCGGTTTTTGTCCTGGTGACAGTGACGGCGGCCACAGCTGGACAAAATAGAGAAAAGGGTAAAGTCTACAGATGGGGTGAAGAGAAATACCTCCGTAGCATTTTCAGTTCCAGCAAGGTCAGTCCCCTCGTTAGAGCGGTGAAGGAGAACATGGAAGCTCGGGGCATTACAGCAAAAAGTGCGAGAGCCTTTGGTGCTTCCGCCCTGTCGAACCCCCTGGTTAAGGTTGATGAGGATGGGAATGTTCATACCTACATTCGTGTCCTCACTTTTGGCAGTGCAGAAAGAGCTCAGCTCGAGGCCTACAACGCCGACATAGAGATAGTCAATGAGGAACATGGCATTATTCAGTCCTGGATCCCCTTTGACATGGTCGACGAAGTGGCCCAGCTTCCCTTTGTCAAGCTGATCACCACTCCCGGCTACAGAGTCACCCGAATTGGCAGCGTAACCACGGAGGGCGACGTTGTTCTGAAGGCGGATCAGGTGAGGGGTCTTGGGTACGACGGCACCGGGGTGAGAGTGGGTGTTATTTCCGATGGGGTGGACAGCATGGCTGCTGCCCAGGGGTCAGGTGATCTTCCGCCAACTGTTATCATCCAGACTCATGCCGGCAGCGGTGACGAAGGCACCGCCATGTTGGAAATCGTTCACGATCTGGCGCCCGGGGCCGAGCTGGGATTTTGTGGACCCTCAACCAGCTTGGAAATGGTCACATGTGTGAATGATCTGGCCAATATATATGGCGCGGACATCATCGTGGACGATCTCGGTTTTTTTGATCAAGCATTTTTTGAGGACGATTTTATAGCCCAGGCAGTGGCTAATGTTGTGTCAAACGGTGTGTTCTCACTTCAGCGGCGGGAAACTCCGCCGAGACCCACTATCAGGGAGACTATGTTGACAGTGGGGACGGCCTTGGCAGCCATCTGATAAGTGGCGTCGACAATGTGTTCAATGTCAACAGCCTCGGT
>CAVOGN010000005.1:20000-118773 GCA_963695455.1 uncultured Gammaproteobacteria bacterium | reverse complement strand
GAACGCCGTTCTGGAGCGAAAGGGGTAGCCATAGCTACCGCTTGAGTGAAGAACAAGTGCAAGCGCACGAGAACAAGCCAGGGCCGGGATAGGCTGGCCCTGAAAACACCCTGTTTCTTGTTTGGTCACGAGGCTCTTCATAATTTCAATACCTTCTGTCACTCGCTCGCCGCCCCGTGAGAAATGCGGGCTAGCGTTGCTTTCCGCACTGGGTTCAAGCGTTGTCTGCTGCAGGGTTAAGGAAGCTGCGATGATTCGAATGGCGCTTCTCATTGAGAACGCTTCGTTACCGAAGGGCAACCATCAGGCAACCTTGTTCCGCGTTGATGACCTGAGGGTTGCACGCGCACTGTGGGTGCAATGACGGACGGGTCAAAGCTTCCTGACATATGTCAAGTGCCGACCTGGAATAAACAGCTTCTCTGAAGTGTCTAGAGCAAATTCCGGGCCGCATAAAAAACTGCCAGGGTGCTTTTCCCGAGACAAAAGCACGGGTATGATTAGCGGCCCTTTCCCTTGTATATACAGCTGAGGAGTCGATTAACCGGCATGCAGATCGGTCCGTACACGTTGCGCAATCAGCTGGTGCTGGCACCGATGGCAGGGGTTACCGATCGGCCGTTTCGACAGCTGTGCAAGAAGCTGGGTGCAGGGCTGGCGGTATCGGAAATGGTGTCGGCGAATTCGGCTCTGTGGGGCAGCCGGCAGACGCTCAGGCGCATGGATCACGCCGGCGAAACGGAACCGCGCTCGATCCAGATCGCCGGTGCCGATCCCGCCATGATGGCAGCCGCCGCGCGCTTCAACGTGGAGCGCGGTGCGCAGATTATCGACATCAATATGGGTTGCCCGGCCAAGAAAGTCTGCAATGTGATGGCCGGTTCCGCGCTGCTGCAGGATGAAGATCTGGTCAAGCGCATCCTGGACAGCGTGGTGGCTGCAGTGGATGTGCCGGTGACGCTGAAGATACGTACCGGTTGGGATCCGGAACACCGCAATGCGCTGTCGGTAGCCCGGATCGCCGAGCAGGCCGGGGTGCAGGCGCTCGCCATCCACGGGCGCACGCGCGCCTGCGCTTACAAGGGAAATGCAGAATACCAGACGATTCGTTGTGTGAAGCAGGCTGTGTCCATACCGGTGATCGCGAACGGGGATATCACCGGTGCGCAAAAAGCACGAGAGGTGTTGGAGTATACCGGCGCCGACGCTGTGATGATTGGTCGCGCCGCGCAGGGACGCCCCTGGATTTTCCGAGAAATCGAGCATTATCTGGCTACCGGCAAATTATTGCCGGAGCCCGGGGTGGAGGAGACACGGAATATCATGATCGGACATCTTGAGAATTTATACGCCTTTTACGGGGATTACACGGGGGTGCGCGTGGCGCGTAAACACATAGGTTGGTACAGCAAGGGGCACCGCGATGGTGCAGCATTCCGTCAGCGCGTGAACCGCGTCGAATCGATTGACGAGCAGTTGCGCATGACTCACGAATTTTTCGATCGCCTCTCGGCCGCACAGGAGCTGGCGGCATGAGCGCGGTTATTCACGGTCACGGTGACACCCAGACGGCGGCACGCTGTATTCCGACCCACGAGCGCCGCAGGCAACCGCTGCGCACCAGCGTGCTGTCGGCGCTGGAACGCTATTTCAAGGACCTGGAAGGGCATGACCCGGAGGACGTCTACGACCTGGTGATCGGCCAGGTGGAGCACGCCATGCTGGAGTGCGTCATGACCCGCACGCGCGGCAACCAGACCCGCGCCGCCGAGGTGCTGGGCATCAACCGCAGCACGTTGCGCAAGAAGCTGAAGCAGTACAGTCTGCTCTAGCGCACGGATATTCATTGGCCACGGAAAGCACGGATACGTAGCCACGGAAAACACGGCTTCAGTTAGCGGCCACGCCAATTAGTCGCGCGGCAGTGTAACCGGTAGGTTGGGCTGAACGAAGTGAAGCCCAACAGTTCGGCATGCTGACTCCGTTGGGCTTCACTTCGTTCAGCCCAACCTACGACACTGCAACGAAAATGGTTTGTCCGTGCTTTCCGTGTTTTCCGTGGCTATTAACCCAATCAAGCTGGAATCAACCTCATGGCAGCCATTCAACGCGCTCTAATCAGTGTTTCGGACAAGACCGGTGTGGTGGAATTCGCCCGGCAGCTGCACCGGGCCGGGGTGGAGATCCTGTCCACCGGCGGAACTGCCAGCCTGCTGACCGACAGCGGCGTGCCGGTGATCGAAGTGTCGGACCACACCGGCTTTCCGGAGATGATGGCCGGGCGGGTCAAGACCCTGCACCCGAAAATTCACGGCGGCATCCTGGGGCGGCGCGGCACCGACGACGCCGTGATGCAGCAGCACGGCATCGCGCCCATCGATCTGGTGGTGGTCAACCTGTATCCCTTCGAACAGACGGTCGCGCGCGACGACTGCGACCTGGCGATGGCGATCGAGAACATCGATATCGGCGGTCCCACGCTGATCCGCGCGGCGGCCAAGAATCACGCCGCAGTGACTGTGATTGTCGACAGTGCCGACTATGCGCGGGTGCTGGAGGAAATGGCGGCCAGTGGCGGCGAAGTCAGCGCCGCGACGCGCTTTCAGCTGGCAGTGAAAACCTTCGAGCACACGGCGCGCTATGATGGCGCCATCGCCAACTACCTGGGCAGCCTCGGCGCCGCGGGCGACAAGCAGGCGTTTCCGCGCACCCTCAGCCTGCAGTTCAGAAAGGTGCAATCGCATGCGTTACGGCGAGAATCCGCACCAGGGCGCGGCCTTCTATACCGAGCACGCAGCGGCGCGAAGCCTCGCTTGCCACCGCGCGCCAGCTGCAGGGCAAGGAACTGTCCTATAACAATGTCGCCGATACCGATGCGGCGCTCGAGTGCGTCAAACAGTTCGAGGACGGCCCGGCCTGCGTGATCGTCAAACACGCCAACCCCTGCGGTGTCGCCTACGGCGGCTCGCTGCTGGAAGCCTATGACCGTGCCTACCAGACCGATCCGGAGTCGGCCTTCGGCGGCATCATCGCCTTCAACCGGGCGCTGGACGCCGACACCGCGCGCGCCATTATCGAGCGCCAGTTCGTCGAAGTGATCATCGCCCCCGAGATCGGAGACGACGCGCTTGCCGGTGCTGGCCGGCAAGAAGAACGTGCGCGTACTGGCCTGCGGCGCCTGGCCGCAGACCGCCGCGCCGCGGCTCGATTTCAAGCGCGTCACCGGTGGTCTGCTGGTGCAGGAGGCCGACCTGGCAGCTGCTCAATCAGGTGACGGTAGTAACCCAGCGGACACCCAGCGAGACCGAAATGCAGGACCTGCTGTTCGCCTGGCGGGTCAGCAAGTTCGTCAAGTCCAATGCCATTGTGTATGCGCGCGACGCCATGACCATCGGTGTCGGCGCCGGGCAGATGAGCCGCGTCAACAGCGCGCGCATCGCCGCTATCAAGGCCGAGCACGCCGGGCTGCAGGTAAAGGGATCGGTGATGGCCTCGGACGCCTTCTTCCCGTTCCGCGATGGCATCGACCAGGCGGCTGGCGTCGGTATCGCCGCCGTGATCCAGCCGGGCGGCTCCATGCGCGACGAGGAAACCATCGCCGCCGCCGACGAGCACGGCATGGCGATGGTGTTCACGGGCATGCGGCATTTCCGGCATTAGCGTCTGCGTGGAATTAGCCGCGGAAAACACGGATGCGCTTGTTTGTTTAGCCACGGAAGACGCGGAGAAGCACGGACAGGCTATTGTTTCGGTTGCAGTGTTGTAGGTTGGGCTGAGCGCGCGAAGCCCAACTGTAGCGGATTCGTTGGGCATTACTTCGTTCAGCCCAACCTACCGGCTACGAATTGCCGAGCAGACATTAAGTCAGATCTTTTCGCGTGTCTTCCGTGCTTTCCGTGGCTATTGCGTTAAAGAGTCTCGACAATGAACGTACTGATCATCGGCGGCGGTGGCCGCGAGCATGCACTGGCGTGGAAGGTGGCGCAGTCCCCGAGGGTGGAAAAAGTTTTCGTGGCGCCGGGCAACGCCGGCACCGCGGCCGAGCCCGGCATGGAAAACGTTTCCATCGCTGCAGAAGATATCGATGGACTGCTCGACTTCGCTGAACAAGAACGCATCGAACTGACTATTGTCGGCCCCGAGGTGCCGCTGGTGGCTGGGGTGGTGGACCGCTTTCAGGCCGCCGGTCTGCGGATCTTCGGGCCTTCCGCGGCGGCGGCCGAGCTGGAAGGGTCCAAGGCCTTCAGCAAGGATTTCCTCGCCCGCCACGGTATTCCCACCGCCGCCTACGCGCAGCTTCACCGATCTCGACCAGGCCATTGCCTACATCCGCGCGCAGGGCGCGCCCATCGTGGTCAAGGCGGACGGGCTGGCCGCCGGCAAGGGTGTGATCCTGGCCGCAGACCGAACAGCAGGCCATCGACGCCTGCCGGGACATGCTGGCCGGCAACGCTTTCGGTGAGGCCGGGCACCGCGTGGTGATCGAAGAATTCCTCAGCGGCGAAGAGGCCAGCTTCATCGTCATGGTGGACGGCGAGCACGTGCTGCCGCTGGCGACCTCCCAGGATCACAAGGCGCGCGACGACGGCGATACCGGCCCCAATACCGGTGGCATGGGCGCCTATTCACCGGCGCCGGTAGTCACCGAGGCGCTGCACCGGCGCATCATGGACGAGGTGATCGGGCCCACCGTGCGCGGCATGGCGGACGACGGCAAGCCCTACACGGGTTTTCTCTATGCCGGCCTCATGATCGGCGCCGATGGGGCGCCGCGGGTGCTGGAATACAACGTACGCTTCGGTGATCCCGAGACCCAGCCCATTATGCTGCGGCTGCAGTCCGACCTGGTGGAGCTGTGCGAAGCGGCACTGGACCGGCGCCTGGACCAGGTGCGAGCGGAGTGGGACCCGCGCGTCAGTCTCGGCGTGGTGCTGGCCGCCGGCGGCTACCCGGACCGCTACACCAGGGGCGATGTGATCAGCGGCCTGGATGCGGTGCAGGGCGAGGGTGTCAAGGTCTTCCACGCCGGCACGCAGCGGCAAGGCGACGCGGTGGTGACCAGCGGCGGGCGTGTGCTGTGCGTCTGCGCATTGGGCGACGACGTCGCCGCGGCGCAGCAGCGTGCCTATGCCGCAGTGGAAAAGATCAGCTGGAACGGCGTCTACTACCGCCGCGATATCGGCCATCGCGCCATCGCGCGCATGCGGTGATGCTGAGGTTGGCCACGGAAAACACGGAAAGCACGGACAAGACATTTTTCAAATATCAGCCACGGAAAACACGGAAAGCACGGACAAGACATTTTTCAGTTGGTAGGTTGGGCTTTACTTCGTTCAGCCCAACCTACGGGTTCACGCCGCTGCTTTGGCGCAGGCGCTGACTAACAGAATATGTTTTTTCCGTGCTTTCCGTGCTTTCCGTGGCTAATAACGATTTCCCCGCTCGCTCAGGTCTTCAGCTGTCGCGCCAGTAACACCACCGGGTGCACGACTTCTATGTCGAGACCCTTTTCCCTGAGTCCCGCCTGCAGGTGCATGGAGCAGCCGATATTGGTGGTGACCAGCAGGCTGGCGCCGCTGGCGGCCAGCGGCTCGAGCATGTCATCGCGCAGTTGATCGGCAACCTCCGGCTGGCTCAGCAGGTAACTGCCCGCCGCCCCGCAGCAGCCACCCTGCGGGTTGAGCGCCAGCGGTCGCAGCCCGGGAATCCACTCCAGGATGGCGAGAATGTCCTGTCCCTGCCTGAGCACGTTGCGGTGGGTGCAGGGAATGTGTACCGCTACGGTCTGCGGCAGCGGCGAGAACTGCAGCGCGGCGCGTTCGTGAGCGAGAAGGAAGTGCAGGATATCGCTTACCCGCTCGCTTATTTGCGGCTCTCCGTACAGCGTCCCGTAATCGAGCAAGTGCGCCGCGCAGCCGCTCGCGGTGACGAGTATCGGGTGCTGGCTGTCCCCGAACGCGGTCCGGTTGATCTCTGCGAGCCGCGCTGCAGTATGGGGCTCGCCGTTGTGCTGGTGCAGTGCGCCGCAGCAGCCCTGCCGGGCGGGAACATTGACCCGGTAGCCCAGCTGCTGCAGCAGCCGTCGCGCTGCAGCCAGGGTGGGGGCATCGACAAGACCAGCGATACAGCCGCGGAACAGGTCCACCGTCCCGCCCGTTTCGCCGGTACTCCTGACTGGTGCCGCGGCGGTGCTGTGCCCGGCGGGCAACAGGCGGTTCAGGCGCCTCAGGTTGTGGTGCAGCCCGGGTAGTCGGGTGATCAGGTCTTGCAGACCCGATCGCCGGTAGAACCCGAGCGCCAGCCCGAGCATCCTCAGCCGCGCAGGGGAGGTGAGCATCGCCAGACCCGCAGCGCGCAGCCAGCGGCCGGACAGCGAGCGTTGCCGCCGTGCCTCCATGCGCGTGCGCGCGGTGTCCATCAGTTGCCCGAAGGGTACCTTGGACGGACACATGGCCTCGCAGGCGCGGCATTCCAGACAGCGATCCAGGTACCGGAACAGGCCCGGCGACCACTCGAGGTCCGGGCTGTCCATGGCCTGCATCAGACTGATGCGCCCGCGCGGAGAATCCGTTTCGATTCCGCTCAGCTTGAAGGTGGGGCAGTGGGGCAGACACAGGCCGCATTTCACGCAGCGGTCTGTGGCGGACAGGTCACTCATAGGCTACAGATACCGGTTGCGCGCCGCAGTTACAAGCGCGCTTGTCATTTTTTGCCGCGATCGGGTATCTTGCCCGCATGTCCTATTACCGCTACCACGTGTTCTTCTGCACCAATCTGCGTGAGGACGGAACGGCGTGCTGCCAGCGTTTCGATGCGCAGGCGATGCGCGACTATGCCAAGCAGCGCACCAAGGAACTGGGGATTGCCGGGCCCGGCAAAGTACGTATCAACACCGCCGGTTGTCTGGACCGTTGCGCGGAAGGGCCGGTGGTGGTCGTGTACCCGGACGAAGTCTGGTACAGCTACCTCGACCAGGAAGATATCGACGAAATCATCAGCGAACATCTCGTCAATGGCCGCGTCGTGGAGCGGTTGAAAATCTGAATTGCACCGCGTGCGGCCCCCTGATACCGCCGTCTTTCTTATCGTTAATTGTCAAAAAAACAAGAAGTTACCGGCAGAGCCCGGGTTTCGGCTGGCGCCTTGAAAAAAAATCGCGATAGGGGTTGACAAGCACGGGAGAATATTAGAACATACTTATCAACTGATCGGGCAGCCCCCAACCGTAACTGCCTGGTCAGTCTCCTCCAATCCTCCTTTGGTGGTTTTGAAGCGCAGCACCTAGCTGCGCTTTTTTTTGCCTGTCGATTGTCAAAAGGGCTGTCAGTCGACCTCTTTGTCAAAAGGGGTCAGTACCCTTTTCTCTTTTCGAGAGTCAAAAGGGTACTGATCAGAGTAAAAGGGTACTGACCCCTTTTGACTCTCGAAGAGAAAAGGGTACTGACCCCTTTTGACTAGACCCCATTTAACTCAGTGCCTTGAATCCCCAGGAACGTTTCTGTACTATTCCCGCTCTTTTGGTGCAGGACCGACTTTTCGGAGCAGATTCTCATGAAAACCTTCAGTGCCAAGGCGCATGAAGTCCGGCGTGACTGGTTCCTTGTCGATGCGACCGACAAGACCCTAGGTCGGCTCGCCAGCGAAATCGCGCGACGCCTGCGTGGCAAGCACAAGCCGGAATATACGCCGCACGTGGACACCGGCGATTACATCGTGGTGGTCAACGCCGACAAGCTGCGCGTCACCGGGCGCAAGGCCAGCGACAAGATGTACTATCACCACACCGGTTACATCGGCAACATGAAGTCGATCAGTTTCGAGAAACTGCAGCAGAAAGCGCCGGGCCGCGTCCTGGAAATTGCGGTCAAGGGCATGCTGCCCAAGAATCCGCTCGGTCGCGCCATGTACCGCAAGCTGAAGATCTATTCCGGTCCCGAGCATCAGCACAGCGCCCAGCAGCCCAAGGCGCTGGAAATCTAAAGTTTCGAGGCGACAAGCACCATGAGTGAAACCTATTACGCCACCGGCCGCCGCAAGAGTTCCACGGCGCGTGTGTTCATCAAGAAGGGCAGCGGTGAAGTGACCGTCAACGACCGGCCGCTGGATCAGTACTTTGGTCGCCAGACGGCACGCATGATTGTGCGCCAGGCGCTGGAGTCGGTGAATCTGAGCGACCAGTTCGATGTCAATTGCACCGTCAAGGGCGGTGGCACCACCGGCCAGGCCGGCGCCATTCGCCACGGCATCACCCGTGCGATCATGAGCTACGACGGCGAACTGCGCAGCTCGCTGCGACGCTCCGGGTTCGTGACCCGCGACGCCCGCGAAGTCGAGCGCAAGAAAGTGGGTCTGCGCAAGGCCCGCCGCGCCACCCAGTTCAGCAAGCGTTAACAGGCATTCGGTCTGCCGGGCTGACTGCCCGGCTTGATCCTCTCGCTCAACACGCTATCCTTGCTGTTCGAATTGGGGGATCGTCTAGCGGCAGGACTACGGACTCTGACTCCGTCAACCCAGGTTCGAATCCTGGTCCCCCAGCCAAAAAAAACAGGAACCCGCCGTCAGGCGGGTTTTTGTTTTTGGGGGACCAGGATGAGAACCTCGGGTTCGACAAAACGAGCGTAAGCGAGGTTGAACGGCGAGCCCGCGAGCCGGCCCCGCAGGGGTGAGCCGCGCAGCGGCGAATAATCCTGGTCCCCCAGCCAAAAAAACAGGAACCCGCCGTCAGGCGGGTTTTTGTGCGCCATTCTCAGGTCTGTGTTGTTTTTCTGGTTCATGCCTCGAGGGATCGGGCGGCCGGTCGTCAATAGAGCGACGTTGTCTGGCGCATCGATTAGCATTTTTTATTGGTACACAAGTCGTTATGCGGGCAATCTTGTGTTTGTTGTAAAAAAAATACAGAAAGAGCGAATCTGTCGTTTTTTTGAAAAAATTGTTGTGTTCCTGTCAGCAAGTGCGCTAACCTCAGCCTCCCTAACGACTAATCTGTTTACTTTCGCTACGAGTAAGGTCAAGAGGAGTACCCTCATGAACAAAAAACTACTGGCAACTGCGGTTGGGCTGGTGCTTGCGGGCGGTATGGGCCTGGTCAGCGCAGACGTCAAGCTTTACGGTCAATTGGACGTGTCCATCGATGCGTTCGATTATGACAGTATCGATGTCAATGGTGTCCGCGTCCTTGAGGGCAACGATGACATCAATCTGAATTCGAATACATCCGCCATCGGCGTGAAGGGCTCCGAGGATCTGGGCAACGGTATGGAAGCCTTCTTCAAGGTCGAATACCAGACGGACATGACCAATGACAGAGGCGGTAGTGGCTGGGACGGCCGTGACCAGTACCTGGGTCTGGGTCAGGAAAGCTTCGGTAAGCTGGCCTTCGGTACCATGTCCACCGCCTACAAGGCGCAGGCGGCCAAGATCGACCCCTTTTACCGCATGAGCTTTCAGGCGCGTGACAACCGTGTGCGTCTGCAGTCGGCGCTGCACAGTGGCAAGGGCGAGGAAGGTCAGGGTCGTGCGACCAACACCATCGGCTACTCTTCGCCGAACTGGGGCGGTTTTGGTCTGCTGGGTACCTTTACGCTGGACCGCGAGGATAGCGTCGACGGCGAAGATGACAACCCGTGGAGCGTTGGTGCCAGCTACAGCGGTCTCGGTGGTCTGTATGCCTTTGTTTCCTACGTCACCACGAACGCCAGCGGCGATGACGATGCCACCCAGATTGGTGCCCAGTACACGCTGGATGCTTTCGAGGTGCACGGCATCTACGAAATCGACGGTGGTTTGATCACCCTGCGTCAGTACGGTTCGGCTGACCCGAATAACGTCAACGCGGGCAGCGGCGACGGCGCAGACGTCTGGAGCGTCGGCGCGAGCTACACGATCGGCAATAATCTCATCGGTGTGGATTACGGACAGGGCGACAAAGTTGATGATCCGGCCGTTATCCTGGATGACTACGCTGCCTGGCGTATTGCCGCCTACCACAAGTTCAGCGAACGGACCCGCGTGTACGCCGGTTACTCGAACAATGATCCGGACGCCGGTGGGGAATACGACCTGTTCAGCGTCGGTATGCGCCACAACTTCTAACGGAAGGCCCGAGCCGTGTTGAAAAAGGAAACCCGCCGTGAGGCGGGTTTCTTTTGTGCTATTCTTGTCTGTGCATGTTGTTTTTCTGGTTCATGCCTTAACGATCCGGCGCGTTGGTCGTCAATAATCCGGCGTTTTAGCAGGGTGAATGATTAGTAGTTTTTATCTGCACACAAGCAGTTAAGGCTAACATAGTCTGAATTTGTTGCGAAAAAGATACGGAATAAGCGCGATGTGGTTTTTTTGAAAAAAGTTGTTGCTTTCCTGTCGGAAAGTGCGCTAACCTAAACTTCCCCTAACGACTAACCTGTTTACTTAATAGCTACGAGTAAGGTCAAGAGGAGTACTCTCATGAACAAAAAACTTCTTGCAACTGCAGTCGGCCTGGTGCTGGCCGGTGGCATGGGCGTGGCGAGTGCCGACGTCAAACTGTACGGCCAGCTGGACGTATCCTACGATTACCTCAATCAGGACGTAGGCCAATAATCTCACCCAGTTGAACTCCAACACATCGGCCATTGGTGTGAAGGGCTCCGAGGATCTGGGCAACGGTATGGAAGCCTTCTTCAAGGTCGAATACCAGACGGACCTGACCAATGACAGCGGCGGCAATGGCTGGAACGGCCGTGACCAGTACCTGGGTCTGGGTCAGGAAAGCTTCGGTAAGGTCGCCCTCGGTACCATGTCCACCGCCTACAAGGCGCAGGCAGCCAAGATCGACCCCTTCTACCGCATGAGCTTCGCAGTCGCGTGACCATCGGTCTGCAGTCGGCGCTGCACAGTGGCAAGGGCGAGGAAGGCCAGGGTCGTGCCACCAACACCATCGGTTACAGCTCCCCCAACTGGTCCGGCTTTGGTCTGCTGGCCACCTATACGGTGGACCGCGAGGATAGCGTCGACGGCGAAGACGACAACCCGTGGAGCGTTGGTGCCAGCTACAGCGGTCTCGGTGGTCTGTATGCCTTTGTCTCCTACGTCACCACCGACGCCAATGGCGACGACGATGCCACCCAGATCGGTGCCCAGTACACCATCGACGCCTTCGAAGTGCACGGTATCTATGAAATCGACGGCGGTTTGATCACCCTGCGTCAGTACGGCTTGCAGGACGGGACCAACCAGAATGCCGGCGCCGGCGACGGTGCCGATATCTGGAGTGTCGGCGGAACCTGGACCATCGGCAACAACGTGATCGGGGCTGACTACGGCCAGGGCGACGAAGTGGATGGCCCGCAGAACCTAACACTCGACGACGACTACACCGTCTGGCGTCTTGCGGCTTACCACAAGTTCAGCGATCGTACTCGCGTGTATGTCGGCTATGCGGATCTGGATCCCGACGACGGCAATCAGCAGAAGCTGTTCAGCGTCGGTGCACGCCACAACTTCTAATCGGGATTTCCCGAACAGAAGTCATGAACGGGGCCTTCGGGCCCCGTTTTTTTTTTGATAGCCACGGAAAACACGGAAAGCACGGAAAAAATCATTACTGGCTAAGTGGGTAGGTTGGGCTGAGCTCGCGAAGCCCAACGCTGTCGATCTGTTGGGCATCACTTCGTTCAGCCCAACCTACCGGCCGCCGGAAGCCTGGCTCCGCCCAACCTGTCATCGCTGCCACGCATGTGTTAACCCACGGGACTTCCCCTTGCCACCCGCCCGACAATTATTTTGTCCGTGCTTTCCGTGTTTTCCGTGGCAGGTTTCGATTTTGTTTATTTCCATGTTTTCCGTGGCTATCGCAATGCATTTCACATTACCCCGGGTGCTACAATCGCGTTTTGAACGCATCGCCTGACCCAGCTCACCATGCAGCAACGCATCCGCGAAATCCCCTATAACTACACGTCCTTTTCCGACCGGGAAATCGTGCTGCGGTTTCTGGACGAAGAGACCTGGCAGGTGATCGAGCGACTGCGCGCCGAGCGGCGCACCGGGCGCTCGGCGCGCATGCTGTTCGAGGTGCTGGGCGATCTGTGGGTGGTGACGCGCAACCCGTACATTCAGGACGACCTGCTGGAGAACCGCAAGCGTTTCGAATCGCTCACCCACGCCCTGCACCACCGTCTGGACCAGATTGTGGCGCGCGCCAACGGCAACCAGGAGGCCCTGCGCCTGGTGGACCGGGCGCGGGTCGCGGTGCGCCAGTTCGAGGACTGGTTTCCGCACGCGCGCAGCCTGCGCGCGCGGGTGCGCAGGCGCCTGGGGCGCGTCACCCGCGCGGACAACATCGAGTTCGGCGGTCTGGCGCGCGTATCGCACGCCACCGATGCCACCGACTGGCGCGTCGAGCTGCCCTTTGTGGTCATCAGTCCGGACAGCGAGCGGGAAATCGCCGCGTGTGGTGCGCGCCTGTATCGATCTCGGCCTGAGCATCATTCCGCGCGGTGGCGGCACCGGTTACACCGGCGGTGCCGTGCCGCTGCACGGCGACACGGTGGTGATCAACACCGAAAAGCTGGAAGGCCTGGGCGCAGGTCGAAACCCGTACCATCAGCGGCGTGCAACACCCGGTGCCTGTCATCCGTGCCGAGGCCGGGGTGGTGACGCGGCGCGTTGCCGAACGCGCCGAGGCGGCGGGTTATGTGTTCGCCGTCGACCCCACCTCCCAGGACGCCTCCACCATCGGTGGCAACGTGGCCATGAACGCCGGCGGCAAGAAGGCGGTGCTGTGGGGCACCGCGCTGGACAACCTGGTGTCCTGGCGGCTGGTGACGCCCGCCGGTGACTGGATGGAGGTGGAGCGCCTCGACCACAACCTGGGCAAGATCCACGACGCAGGAGCGGGTGCGGTTCCGCATCAGCCGCTTTGGCGCCGACGGCAAAACCCCGACCGGCGAGGCCGAGATCCTGGAGATGCCCGGCAGCGCGCTGCGCAAGCAGGGCCTCGGCAAAGATGTCACCGACAAGTTCCTCGGCGGCCTGCCCGGGGTGCAGAAAGAAGGCTGCGACGGCCTGATCACCTCGGCGGTGTTCGTGCTGCACCGCATGCCCGCTCACCTCCGCACCGTCTGCCTGGAGTTCTTCGGCGCCGACCTCTCGCAGGCGGTGCCGGCCATTGTCGAAACCAAGGACTACCTGGACCGTCGCGACGATGTGTTGTTGTCGGGCCTGGAACACATGGACGAGCGCTATGTGCGCGCCGTGAAGTACAGCACCAAGGCGCCGCGCCGCGAGCTGCCGAAAATGGTGCTGCTGCTGGACGTCGCCGGCGAGCAGGAAAAGGCCGTCGCCGATGCTGCTTCAGCCGTGGTGCGGCTGGCCAATGCGCGCGGTGGCGAAGGCTTTGTCGCGGTCAGCCCCGAGGCGCGCCACCAGTTCTGGCTGGACCGCGCCCGCACCGCGGCCATCGCCGCGCACACCAACGCCTTCAAGATCAACGAAGACGTGGTGATTCCGCTGGACAGGCTTTGCGAGTACAACGAAGGCATCGAGCGCATCAATATCGAGTATTCGATCCGCAACAAGCTGGCCATGATCGAGACGGTCAGCGAGTACCTGGCCGGCAATCTGCCGGAGCTCAAGCACCACGAAGGCTACCAGGACAGCGAGGAGAACCGCGCCATCCTGGCGGGCAAGAAACAGGCGGCCCTGCAGCACCTGCAGCAGGTGGGCGATCGCTGGCAGCGCATCCTGGATAACTTCGAGACTCCGGCCGGCCAGTGCGAGGCGCTGTTCGACGCGGCGGCGCAAGCTGCGCTGCGCTCCGGTGACCGCCTGATTCACCTGCTGCTGCGCCGCGACCTGCGCATCTCCTACCGGCGCGATGTCGAGCGGCCGCTGAAGTCGGTGTTTACCGGGCGCGAGTTCGAGCCGGTGCGCGAGCGGCTGGACGAGCTGCACGCACGGGTGCGTTCCGGACGCCTGTTCGTGGCCACCCATATGCACGCCGGGGACGGCAATGTGCACACCAATATCCCGGTCAACTCCAACGACTACCAGATGCTGCATGAGGCCGAGCGCATCGTCGACCGCGTCATGGCGCTGGCCAAGTCCCTCGACGGCGTGATCTCGGGCGAGCACGGCATCGGACTGACCAAGATACAGTACCTGGAACCGGAGGCCATCGAGGCGTTTCGGCGCTACAAGGGCGAGGTCGATCCCGGACGGCGTGTTCAACCGCGGCAAGCTGCTGGCCGGTTCCGGGCTCGACAACGCCTACACGCCGTCGCTGCGCCTGGTGCAGCAGGAGGCGCTGCTGCTGGAGGCCAGCGAACTGGGTGCGCTGAACGATGACATCCGTCACTGCCTGCGCTGCGGCAAGTGCAAGCCGGTGTGCAACACTCATATCCCGCGCGCCAACCTGCTGTATTCGCCGCGCAACAAGATTCTCGCCACAGGCATCGTCATCGAGGCGTTTCTCTACGAGGAGCAGACCCGGCGCGGGATTTCCACCCGGCATTTCGACGAAATGAACGATGTGGCGGATCACTGCACCGTGTGTCACAAATGCCTGAGTCCCTGTCCGGTGAATATCGATTTCGGTGATGTTTCGGTGCGCATGCGCAGCATTCTGCGTGCGCGCGGCAAGAAACGTTTCAATGCCGCCAGCTGGCTGGCGATGGCATTCCTGAACATCACCGATCCGACCGCCATCCGCCTGATGCGCAAGGGCATGATCGAGTGGGGCTACCGCGGCCAGCGGCTGCTGTACCGTCTGGCCGGTGGTCTGGTCCGGGCCCGAAGCGGTGCATTGCCGGCGTCGACCACCGGGCCGGTGCGCATGATCGAGCAGGTGGTGAACTTCGTGAAAAAGCCGATGCCGGCGGGACTGCCGACCCGGACCACGCGCGCGCTACTGGGGCTGGAGGACCAGCGGGTGGTCCCCATTGTGCGCGACGCGGCCAAGGTGAACGAGGAATCCGACGCGGTGTTCTATTTTCCGGGTTGCGGATCGGAGCGTCTGTTCAGCGAAGTCGGCCTGGCGACCATTGCCATGCTCTACGAGGTCGGCGCCCAGTGCGTGCTGCCGCCGGGCTATCTGTGCTGCGGTTATCCGCAGACCTCGTCGGGCGATCATGCCAGGGGCAAGAAGATCAGTACCGATAACCAGGTGCTGTTCCATCGCGTCGCCAACACGCTCAACTACATGGACATCAAGACCGTGATCGTGTCCTGCGGAACCTGCATGGATCAGTTGCAGCAATACCGTTTCGAGCAGATCTTCCCGGGCTGCAGACTGCTGGACATCCACGAATACCTGCTGGAAAAGGGTATCAAGCTGGACGGAGTGCAGGGGCGCCGCTACCTGTATCACGACCCTTGCCATACGCCCATGAAGACCTACGCGCCGCTGGCGGTGGCTAAAGACCTGCTGGGCGCGGAGGTGCGTTTGTCGGACCGTTGTTGCGGCGAAGCCGGAACGCTCGCCGTGTCACGCCCGGACATTGCCACCCAGATCCGGTTTCTCAAGCAGCGGGAGCTGCAGCAGGGGTTACGGGAGCTGACCGGCAGCGACACTGCCGCCGGACAGGATGTAAAGCTGCTGACCTCCTGTCCGGCCTGTCAGCAGGGCCTGTCCCGCTACCGCGACGACACCGGTCTGACCGCCGAGTACATCGTGGTGGAACTCGCCAACCAGCTGCTGGGTGGCAACTGGCAGTCGCAGTTTGTAGAGCGCGCCCGGGCGGGCGGTATCGAGCGGGTGTTGTTGTAACGCGGCGATGTAGGATTATTAGCCACGGAAAACACGGAAAACACGGACAAAGATTGTTGCATGCGGCCTCGTATCAGCGCGGTAGGTTGGGCTGAGCGCGCGAAGCCCAACCCTGTCGATCCGTTGGGCATCACTTCGTTCAGCCCAACCTACCAGCTGGATAATGCTGTTCGGGTTGAGTACGCTAGTGCGCGTTGACACTTGCGCGCCGAACACACGAAATGTTTTTCGTCCGTGCTTTCCGTGTTTTCCGTGGCTACAAAATAAATGGAGTCGATTGTTGTTTCGTCCAGCTGGTGCAAAGGATATCGATATTGTTCACGAGCTGCTGGTGGCGGAGGCCAGGCTGGGGCGTTTCGATCAGCGCCTGGCGCAGGAGCCTTACAGCGCGGCGCTGCGCAAGAACCTAAACCATATCCGCAGGAAGGGTCGGCGGCTGGATCAGGATCTTGCCGCTCAGCTGCTGGTGTGGGAAGCCGACGGTGCGGTGGCGGGCTTTGTCGTCAACAGCGCGATTTTGCCCGGCGCCGGTAACGAAATTCTGATGCTCTCCGTGATGCCGGACTTCAGGGGCCGCGGCGAGGGCCGGAAGATGCAGAGCGAGCTGCTCGCGCAGCTGCATCCCCGTGTCGACGTGTTCGCGCGCTGCCCGCCCGGCGCCAAGCTGTATATGGAAATGCTGCTCAGGCGTGGCTTCCTCCCGCTCGACAAGACCGACAAGGGGGTACGCATTCTGAAACTGCCGAAACTGGGGTCGACCCTGGTGGAGCAGAAGGACCCCTATCAGCAACTGGAGCCCTTTGTGCAGATCGCGGTGAAATAGCGATTTTCACATCGAGATCGCAGAGTGCGCGGAGCAGGAACCATTAACCGCGAACGCGGGGAAGACAGACGAAGGCACGTGGCAACGACGCCGGGGCGCTGGCGATAACAAGCGCCTGTCACACCGACGAGGGTTTCTCTAGGGTCTGTTAACACTAACCCAATAGGCTCTGTTGCGCCTGAAAATGCGCCAATCGAGGCGCGAGGAGCGAGGTTTGGTGGTTCCAAATGAACGACGAGCAACGCGGAGTGGCGCATGTTCCAGGCGCAACCCGAAGGGCTGGGGCTCATTTCCCGCCCAGCGGCGTTATCATTCGCTCATGTAGAGCGGCTACACATCGCTCACTCTGCCTTGCTGGACGACAAATGAGCCCCAGCAGAGCCTATTGGGTTAGTGTTAACAGGCCCTAAGACCTCTACGTACTCGGCGCTCTCGATGTGAAATGGCTGTTATTTCGCCGTACGGGTCTCGACGCCCTGGGCGGTGCCGAGCAGCAGCACGTCGGCGGGTCGGTTGGCGAACAGCCCCACCGTGACCACACCGGCGATGTTGTTGAGTTCGGTTTCCAGCTTGCAGGGCTCCATGATCTCGAGGTCCTTGACGTCCAGGATGATGTTGCCGTTGTCGGTGGTGAAACCCTGGCGCAGTTCGGGCCGGCCCCCGTACTTGAACATTTCGCGCGCCACGTAGCTCTGTGCCATGGGGATGACTTCGATCGGGCAGCGGAAACGCGCCCAGCACCTTGACCAGCTTGCTGTCGTCGCAGATGCACACGAACTTGTGGCTCGCGGCGGCGACGATCTTCTCGCGGGTAAGCGCGCCGCCGCCACCCTTGATGAGCTGCAGATAGTCATTGGTCTCGTCGGCGCCGTCCACGTAGACCGAGAGTTCGCCTGCCTCGTTGAGGTCCAGCACCGGTATGCCGTGGCTCTTGAGGCGCTCGGCGCTGGCGACCGAACTGGCGACCGTGCCGTCGATCTTGCCCTTGATGCGTGCCAGGGCATCGATGAAGTGGTTGGCCGTCGAGCCGGTGCCGACACCAATGATGGTGCCGCTCTCCACGTATTCCAGGGCCGCCTCGGCAACCTGTTTTTTCAGTTCGTCCTGGTTCATGCCTGCCTCCTCGGATTCGTATTGGCGCATTATAGCCACGCAACCCATGGAAGGCACGGAAACACCCTGTATGCAGGGCCCAGGCTGACGCGTCAACGGCGCTGCGCAGGCCCTGCGGGTACGGCTGTCGGGTGTCATTGACGCCGACCCCTGCTGTGCCTGTATGATGCTGACATGTCTGAAAGTTATCTTAAAATGATCCTCAATTCGCGGGTCTATGACGTGGCCACCGAGACGCCGCTGGATTTCGCGAAAAATCTGTCCCGGCGCCTCGGCAACAACATCTGGCTGAAGCGCGAAGACCTGCAGTCGGTGTTTTCCTTCAAGCTGCGTGGCGCCTATAACAAGATCGCCAATCTGGATGCCGCGACCTGTGCCAACGGGATCATTGCCGCGTCGGCCGGTAACCATGCCCAGGGTGTGGCGCTCGCCGCGCATCATCGCGGAATCAAAGCGCTCATCGTCATGCCGCGCACCACGCCGGGTATCAAGGTGGAGGCGGTGCGCGCGCTGGGCGGCAAGACGCTGCTGCACGGGGACACCTACGACGAGGCCTGCGATCACGCCCTGCAGCTGGCCGCCGAGCGCGGCATGGTGTTCATCCATCCCTACGACGATCCGGAAGTGATCGCCGGCCAGGGTACCATTGCCATGGAATTGCTGCGCCAGCACCGCGACACCCTGGACGCCGTGTTCGTGCCGGTCGGGGGCGGTGGCCTGATTGCCGGCATCGCCGCCTATGTAAAGGCCGTGCGCCCCGAGATCCGGGTCATCGGCGTGGAGCCCGACGAGGCGCCGTGCATGACCGAGGCGCTGAAGCGCAAGCGTCGTGTGGTGCTGGATCAGGTCGGCATCTTTGTCGACGGCGTCGCGGTGCGCCAGGCCGGCAAGGAACCCTACCGGCTGGCGCGCAAGTACGTCGACGACATGATCCTGGTCAGCGTTGACGAAATCTGTGCGGCGACCAAGGATATCTTCGACGACACGCGCGCCATGGTGGAACCGGCCGGGGCGCTGGCGGTGGCGGCGATCAAGAAGTATGTGCAGCAGACCGGCGCCCAGGGCCAGGAGCTGGTCGCCATCAACAGCGGCGCCAATATCAATTTCGACCGTCTGCGCTATGTGGCCGAGCGGGCCGAGATCGGTGAACGGCGCGAGGCCCTGATTGCCGTTACCATACCCGAACAGCCGGGCAGCTTTCTGCGCTTCTGTCGCTCCATCGGCAAGCGCGGCATCACCGAGTTCAACTACCGCTATGCGGATTCCAGTGACGCACACGTGTTTGCCGGTGTACAGCTCGCCGACGGCGACGCGGAGCGGGAAGAACTGATCGCCGCGCTGCGCGGCGAGGGCTATCCGGTGGTCGACATGACCGACAACGAGATGGCCAAGACCCACATCCGTTTCATGGTCGGCGGTCACGCGCCGAGTCTGGAGAACGAGATTCTGTACCGGTTCGAGTTTCCCGAGCGGCCCGGGGCACTGCTCAAGTTTCTCTCCAGCATGGGCCGGAACTGGAACATCAGCCTGTTCCACTACCGCAACCACGGCGCCGCCTATGGCCGGGTGCTGGTGGGTATCCAGGTGCCTCCGGCCGAGCGCGGGCTTTTTCAGGGTTTCCTCGATAAGCTCGGCTATATCTATTTCGAGGAGATCGAGAATCCTGCCTATGCGCTGTTTCTCGGTAACGCTGCGGGCGCCGGGGCGTAATCAGCTGTGGCCGATGCCGGCAGACTGGTGTCGACGGGTAGGTTGGGCTGAGCATCGCGAAGCCCAACGCAACGCGGCACGAGTGACTTGATGTCGAGGCGCCGGGTGCACGGCGTAGTCAGCGCCGTCAGGTTGTATCGTGAAGCCGTTGGGCTTCGCGATGCTCAGCCCAACCTACGGTTGTCTGCAAACTGCCGCGAAGGACGCGACAGGTACAAGGCGGTTCAAGTAGCTCGTTTATAGGAATTTCGTCCGGCACGATATCCGGATCTCCGCACCCTTCTAACCAAAGTCTCCGGAAGATCTTCTCGATGCTGTTTGCCTTCGCGACCTTCGCGGTTAAGGTATCGGGTCTGGTCGCGCCGCTTGCGGGCAAGAAAAAAGCCCGCATAGCGGGCTTTGCTTTATTACGGCTCGGGCGTTTTGTCGTTTGTCTCCGTCCCTTTGATGTCGATCCTGTGTTGTTGTTGGCTGGTTTGTTGCCGTGGCCGCTTCTTGTTGTGGCGCATTAGTGTAGCCAGCCCAGCGCGGGATTTCAAGTTTTGTCGTCTTCGAGCTGCAGGATCAGCTCCCACTGCTGCGGGGTTATCGGCATGATCGACAGCCGGTTGCCCTTGCGCACCAGCGGGCAGTCCTGCAGCTCCTTGTGCTGCTTGAGCTCGGCCAGGGTGATCACCCGCCGCGTCTTGCGCTGGTACTGCACGTCCACCATATACCAGCGCGGATTGTCCGGGTCGCTCTTGGGGTCATAGTACTTCTGTTGCGGATCGAAGGCGGTATGGTCGGGGTAGCCTTCGCGAACCACTTTCATAATGCCGACAATGCCCGGTTCGGCACAGTTGGAGTGGTAGAAAAACACCAGGTCGCCCTTTTTCATCTCATCGCGCATCATGTTACGCGCCTGGTAGTTGCGTACCCCGTCCCAGTGCTCCGTCTTGCGCGGCCGGCTCTTCAGGTGGTCGATGCCGAACACATCGGGCTCCGATTTCATCAGCCAGTAGTTCATTCCCTGGGGCTCCTGGTTGTTCTGAATTGGGTTGAAAAGAGTTTAACCGCGAAGGACGCGAAGGACACGAAGGAAAACCCGTTCAACAAAGTATGCCTTTAAGCGGCGGATATGAGTAGGTTGGTGCTGAGCATAGCGAAGCCCAACACAATTGCTGTGGAAGTCCCCGGTGCGGGGCTAATCAAGCTCGGAGGGTGGGCAGCCGGCGCTGTTGGGCTTCGCGGCGCTCAGCCCAACCTACGGTCTAAATTGGGTTGAAAAGAGTTTAACCGCGAAGGACGCGAAGGACACGAAGGAAACCCTTAAATAGAATTATTCGCTCGCGAAAGAGAAGCCGGCTGACTATTGTTTCAGACGCTGACAAATCAGGGCCAAATACCGTTGGCCAGTTCCTCGCGGGTTTGGTTTCTTACCACGAATCCACGGTATTCATCGTAAACTCGGCGACACCGCCAAGGCTCGGCAATTACTTTAACAAGGGTTTCCTTCGTGTCCTTCGCGTCCTTCGCGGTTAATCCTATCAATCCGCGAAGCGGTGAAACTCAGCATCGGTTGCGACCGCCGTGAGCGGTACGTCCCAGGGTTGCGGTGGCAGGGACGGGAGCTGCTGGAAGTCGTAGGCCAGCCCGACCAGTTGCGGTTTGCGCCAGTGTTTTCTGCCCAGCAGGAACGCGAAGCTGCGGTCGTAGAAGCCGCCGCCCATGCCGAGCCGGTTGCCGTGGCGGTCGAAACCCACCAGCGGCGCCAGCACCAGGTCCAGGGCGTGGGGCGCGATACGCTGGCGGTGCACGATCTCGGGTTCGGCGATACCGAAGCGGTTGCGTACCAGTCGCGTATCGGGCCGGTAGCGGGCAAACCAGAGGCGGTTGTCGAGAAACGGGACCAGTACCGGCAGATAGACCTGTTTTCCCGTCGACCAGCACAGCTCGATCAGGCTCCGGGTGTCGACTTCCCCGTCCTGGGGCAGATAGGCGGCGATGCGCGAGGCGTTGCGAAACAGGCTTTGCCCGGCGAGCTGCCGGCACAGGGCCGCGGAGCGCTGCAGTCGCTCGCATTCACTCAGTGCGCGGCGACGCGCGCGAAGCTCTCTGCGTTGCTCGGGGCGACTGGGCATGGGTCGGGACTGCGGTGATTAAAGGCACCTTCCGCGGATACCGTCGCAGTTATTGCCCTTGAACCAAAGGTTCAGGTGGGAGTGAGTGCCAAACATTCAGGCTTTCCGCACGTGGCGGACATGCTCACCAGCTCAGCAAGCCGACCCCCGAGGACAATAATTAGGCTCAAGGAAGATCGAAACCGCTAACGCGCACCGCAGAAGGTGCGTGAAACAGTATACAGGACTGGCAGCTGATGGCTACCGGCGCGAGGGGATAGGGGTACACTAGAATTCCAGCTGGTTGCCCTGATTCAGGGCCAGTTCGATCTTGTCCTGCAGGGCGCGGATGTGACTGCTGATGGTGTGCTGAAACTCGTCGCCGCTGTGGCGCTGCTCAAGCAATTCGTGCGCCAGGTTAAGGGCGGCCATGACCGCGATGCGGTCGGCACCGACAATTTTGCCGCTGTCACGGATCTCTTTCATTTTCTGGCTGAGAAACTCCGCCGAGGCGAACAGCGCATCACGTTCGTTGTCCGGGCAGGCAACCAGGTATTCCTTGTCCAGAATGTTGACCCGCATGGGATTCGCTTTGGCGGCGGTTCATGTACCGTGTTCCATGGCCTTGAGCCGGTTGATCATCGCTTCGACGCGGTTGCGTGCCATCTCGTTCTTCTCGATCAGATTGGCGCGTTCGGAGACCAGCGAGTCCTGCTGGTGCCGCAGTGAGCGGTTTTCCTCCTTGAGGCGCTGAATCGTGTGCACCAGTTCATCCAGGCGCGCTTCCAGCTTGCGCAGTTCCTGCTCGGTGACGGACTGGGGTGTTGACTGAATCATGGCCGACACTATAGAGAAGGGTCAAAAATGCGTCAATGTCGGCGCGACTCGAGCAATATGGGATAATCGCACTATGTCGGAAAATCAAGAGTCTTGAATATGAGGCTGTGAGTGACGCGCTGCAGCGTGCCGCCGCCGCCAGCCCGGCGGCCGATTGTCACGGCCTGCTGTGCGGGCTGATCTGCGCCGCCGGATTCGCCGATCAGAAGCTCTGGGTCGCCGAACTGTTCGAGGACTTCGATCCCCGCGATCGGTCTGCAGACCGAGGCGTTCAAGGTGTTGCAGAGCCTGTACGAGGACACTCTGGCGCGCCTGAACAGTCCGCAGCTGGATTTCGAGCTGCTGCTGCCGGATGCGCGATGTTCGCTGCGCGAACGCACCGAATCCCTGGGTGCCTGGTGTTCCGGCTTTCTTTCCGGCCTGGGCATGGGCGGCCTGCCGGGCCCGAGCGAGTTGCCCGAGGAAGTCGCCGAGCTGCTCGACGACCTGGGCCAGATTGCCCGGGTCGACTTCGAGCTCGATGACCCGAGCGAGGAAGATCAGGTCGCTTTCGAGGAAGTGGTGGAATATATTCGTGTCGGCACCCTGCTGATTCACGAAGAGTTGCAACCCGCCGTACCACCGCAGCGGCTTTCCTGAACCCTCGGCGACAGCACAGACACACAGGCTTTTATGGACCAGAAAGAGTTCGCCCGCCGCCGCAAGCAGCTGATGCGCATGATGGGCAGCGATGCCATTGCCATCCTGCCGACCAACCCGGAACAGCCGCGTAACCGCGATGTTGATTTCCCGTTCCGGCCGCACAGCGATTTCTACTATCTGACCGGCTTTCCGGAACCCGAGGCGGTCGCGGTGCTGGTGCCGGGCCGTCCGCACGGCGAGTACCTGCTGTTCTGCCGCGACCGCGACCTGGAGATGGAAATCTGGAACGGCCGCCGTGCCGGACCCGAGGGCGCGGTCGAGGCTTTTGGTGCCGACGACGCTTTCCCGATCGGCGATATCGACGACATTCTGCCGGGCCTGCTGGAAAGCCGTGAGCGGGTGTTCTACACCATGGGTGCGACGCCCGAATTCGACCAGCGCGTCATCGGCTGGGTGAATACCATCCGCCGCCAGTCGCGCGCCGGCAAACACGCGCCCGATGAGTTCGTGTCGCTGGAGCATTTCGTCCACGACATGCGCCTCTACAAGAGCCGTGCCGAGATCCGGGTGATGCGCGAGGCGGCCAATATCGCCGCCCACGCGCACAAGCGCGCCATGCAGGTGTGCCGGCCGGGCATGATGGAATACGAGCTGGAGGCCGAGTTTCTGCACGAGTTCCGCAAGGCGGGCGGGGAGCCGGCCTATCCGGCCATCGTCGGCGGTGGCGAGAACGCCTGTATCCTGCACTACACGGAGAACAATGCGCCCCTGAACGACGGCGATCTGGTACTGATCGACGCCGGCGTGGAACACGACTGTTATGCCTCGGACATCACGCGCTGTTTTCCGGTCAACGGGCGGTTCAGCAAGGCGCAGCGGTCCATCTACGAGCTGGTGCTGGATGCCCAGTTCGCCGCGCTGGAGGAGGTCTACCCCGGCAACAGCTGGGACGCGCCGCACCAGGCAGCGGTGAAGGCGTTGACCAAAGGCCTGGTGAAACTGGGCCTGCTGAAAGGGCGGCCGGCGACCCTGATCAAGGAGCAGGCCTACCGGCGCTTCTACATGCACCGCACCGGTCACTGGCTGGGCATGGACGTGCACGATGTCGGCGACTACAAGGTCGGCGAGGAATGGCGGGTGCTGGAGCCGGGTATGGTGCTGACCGTGGAGCCGGGTCTGTATATACCCGGCGGCAGCAAGGGTGTGGCGCGCAAATGGTGGAACATCGGCGTGCGCATCGAGGATGACGTTCTGGTGACACGCGATGGTTACGACGTGCTCAGCAAGAACGTGCCGAAGAGCGTCAATGAGATCGAAGCGCTGATGGTGTGAGCGGCGGAGACATAGCCACGGAAAACATTAGCCACGGAAAACACGGAAAGCACGGACAAAGACATTCAGATAGAAATGCTTGGTTTTTCTGTGGTGCACGGAAATGTCCAGATCTAGCCGCAGGTCAAACCATCGTGAACGTTGGCGCAGGAACCCCAAGCCTTGAGTCGTCACGTAAGCCTGATAGGGCACAGAACCGTCACGAAATATTTTCGGTTTTTTTCCGTGCTTTCCGCGTTTTCCGTGGCCGGTTTTAATTTTTTTATTTCCGTGCTTTCCGTGTTTTCCGTGGCTAATATAACTCCATGAACTACGACTCGGACGTTCTGATCGTCGGCGGCGGCCTGGTCGGTGCCAGCCTGGCGCTGGCGCTGGGTAAGGCCGGCCTGCGGGTTACGGTGGTCGAGGCGCACGCCTTCCGGATCGACCAGCAGCCCAACTACGACGAGCGCAGTATCGCCCTGGCGCAGGGGTCGCAGCGCATCTTCTCCGGCCTTGGGCTGTGGGAGCAGCTGGCCGACCAGGTGTGCCCGATTCACACCATCCACGTTTCGGACCGCGGGCGCTTCGGTTTCACCCGGCTGCGACGCGAGGAGGAGGGTGTGCCAGCGCTCGGCTACGTCGCCAGTGCGCGGGTGCTCGGCAATACTCTGATCGAAGCCCTCGAGCCCCTGACCGTCTTGGAGCTGCTGGCGCCGGCGCAGTTGCTGGATTTTCAGCTCGACGGCAGTCGAGTCACGGCCGAACTCGAGGTCGATGGCAGCGGCGTGACGCACACTACGCGGCTGCTGGTGGCGGCCGACGGGGCCCATTCTTCGGTGCGCGAGCGGCTGGGTATCGCCACCCGGCAATCGGATTACGGCCAGACCGCGGTAATTGCCAATGTCACGCCGGAGCGTGCCCACCAGAACGTGGCTTACGAGCGCTTCACCGACACCGGGCCCATGGCCCTGCTGCCGATGCTGGGCGATCACTGTGCGCTGGTGTGGACGGTACGTTCCCAGCAGGCCGAAGAGATTCTCGGGCTGAGCGATACGGAATTCCTGGCGCGTCTGCAGCAACGCTTCGGCAATCGCCTGGGCCGTTTCCTGAACGTCGGTCAGCGCCACGCCTACCGCCTGCAACTGCTGCGCGCCCGCGAATCGATTCGTCCACGCCTGGCGCTGATCGGTAATGCCGTACACACTCTGCACCCGGTGGCGGGCCAGGGCTTCAATCTGGGGCTGCGCGATGTGGCGGCGCTGGCCGAGGTGGTCATCGACGCGCAGCGCAGCGGTGTGGATATCGGTGCTGCTGCAGTGCTGGAGCGGTATGCCGAATGGCGGCAGGCCGATCAGCGCCGCGTGGTCGCCTTTACCGACGGCATGGTCAGAATCTTCAGCCAGCCGCTGCCGCCGGTCGCCTGGCTGCGCGATGCCGGCATGCTGGCGCTGGACCTGTGCCCGCCGGCGAAACGCTGGTTCGGGCGCCTGACCATGGGCCGCGCCGGACGCCTGCCGCGCCTGGCGCGCGGCCTGGAGCTTTAGGCGGCTGACCGCAGACCGCGTGGGGCTAAATCCATAACCGCGAAGGACGCGAAGGGCGCGAAGGAAAGACAGGATTAAGAATACGGCAGACGTGCAGCGTAATCGGCCACTCCGGGCAACAGATTATGGAATGGCGGATGTTATGGATGCGCCATGCTCAAGCACGGGTTGACCTTCGCGTCCTTCGCGTCCTTCGCGGTTAAAATTCAGAGGCAATGAATACAGAGATCGAATTTGATGTTGCAGTAGTCGGTGGCGGACTGGTGGGGCTGAGCCTGGCCGCGTTGCTGGGGCGGGCGGGTATCCAGGTTGCGCTGCTGGAGGCCAACGAACCGGTGCGGGACTGGCCCGAGGACAGCATCGATCTGCGGGTCTATGCCATCACCCGGGCATCGCAGCGGCTGTTCAGCGAAGTCGGTGCGTGGCAGGCCATGCACCGACGCGCCGGTCCGTTCCGTGATATGCGGGTATGGGATGCGGGCGGCAGCGGCGATATCCATTTCGACAGTGCCGAGGTGGGCGAGTCCTGCCTCGGTCACATTCTGGAAGGCCGCGTCATCGAGGCGGCGCTGCTGGCCAGCATTGCGGATCTGCCCTGCGTGCATCGCTACTGCCCGGCGCTGGTGAAAAGCTTCGCCGATTGCGGCGACCGGCAGTGCATCGAGCTGGAAGACGGCACCGGGCTGGCGGCGCGGCTGCTGGTGGGCGCCGATGGCAGGAACTCGCGGGTGCGCGACTACGCCCGCATTCACGCCCAGGTGTCCGACTACGGCCAGCAGGCGCTGGTGGCGGTGGTGGCGACCGAGCGCCCGCATGCCGAGACCGCCTGGCAGCGTTTCCTGCCCACCGGGCCGTTGGCCTTTCTGCCGCTGTTCGACGGTCGCTGTTCCATCGTCTGGTCGGCCACCAGCGCCGAGGCGCAGCGGTTGCTGCAGCTGGATGATGTCGCCTTCTGCGAGGCGCTGGGCGAGGCGTTCGGGTTCCGGCTCGGCAAGGTGCTCGAATGCGGTGAGCGGGCTTTGTTCCCGCTGCTGCGCCAGTCTGCCCAGCACTATGTCAGGCCGCGCATTGCCCTGGTGGGTGACGCGGCGCACGTGATTCATCCGCTGGCGGGGCAGGGGGTGAACCTGGGCTTGAAGGATGCCCGCCAGCTCGCTGACACGCTGCTGGCGGCGCGCACCCTGGGTCGCGACATCGGTGCCCTCGGGGTGCTGCGTCGTTACGAGCGCGCGCGCAAGGGTGACAATCTGCTGATGATGAACGTTATGGATGGCTTCAAGCAGCTGTTCGGGACCTCGGCTGCGCCGCTGCGCTGGGCGCGCAATGCCGGCCTCAACCTGGTCGACGCCGTGCCGGCGCTCAAGAACCAGATCATGCGTTCCGCCATGGGGCTGTAGTCCCGATGCAGCTCACCGGCATCAACATCTATCCGGTCAAGTCCACACGAGCCATTGCCCTGAGCGAAAGCGAGGTGCTGCCGCGCGGTCTGCCCTGGGACCGACGCTGGATGCTGGTCGACAGCGAAGGGCGTTTTATTACCGCGCGCCAGTATCCCGTGCTCGCGATGATCGATACCGCCCTCGGGCCCGACACACTGGACATTTCGGTGGCCGGGCGCGCGGGCCTGCAAATTCCGCTCGCCGAGCCGGCGGCGCCGAGCATTCCCGTGACGGTGTGGAAAGATCGCTGCGCGGCCGTGCCGGTGGGCGGGGCGGCGGATGCCTGGTTTTCCGACTATCTGGGCATCCCGGTGCGCCTGGTGCGCATGACCGACGCGCTGGTGCGGCCGGTCAACCCGGACTACGGCGGCCCGGGCGATCAGGTCAGCTTCGCTGACGGCTTTCCGCTGCTGCTGATTTCAGAGGCGTCGCTGCACGATCTCAACCGGCGCCTGGCGACACCGGTGCCCATGCAGCGCTTCCGCCCCAACCTGGTGGTCGATGGCGAGCAGCCCTATGGCGAGGACAGTTGGCGCCGTGTGCGCGTCGGCGAGGTCGAGTTCGAAGGCGTTAAGAACTGTTCGCGCTGCGTGTTCACCACCATTGATCCGCGCACCGGGATCATGGATGGCGGCAGAGAACCGCTGCGCACCCTGGCGAGCTATCGCCGCAGGGAGGGCGGCGGCGTGTTTTTTGGTCAGAATCTGATTCCGCGCAGTGGCGGAACCGTTCGCCTGGGCGATCGCGTCAGGATTCTGGAACACCACGCCTGAGGGTGCCGCACGGCGCAGGCCGCTGCGCGGCGGTGGTTCCGGCCCGCATTGACAAGTGTCATTGTGCACCGCTACCGGAACGTGGCAAAAGAGAGATAAGTGAGCGCATGGCGCGGTGCAGCCCGGCTGTGCCGGCGGCGCGGCGGACGGAGGTCTGATATGAGCAGCCTTTTCAACGACGATCAGCTGACGGCATTTCGCCAGCGATTGCAGGAGCGCCGCGAGGCGGTGGTGGATGAGCTGCGGCGGATCCTGCTGGCCAGCGACGAGGAACACTATGCAGACCTCGCGGGCCGGGTGCACGACACGGCAGAGGAGGCGGTGGCGGACCTGCTGGCGGATCTCGATCTGGCCGAAACCGATCGCCTGGTGACGGAACTGCAGGACATCGACGCGGCGCGCAAGCGGCTCAACGATGGCAGCTACGGGATCTGCAGCGACTGTTCCGAGCCGATCGGGGTCGAGCGCCTGTCTGCCAACCCAGTCGCGCAGCGTTGCATTGGCTGTCAGACCGAATACGAGGCGGCGAAACAGCGTCGCGGTCAGCAGTTGCCGAGCCTCTGAGCGCCAGGCAGCGGTGCCGGTCATCGATCTCCCGGAGCGGAACTCACCCTTTCACGCATACAACGGGCAGCAGGCGCGCAACCTTGCGTGCCAGCCCGGCCTGCTCGGCGGCTTCCACCACGGCGGCGACGTCCTTGTAGGCGCCCGGCGCCTCTTCCGCCACGCCGCGCTGTGACTGGCTGCGGATCAGGATGCCGCGCTCGGCTAAATCATCAACCACCTGGCGGCCGTGCCACTGGCGCGCCGCCTGGTGACGACTCATGGCGCGCCCGGCGCCGTGGCAGGCCGAGGAAAAGGAGCGCTCCTCGGCTTCGGCCAGGCCGGCCAGTACGTAGGAAGCGGTGCCCATGGAACCGCCGATCAGCACCGGCTGGCCGGTGGCCTGGAACGCCGCCGGCAGCTCCGGATGACCGGGGCCGAAGGCGCGCGTGGCGCCTTTGCGGTGCACGAACAGGCGCTGTGGCTTACCGTCGATGGCGTGGCTCTCTTCCTTGCAGGTGTTGTGCGACACGTCGTAGATCAGTTCCAGCTCGGCATCGCGGAACAGGCTGTGAAAGGCATTGCGGGTAAGCTGGGTGAGAATCTGGCGGTTGGCGAGGGCGCAGTTGATGCCGGCGCGCATGGCGCCGAGGTAGCGCTGGCCCAGCGGTGAGTGCAGCGGTGCGCAGGCCAGTTCCCGGTCCGGCAGGCGGATGCCGTAATCGGGTGCGGCGATCGCCATGCTCTTCAGAAATTCGGTGCCGATTTGATGGCCGAGGCCGCGCGATCCGCAGTGGATGCTCACCACCACGTCACCCTTGACCAGCCCGAAGGCCGCGGCGATGTCGGCAGCGTAGACCTCGGCGACCTCCTGCACCTCCAGATAATGGTTCCCGGAGCCCAGGGTTCCCATCTCATCGCGCTGGCGCTTCTTGGCGTGATCGGACACCGCCTCGGGTTGTGCGCCTGCCATGCGGCCGTGTTCCTCGATACGCTCCAGGTCCTGCAGCGTACCGAAGCCCTGCTGCACTGCCCAGCGTGCCCCCCCGGACAGCATGGCGTGCATTTCCTGCGCGTTGAGACGCAGCCGTCCGGTGCTGCCCACGCCCGCCGGGATAACCGCGAACAGGGTGTCGGCGAGTTCGCGCTTGCGTGATTCGATCTGCTCGCGGCGCAGGCCGGTGCTCAAGGTGCGCACACCGCAGGAAATGTCGAAACCCACACCCCCGGCGGATACCACCCCGCCGGCCTCGGCATCGAAGGCGGCAACACCGCCGATGGGAAAGCCGTAGCCCCAGTGCGCGTCGGGCATGGCATAGGACGCCTTGACGATGCCGGGCAGGGTGGCGACGTTGACCACCTGCGCATAGACTTTCTCGTCCATGCCGCGGATCAGCGCTTCGCTCGCGTAGATGATACCCGGCACCCGCATGTCGCCGTGCGGGGCTATGTGCCACTCGTTATCGGACTTGCGTTCAAACCTGGCAGTATCCATGTCGGCTGGCCTCCGCCCCTAACCCGCATTGTTCACGGAAATTCCGGATGCCGGCGCCGGGACAGGCTGGCCCCGAGAACATCCTGTTTCTGCTTCGATCACGAAGCTCTGCATGACTTCACTACCTTCTGTCGGACGCTCGCCGCCGCGTGAGAAATGCCGGCTAGACATCCAGTATGCACTGCGCACACCACAGCCCGTCGGCGTCCCGGGTCACGCGCAGTTCGGTAAAGGTGGCGCCCTTGATCTCCACCCGGGGTTCGTGGCGGTCGATATCCACAGTTTCACCGCGTACCGTGGCGTGCAGCTGGTCGCCGCTGATGCTCACTTCGAAGCGGCTGAACAGCATGTGCCGGGTGGCCATTGTGTAGACCAGCGCATTCAGCCAGTCGAACAGCAGCAGCTCCCGGTCGGGGGCGCTGCAGCGGATGTGGACCGCTGTCACCGGGCTCACGCGTTCCGGCTCGGTAACCACCGCTGTCATGGCACAGGCGACCTGCTCGAAGGCACCGTTCAGGTTGGCGGCGAACCCGCGCACACCGACGTCGGCCTGGTGGGGGAAATGCTCCCACCGGGCCGCCGCGTCGCTGTGCGCGCTGGTTGGCGGTTTCATGCCGGCATTCCTGTTTGCCGTGCCGCGGCACGATAACGGTGTGTGTTTGATCAGGTATATGCCAAAGCGGCGGGTTTTGCCAGCCGTCGACCTTGATCTGGCGCAACAAAAGAGGGTGGCCAGGGCAGGGTAAATAAAATAACCTTTCAGTGGACCGTTTCTGTGCGGTGCGACCAGGCAATAATCATAACGATGACCGATATCAAGCCACTTCAGCCCGAGCAGCTGCGCTCCTCCTGCGATCCGGAACGGTTCGCCTTCAAGACCACCGACGAGCTGGCGGATCTCGGCGAGATGATCGGCCAGGAGCGGGCGCTGTCGGCGCTGCGCTTCGGCGCCAGCATGCCGAACTCCGGCTACAACCTTTACGTGCTGGGGCCCGCCGGTGCCGGCAAGCACACCACCGTCGCCCGCTTCCTGAAAGAGAAGGCGGCCGCGCGCCCGGTGCCCGACGACTGGGTGTACGTCAATAACTTCAGCGATCACGGCAAACCGCACGCCATGACGCTGCCGCAGGGCCGTGGCGCGTTGCTGCGCCGCGCTATGCAGCAACTGGTCGAGGAGTTGCGCTCGGCCATCCCGGCGGCGTTCGAGAGCGACGACTACAAGGCGCGCATCCAGCAGATCGACGAGGAATACGAGTCACGTCAGGAGGCCGCGTTTCGGGAGCTCAATGAAGAGGCCCAGTCCCAGCACGTGAAGGTGTTCAAGACGCCGGGAGGCTTCACCTTTGCGCCCATCAAGGATGGCGAGGTGATTGACGCCAGCGCCTTCCACAAGCTGCCCCCGGAGGAGCAGAAGCGCATCGATGATGTGCTGGAAAAGCTGCAGGCGCGCCTGCAGGATGTCCTGCAGAACAAGCTTCCGCAGTGGAGTAAGGAACGTCATGCGCGCATCAAGGAAGTCAACGATGAAGTCACCCTGTACGCGGTGCGCCACCTCATGGACAGTCTGCGCGAGGACTACCGCGATCTGCCGGAGGTGCTGAGCTACCTCGACGCAGTGCAGAAAGACGTGGTGAGCAACGCCAGCGCGTTTCTCGGCAAGTCGGAATCATCCATGCACGGCCTGTTGAGCCTCGATAGCGCGGGTTCCGCGTTGCGCCGTTACGAAGTCAACCTGCTGGTCGATCACAGCGGTGGCGAAGGTGCTCCGGTGGTCTACGAGGACAATCCGACCTATGCCGCGCTGGTCGGGCGCATCGAGCACATCGCTCAGCTGGGCGCGCTGATTACCGATTTTACCCAGATCAAACCAGGGGCGCTGCACGCTGCCAATGGCGGCTACCTGATCCTTGATGTGCGCAAGGTGCTGACCCAGCCCTATGCCTGGGAAGGGCTGAAACGCGCTCTGTACGGCAGGCAGATACGCATTGAATCACTGGGACAGATGCTCAGTCTGGTAAGCACGGTATCGCTCGAGCCGGAGCCCATCCCGCTCGACATCAAGGTCGTGCTGTTGGGCGAGCGGCTGCTGTATTACCTGCTGTGTGAATACGACCCCGACTTTCGCGAGCTGTTCAAAGTCGCCGCCGATTTCGAGGACAGCGTCGACCGCCAGCCTGACAGCGACCAGCTGTACGCGCAGCTCATCGCCACCCTGGTACGCAAGAACCAGCTGCGACCCTTCGACCGCGGTGCGGTGGCGGCCGTGATTGAACAGAGTATGCGTCTGGTGGGCGACCGCGAAAAGCTCTCGACCCATCTGCGCAGTATCGCCGACCTGCTCAGTGAGGCCAGTTTCTGGGCCGGTGAGGCGCAGCAGGCTGTGGTGCGCAGCGAGGACGTGCAGCGTGCCGTCGACTACCAGATCGAACGCATCGACCGGGTGCGCGACCGCATGCACGAAGCGATACTGCGCGACACTGTGATGATCGATACCGCGGGTGCGACGGTCGGCCAGGTAAACGGGCTGTCGGTGATCCAGCTCGGCGACGCCGCCTTCGGGATCCCGACGCGTATCACCGCTACCACCCGCCTCGGCGAGGGCGAGCTGGTAGACATCGAACGCGAAGTGGATCTGGCCGGACCCATTCACTCCAAGGGCGTGTTTATCCTGTCCAGCTACCTTGGCGCGCGCTATGCCCAGGACTATCCGTTGTCGCTCAGCGCCAGCCTCACCTTCGAGCAGTCCTACGGCCCGGTGGAAGGCGACAGCGCATCGCTTGCCGAGCTGTGCGCCCTGTTGTCTTCGCTCGCTGGCCTGCCGGTGCGACAGTCACTGGCGGTGACCGGCTCGGTGAACCAGCACGGCCAGGTACAGGCCATCGGCGGTGTCAACGAAAAGATCGAGGGTTTTTTCAATGTCTGCTGCGAGCGCGGTCTGAGCGGCGAACAGGGCGTGCTGGTGCCGAAGAGCAACATGAAGCATCTGATGCTGCGTGACGAAGTCGTGCGGGCGGCGCGCGACGGGAAGTTCAACATCTACGCGGTCGAACACGCCGATCAGGCCATCAGCCTGCTGACCGGCGTCAGCGCCGGAGCGGCCGACGAACAGGGGGTGTTTCCCGAGGACAGCGTCAACGGCCTGGTGCAGGCGCACTTGCAGAACCTTGCGGCGCTGCGCCTCCAGTACGCGGCGGCGGCCCGTGACGGGGCTGGCGCCGCCGGCGGCAAGGAGCAGGGCGAGCAGCGCGGTTTCAACGCGGAAGACTAGCAGCCTGTCCGAGTCATCTGTGCGTGGCGGGGCGCGCGGGAAATCGGACACCGTTTTTCGATTTTATCCCGTTGACTTCGAATGGGCTTTAGAGTCCCGTAAGGGGATCCGTAAACCCCCCCGCCCTTCAGGTGGCGGATATGAGTAGGTTGGTGCTGAGCGTAGCGAAGCCCACCACGATTGTTGTGGAGGTGGCGGATGCGGGGCGAATCAAGCCTGAGGGTGAGCAGCCGGGGCCGTTGGGCTTCGCCGTGCTCAGCCCAACCTACGGTCACAATCGGCCGGATGGCGGATCGATCCGGCTTTTAGCCGTAACCCGAAGCCACCGGCTTTAGCCGGAGGAGTATTCACCAAGGCCGCTGGGGGCGTTGCGGTTGCCGCCCCGGCGCCCTTGGCGGGGCCCGGCTGGCAGGGTATAGTCACCCCTCAATCTCGCGCTGCTGCGGGAGAGCGCCAACCGCCGGTTGGCCGCCGAAGGCGCAACCCGCCCGGAATCGCTCAGGCAAATGGACCGTGGCAGCTGGCGTAACCGCATCTGTGCCGGTGTCGGCTGTGAAGAGCCTGACCACACAGCACACTGCAGCCGGATTGACTCTGGAGAGCGGCCTGGCGGTTTTCACCGCGGCCCACCGAAGGGGAAGGCGTCTGCGCGGCGTCCACACTCTCAGGTTACCGGACAGAGGGGCGACGGTTTCTTCGCAGCCGTCGCCCTGCGTTGATTCCGCGGCGGCTTGCGACACAACGCGTTTCGGTGCACAGAGTCACGATGGGAAACAAGACCCCACTGTATCAGGCACATCAGGCGATGGGCGCCAAGCTGGTCGATTTCGCCGGTTGGGACATGCCTATTCACTACGGATCCCAGATCGAGGAACACCACGCGGTGCGCCGCGCCGCCGGCATGTTCGACGTGTCGCACATGACGGTGGTGGATCTGCGCGGCGAGAATGCGCGGCCGTTGCTGCGCTTTCTGCTCGCCAACGACGTCGACAAGCTCAAGAACACCGGCAAGGCCCTGTACAGTTGCATGCTCAACGACAGCGGCAAGGTGCTGGACGACCTCATTGTCTATTATCTCAGCGACAGCCAGTTCCGCCTGGTGGTCAATTCGGCGACCCGCGCGAAAGACCTGGACTGGATCGTGCGGCAGGCCGGCCCATTTGAGGTGCAGGTCAGCGAACGCCCCGAACTCGCCATGATCGCGGTGCAGGGCCCGCAGGCGCGCGACAAGGTGCTGGGGCTGCTGGACGATGCGCAGCGCGCGGTGGCGGCCGGGCTGGGGCTGTTTTATGGTGCTGCACTGAACGACTGGTTTATCGCCCGCACCGGCTACACGGGTGAGGACGGTTTCGAGATCATGCTGCCGGGGAGTGCGGCGAGCGCCTTCTGGAATGCGCTGCAGGCGGCCGGTGTGCAGCCCTGCGGTCTCGGTTGCCGCGACACACTGCGCCTGGAAGCCGGCATGAATCTGTACGGTTCGGATATGGACGAGACCGTCAGCCCGCTGGTTTCGGGTCTGGCCTGGACGGTGGCCTGGGAGCCGCAGGCGCGCGATTTCATCGGACGCGCCGCGTTGGAGCAGGAGCGGGCGGCCGGCCCGGCGCAGAAGCTGGTCGGCTTGCTGCTGCAGGACAAAGGCGTGTTGCGCAACCACCAGCGTGTGGTTGTGGAGGGAGCTGGTGATGGCGAAATCACCAGCGGCAGCTTCTCGCCGACGCTCGGGCGTTCCATCGCCCTGGCGCGGGTTCCTGCCGCGACCGGCGCCAGCTGTCAGGTGGAGATTCGCGGCAGGCTGCTGGCTGCCAAAGTGGTCAAACCGCCGTTCGTGCGCAACGGCAAGGCGCAGATCGAACTGGACTGAGGTTGTGTTAGCCACGGAACACACGGAAAGCACGGAAAACATTCAGGCAGGGATGCGTGGCGTTTCTGTGGCGCGGTGAATTCGCGAGACCAGGCTGGTAGGGACGCCATAGCGATAGGCCTCGCAGCGCTGGTAGGTTGGGCTGAACGAAGTGAAGCCCAACAGATCGAAAGCGTTGGGCTTCGCTGGCTCAGCCCAACCTGCCGGGTTGCACTGGATTGAGGATAATTTCAGCCACGGAAAACACGGAACCGATCGGGTCAAGGGTAAAAATAGTTTCCGTGCTTTCCGTGTCTTCCGTGGCTAATAAAGAATCGTTTTGACTTACAACGGAGTTGAATGATGAGCGAAGCTCCAAGTGAACTGAAATACAGCAAGAGCCATGAGTGGGTGCGGCTGAACGACGACGGCAGCGTCACCGTAGGCATCACCGACCATGCCCAGGAGCTGCTGGGTGACCTGGTCTACGTGGAGGTGCCGGAGGCGGGCAGCGAGCTGGATGCCGAGCAGGCCTGTGCGGTGGTGGAATCGGTGAAAGCCGCCTCCGATGTGTATGCACCGCTGGCCGGAACCGTGCTCGCGGTCAACGAGAGTCTCGCCGACAGCCCGGAGGTCGTGAACCGTGACGCCTACGGGGACGGCTGGATCATGCAGATGAAACCCGCCGACAACAGTGCCCTGAATGAACTGATGGACGCCGGCGAATACCAGGAATTCATCGCGGCCGAGCAATGACGTGCCCGCGCGCGCGATCTGACTGAAGCAGCCTATGCCGTTCATACCCCACACCGAGCAGGATATCCGTGAGATGCTGGACACGGTCGGCGTGTCCGATATCCAGCAGTTGTTCGATGAAATCCCCGCCGATCTGCGCAGCCGGCCGTTGCAGCATATTCCGCCTGCCATGAGCGAACAGGAAATCACCCGTCTGATGATGCGGCGCGCCGAGCAGGACGGCCGACCGCTGTGTTTTATCGGCGCCGGCGCCTACGAGCACCACATCCCGGCGGCGGTGTGGCAGATTGTGACGCGCGGTGAATTCTACAGCGCCTACACGCCCTACCAGGCAGAGGCCAGCCAGGGCACGCTACAGCTCATCTACGAGTTTCAGAGCATGATGACGGCGCTGACGGCCATGGATGTCTCCAATGCCTCGCTGTACGACGGTGGCTCGGCGCTGGCGGAAGCGGTGCTGATGGCGATTCGCGCCAACCGCAAATCGAAGTCGCGGCGGGTGCTGGTGCCGACCACGGTGCACTCCCGCCTACCGCGACACCGCACGGACCATTGTGGGTAACCAGCATATCGAACTGCTGGAGGTGCCCTATGATGATCGGGGCGGGCATGTCAGTCTGGACAGCCTGGCCGACTACGAGGGCGAAGACATTGCCGCGCTGGTTATCGCGCAGCCCAACTTTTTCGGCGTGCTGGAAGACGTAGATGCCTTGACCGACTGGGCGCATCGCAATGGTGCGATGGTCATTGCCGTGGTCAACCCGGTGGCTATGGCGCTGCTGAAACCACCCGGTCGCTGGGGCGCAAATGGGGCGGACATCGCCGTCGGCGAGGGCCAGCCATTGGGTGTGCCGCTGTCATCCGGCGGCCCTTACTTCGGCTTTATGTGCAGCAAGCAGCAGCACGTGCGGCAGATGCCGGGGCGCCTGGTGGGGCGCACCGTGGATCGCGACGGCCGGGTCGGCTATACCCTGACGCTGCAGGCGCGCGAGCAGCACATCCGGCGCTCCAAGGCGACCTCGAATATCTGCACCAACCAGGGCCTGCTGGTTACCGCCGCCACCATTCACATGGCGCTGCTGGGCGGTGAGGGGCTGCGCCGCGTGGCGCTCGCCTGTCACGCCAATGCGCGCCGGCTGGTGGAAAAGCTCAGCAGCGATTACCTGCGGCCGCGCTTCGACCGGCCGTGCTTTCACGAGGTGGTCATGACCAGTAGCCTGCCGCTGCAAGCGCCTGCTGCGGCCGCTGTATGCGCACAACCTGCAACCCGGTTACGTGCTTGCCGACGACTATCCGGAGCTGGGTGAAGCGCTGCTGGTGTGCGCCACGGAAACCAAGACCGAGGATGACATGGAGCTGTATCGCGAGTACCTGGCGCGTGCCATCGACAAGCAGGTCAGCACCGGTTGTCCGGTGCAGCCGAAAATGGCTTAACTGTAAGGGCCTGTTAACAGGTCCTGGTATCGAGGAGAGGGTTATGGCAAAGATTACACTGCAGGGAAACGAGATTCACACCAATGGCGAGCTGCCCGCGGTCGGCAGCAAGGCACCGGATTTCCGCCTGGTCGACAAGGATCTGGGCGACAAAACTCTGTCCGACTACGCAGGCAAGAAGAAGCTGCTCAACATCGTGCCCAGCCTGGACACACCGGTGTGCGCAACTTCGACCAAGAAATTCAACGACGCAGCCGCGGGCCACGACGATGTAGTGATGCTGGTGATCTCTGCCGACCTGCCGTTCGCCATGGGACGTTTCTGTGGCGCCGAGGGCGTCGACAATGTGGTGCCGCTGTCGCTGATGCGCTCGCGCAAGTTCGCCAAGGACTACGGTGTGCTGATCGAAGACGGCCCGCTGGAAGGCATCACCGGCCGTGCCGTGGTGGTGCTCGATGGAGATAACAAAGTCGTGTACACCGAACTGGTGCCGGAAATCGGCCAGGAACCCGATTACGACAAGGCGCTGGCGGCGCTTTGAGCGGGTTTCTGTTAACCGCGAAGGACGCGAAGGACGCCAAGTAAAAGACAATGTCTATTGCCTGGCGGTCTTTGGCGTCCTTGGTGGTGAAATGTGGTTTCGGCCGGTGCTCACCAGGACGTGTGCCAGTCGGCCACAGCACTCCCGGCGAGCCGACCTGTTTCTTTCGACTGCAAAGGCCGTGAAAACAGGAACCGAAAACAGTGTTTATGGTTGCGTTCCTTCGCGTCCTTAGCGTCCTTAGCGGTTAAACTTGTTCTATGCTGATTTTTGAACATTCCAGACCCGGGCGGCGCGCGACAGCGCAGGCGCCTGCCGAAGTGGCCGAGGCGGACGATCTGCCGGCCGAGTTGCTGCGCGACGATACCGCGGCGCTGCCGGAGGTATCGGAGATGCAGGCGGTGCGTCACTACACGCGCCTGTCGCAAAAGAACTTCTCCATCGATACCCAGTTCTATCCGCTCGGTTCCTGCACCATGAAATACAATCCGCGCGCCTGTAATTCGCTGGCCATGTTGCCGGGCTTTCTGGCGCGCCACCCGCTGGCGCCGGCCAGCGAGGGCCAGGGATTCCTGGCCTGTATGTATGAGCTGCAGGACATGCTCAAGGAAGTCACCGGGATGAAGGCGGTGTCGCTGACGCCCGGCGGCTGGTGCCCAGGGCGAGTTCGCCGGAGTGGCCATGATTCGTGCCTATCATGATGCGCGCGGCGACAGTGCGCGGGATGAAATCCTGGTGCCGGACGCCGCGCATGGCACCAATCCGGCCACCGCCACCATGTGCGGTTACAAGGTGAAAGAGATTCCCACCGATGATGACGGTGACGTGGACCTGCAGGCGCTGCGCAGCGCCGTCGGTGCCCGAACGGCCGGCATCATGTTGACCAACCCGTCCACCCTGGGGGTGTTCGAGCGCCGCATCAAGGAGATCGCCTCCATCGTGCACGAGGCGGGCGGCCTGCTGTATTACGACGGTGCCAACCTGAATGCCATCCTCGGCAAGGTGCGTCCCGGTGACATGGGCTTCGACGTCATCCACATGAACCTGCACAAGACCTTTTCCACGCCGCACGGCGGCGGCGGCCCGGGTGCTGGGCCGGTGGGTGTCAGTGAGCGGCTGGAGCCGTTCCTGCCGGTGCCCATGGTCGGCTACGACGGTGACGAGTATCACTGGATCACCGAGAAGGAGCGGCCGCAGAGCATCGGGCGCCTGTCGGCGTTCATGGGCAATGCCGGTGTATTGCTGCGCGCCTACGTGTACGCGCGTATGCTGGGGCGCGAGGGTATGCAGCGGGTGGCGGAATTTTCCACCCTCAATGCCAACTACCTGATGAAGCGCCTGCAGAATGCCGGCTTCGACCTGGCCTTCCCGCGGCGTCGCGCCACTCACGAGTTCATTGTGACGCTGAAACGTCAGCACAAGGAGCAGGGCGTCAGCGCCATGGATTTTGCCAAGCGCCTGCTCGACTACGGCTATCATGCGCCCACCACCTATTTTCCGCTGCTGATTCCCGAATGCCTGCTGATCGAACCGACCGAGACCGAGAGTCGCGAAGAACTGGACGGTTTTGTCGAGGCGATGACGAAAATCCAGCAGGAGGCAGAACATAACCCGGCGCTGTTGCACGAGGCCCCGCACAGCCAGCCGGTGCGCCGCCTCGACGAGGTGCGGGCGGCCCGCGAGCTGGACCTGCGCTGGGCCGGGTGAACACTCTGTCGACCCGATATCACCGAAAGCCTTAGAGCGGAGACCTACTCAATGTCGGCGCTGATTTGCGGTTCGTTTGCCTTCGACACCATCATGGTGTTTCAGGACCATTTCAAGAACCATATCCTTCCTGACAAGGTGCATATTCTGAACGTGGCGTTCCACGTGCCGGAAATGCGCCGCGAATTCGGTGGCTGTGCGGCCAATATCGCCTACAACCTGAAACTGCTCGGCGGCGATCCGCTGCCGATGGGGACGGTGGGAAAGGATTTCGAGCCCTACGCCGCATGGCTGGACCAGCACGGTATCCCCCGTACCCATATCAAGGAGATGGCCGGCTGCTATACCGCGCAGGCTTTCATCACCACCGACCAGGATGACAACCAGATCACCGCGTTTCACCCCGGCGCCATGGATCTGGCCCACGAAGTCCAGGTGAGCGACGCCGAAGGCGTGACCCTGGGTATCGTTTCGCCCGATGGCCGCCAGGGCATGATCGACCACGCCGAGCAGTTCGCCGAAGCGGGCATTCCGTTCATTTTCGATCCCGGTCAGGCCATGCCGTTGTTCAACAAGGATGACTTCAGGAACTTCATAAAGCAGGCGACCTGGGTGTGCGTCAACGACTACGAGTCACAGTTGCTGCAGGAGCGCACCGGCTGGTCGCCGCACGAGATCGCCGAGAAAGTCGAGGCATTGATCGTGACGCGCGGCGCCAAGGGTTCCTATATCTACGCCAGCGACGACGGTCGCATCGAGATTCCGCCGCGCCGCGGTCAAAGGCGTGGTCGATCCCACCGGCTGCGGCGATGCCTACCGCGGAGGCCTGCTGTACGGATTGATGAACGGGCTGGACTGGGAAGTCACCGGGCGCATCGCGGCGCTCATGGGGGCCATCAAGATCGAGCACCACGGCACCCAGAATCACAGCTTCACCATGGACGAGTTCCGCAAGCGTTATCGGCACAGCTTCGACATGGACCCGGAAGTGATCTGAGCGCGGTGGCGATCGGCGGGCGGGCGTGATGGCGGAGGACGCGCAGCGGCACAAGGACCAGGTGCGGCGGGTGTTCGATACGCTGGCACCCGTGTACGACAGTCCGGCGACACGGTTTTTCCCGTTCTGCGCCGATCGGCTGGTGAGCTACGTCAGACCGCGCCCCGGCAGCAAGGTGTTGGATGTCGCCACCGGTACTGGCGTGGCTGCGATCGCTTTCGCCCAGGCGGTGCGGCCGGGCGGCCGGGTGACGGCGGTGGATATTTCCGCCGACATGCTCGACCGGGCCGCGGCCAATATCGCCAAGATGGCGCTGGACAACGTCGACCTGCACCAGATGGACGCCGAGCGCCTGGATTTCCGCGCCGGCTACTTTCACAGCGTGGTGTGTTCCTACGGGCTGTTTTTCCTGCCCGACATGCCGGGTGCGCTGCGCGAATGGGTGCGGGTGCTGCGCCCGGGCGGCAAGCTGGCCTTCACCAGTTTCGAAACCACCGCGTTCCAGCCCATGCTGGAGGATTTCGTCACCCGCCTGCAGGCCTTCGGTGTACAGCTTCCCGACGGCCCGTTCGGGTCGCAGCGGATCGCCTCGCCCGAGCATTGCCGGGAATTGCTCACCGAGGCCGGCCTGTCAGACATCGACGTACAGAACCTCCAGCTCGGCTATCACCTGCGCGACGAGAACGACTGGTGGGAGGTGATCACCAGCACCGCCATGCGCGCCCTGTTCGAGCAGGTTCCGGCCGACCGGCAGGACGCCTTCCGGCAGGAGCACCTGGGTTTTGTTGCCGCGCAGAAAGACGAAAACGGACTGTGGCTGGACGTGCAGACGCGTTTCGCGTCGGGTGTGAAAGCGCCCCCATGAATGACCGCAACCGCGTGGCCGTTGGCGGGCTACACTAGCCGCCCAGCTGCTGTTTGACCTGTTCGACCGAGGTCATGGGCGGCAGGCAGCGGGTACCCTGGCACAGGTAGGCGACGCCGTCGCCTTCGCCTCTGCGCTCTTTGAGCAGGCCCGGCAGGTCGTCGATGTGATCCGGGATGCAGAACACCAGGCGAGCCGGCGCATAGTCGCGGGCCACGCTGTCCTGCCAGGCCTTGAGGTTGTCGCCGGCCCTGACGATCAGGGTCTCCGGCGGATACAGGTATTCCTCCAGCGCGAGCAGCAGCCCGGTATGTCCGTAGGGGCCCTGTTGCAGCGGATTCCAGGCGGCCTTGAGGGTGCGTTCGGCTGCGTCCAGGAAGCGTGTTTCGCCCAGCAGGTGGCCGAGCCGGCCGAACACCTTGGCGGCGATGGCGTTGCCGGCCGGCAGTGCGTCGTCAGTGAGCGGTTTGGGGCGCTGGATCAGGTTTTCGTGGTCATCGGCGGTGAAATAGAAGCCGCCGGCAGGGTCGGCGAAGTGTTCCAGTACCACGTCGCCCAGCTGCAGGGCGAACTCCAGGTCGGCGCTGTTCCAGCGCACCTGCAGCAGTTCCAGGATGGCATCGATGAGGAACACGTAGTCGTCGAGATAGGCCGACAGGTGGGCGCGGCCGTCTTTGCAGGTGGCGAACAGCCGGCCGTCTTTCCACAGGGTGCTGCGGATAAAGCCCAGCGCGCGCTGCGCGGAGTCCAGGTACAGGGGTTCGTCGAAATGCCGCGCCGCCTGCGCCATGCCCTTGATCATGAGGGCGTTCCAGGACACCAGGATCTTGTCATCGCGACCCGGCCGCACGCGTTGCTCGCGCGCCTGGAACAGTTTGCGGCGGCCTGACTCGATGCGCGCCTGGACCTGTTCGGCAGCGAGACCGAGACGCTCGCCGAGCGAGTCGATGCTGGCGAACACGTGCGCGTGCCACCGGCCTTCGAAATTGGGCTCGCGGTCGAAACCGAAACGCGGCCCCAGGACCTGGTATTCTTCCGCGCTCAGCAACTCCTCGACCTGGGCGCGCGTCCAGACATAGAACTTGCCTTCCTCGCCCTCGCTGTCCGCGTCGAGACTGGAGTAATAGCCGCCCTTCGGGTGCCTGCATCTCGCGCATCACCCATTCGGCGGTCTGGGCAACAATGCGCCGGTACAGCGGCTTCCCCGTCGCGGCCCAGGCCTCGCTGTACAGCGACAGCAGCGGCCCGTTGTCGTACAGCATCTTTTCGAAATGCGGAATCATCCAGAGATCGTCCACCGAGTAGCGGCAGAAGCCGCCGCCGATCTGGTCGTACATGCCGCCCAGCGCCATACGATCGAGGGTGAACAGCGCCATGTGCAGGGCCTGTTCGTCAGCCGCACCGCCGGCGCGGGTCGCCGCCCAGTGGCGCAGCAGGCGCTCGATGCTGGTGGGGTGCGGGAACTTGGGGGCGGCTCCGAAGCCGCCGTGAGTGGCGTCGAACTGTTTCTCCAGCTGCTGACGCGCCACGTCAAGAGGCATGGCGGTGAGCTCCGCGCCGCTGTCTGCCGACGCCTGGTTCATGGAGGCCATGAAATCGATCAGCGAGCGGTTCTGCTGCTCCAGTTCGTCGCGTCGCTCGCGTATAGAAATCGGCCACCCGCTGGCACAGGTCGGTGAAGGCCGGCAGCCCGTGACGCGGCTGGCCGGGAAAATAGGTGCCGCCGAAAAACGGAATCTGCTCATCGGGTGTCAGGAACATGGTCAACGGCCAGCCGCCGCTGCGCTGGGTGAGCAAGGCGTGCGCGGTCTGATAGATCTTGTCCAGGTCGGGGCGTTCTTCGCGGTCGACCTTGATGTTCACGAACAAGGCGTTCATGACCTCCGCGGTGGCCGGGTCTTCGAAGGACTCGTGGGCCATCACGTGGCACCAGTGACAGGCGGAGTAGCCGATCGACAGCAGAATCGGTTTGTTCTCGCGGTGCGCCTTGTCCAGTGCCTCCGGACCCCAGGGGTACCAGTCAACCGGGTTGTGCGCGTGCTGCAGCAGGTACGGGCTGGTTTCGCTGCCGAGGTGATTGGTATAGTTGCCGGTGTTCTTCATGAGGGTCACTTCCGGTGCGGGCGCGAGCTGCCCACTATAGCCCAGCGCGCTTCCTCCAAATACAGAAAAATACGAGGGTATTCATGCAGTTTTCCATTGTCATTCCGGTCTACAACGAAGCCGGAAATGTGCGCCGCTGGTGGCCGAGATCAGCCGGGCGATGGAAGGGGCGGGAGCCTTTGAGATCATCTGTGTCGACGATGGCAGTGACGACGCTACCGCATGCGAGCTGCGCGAGCTGCGCCGGCGCTGGCCGGTCTTGCGGGTGTTGCGGCACCGTCACCGCACTGGGCAGAGCGGGGCGCTGTTGAGCGGGGTGCGCGCGGCCCATGCGCCCTGGATCATCACCCTGGACGGTGACGGACAGAACGATCCCGCCGACATCCCGCTGTTGATCGCGCGGCTCGGTATGCGCGACCCGCTGACTCGGCCGTGTATGCTGATCGGTTACCGCACCGAGCGGCGTGACAATGCCCTGCGGCGCTGGTCATCGCGCATCGCCAATGCGGTGCGCAGTCGCCTGCTGCAGGATGCGACCCCGGATACGGGTTGCGGCCTGAAGCTGTTTCCGCGCGACGCGTTCCTGTCGTTGCCGGCGTTCGATCACATGCACCGCTTCATCCCGGCACTGATGCAGCGCCAGGGCGTGGCGGTGGAATCGATTCCGGTACGGCACCGGCCGCGCTGCCGCGGCACATCCAAATACGGATTGCACGACCGCCTGTGGACCGGGCTGGTGGATATGGCCGGCGTGATGTGGCTGCAGCGGCGCCGTCTCGACGCGCCGCTGGCGGCGGATGGTCGGTTGGCGCAGTTCGGCGACGCGCTGGGCGTGTACTGGCTGCAGCGCCGGCCCTGTGCGCACTGCCGCCGGAGGAGGAATGTTGATGTCTGATCAGGCGTGGGGCTGGCTGGCGCTCGGGTTTGCCGGCCAGGCGCTGTTTTCGGCTCGCTTTCTGGTGCAGTGGGTGTCCAGTGAGCGTCACAAGCGCTCGGTGATTCCTCTGGCGTTCTGGTATTTCAGTCTCGCCGGCGGCGCGACCCTGTTCGCCTACGCCGCTGCACATCGGCGATCCGGTGTTCATTCTCGGTCAGTCTGTGGGCGTACTGATCTACAGCCGCAACCTGTATTTCATCCACAAGGAGCGCCGCCAGCTGGCGCGGGCTGAATGAGCGCCGGCCGCCTTGACCGGCTGGCGCTGGTCGGCTGCGTGGCGGCGCTGGCAGCGCTGCAGCTGTGGCTGCGGCCGCTGCTGCCGGTCGATGAGACTCGCTATCTGGCGGTGGCCTGGGAAATGTGGTGGCGGGGCGATTTTCTGCTGCCGTGGCTCAACGGCGAACCCTACAGCCACAAGCCGCCGCTGCTGTTCTGGCTGATCCACGCCCTGTGGGCGCTGTTCGGTGTCTCTGAACTCGCCGCCCGGCTGCTGCCGGTGGTTTGCAGTCTCCTGGCCCTGTGGGGGTCGGCGCGCCTGGCGCAACGCCTGTGGCCGGAGCAGCGGGCTGCCATCGGCGTGCTGGTGCCCTGGTTATTGCTGGGCGGCGTGTTCTGGAACAATTTCTTTTCGCTGGTGCAATTCGACCTGTTGCTGGTGTTGGCGGCATTGCTGGCCTGGCACGGGCTGCTGACGGCGCGGCGGCGCAGCGCGCTGAGCGGCTGGGCGCTGGTGGCGCTGGGAATCGGCCTGGGCGTGCTCGCCAAGGGGCCGGTGATCCTGGTGCCGGTATTGCCGGCACTGCTGCTGGCGCCCTGGTGGGCGGGGCGGGCCTCTCTGCAGGGCTGGGCGCGCTGGTATCTGGGCGGGCTGCTCGCGCTGGCCGGGGGCTCGGCGCTTGCGCTCGCCTGGGCGGTACCGGCGGGTCTGGCCGGCGGCGACGCCTACCGCGAGGCGATCTTCTGGGGACAGTCGGCCGGCCGGGTACTGGAGTCCTTCGCGCACCGCAGCGCCTGGTGGAGCTATCTGCTGTGGCTGCCCCTGATGTGGCTGCCGTGGCTGCTGTGGCCGCAGCTATGGAAAGCCGCGCGCGGGGTGGCGCGCGTGGGCGACCCGGGTACGCGTTTCTGCGTCGCCGTCCTGGTGCCGGCGCTGCTGGTGTTCAGCCTCATCAGCGGCAAACAGGGCAAGTATCTGTTGCCGCTGTTTCCGCTGATCGCTGCGTTGTTTGCCCACTGGCTGCTGACGGCCGAGCGGCAAGGGCAGCGCTATCGCGCCGTGTTTGTGGCGGTTTTCCTGCTGTCCACCGGTGTGCTGCTGGCGCTGCTGCCCTGGCTGCCGACCGGACCCGAGTGGCTGGCCCGGGTTCAGCCGCTGTGGGGGCTGGCGCTGCTGGTGTGGGGCGGGTTGTTCCTGTTTCTGCGCCTGCCGCTGGCGGCGCTGGTGCGTGGTGCCGCGCTGGGAGCGCTGCTGTGGAGCGCGGTGGTGACGCTGGCGCTGGTCGAGCCGGCGCGGCCCGCCTATGACCTGGCCGCCGTAAGCCAGAGCCTGTCCGCTTTGCAGGCCGAGGGTCGCGCCATCGCCTGGCTGGGCAAGTATCACGGCCAGTTTCATTTTCTCGGCCGGCTGCGGCAGCGCATCGAACCGCTGCAGGCGCGCGGCCGACTGCAGGCATGGCTGGAGGCGAATCCCGACGGCTACCTGCTGGTCAATTACAAGAGCTCGCAGCCAGAGATTCCCGCGGACCTGCGGCTGCAGCCCTACCGGGGCGGCAGCCTGGTGCTCTGGCCGGCCGCGCGCTTGCGTGCGCAGCCGCACTGGGTCGACGCCCTGCCGGGGAACGCGTAAGCTTCGCTTTTTTGTCAGCCCGGGCCCAGGATAACCGCATTGACCGAGTCGTTGCCGCTTGCACCATTGCAGCTGAAAAAGAACGAGGAACGGCGTATCCGTGCCGGCCATCTGTGGGTCTACAGTAACGAAGTGGACACCACTGCCACGCCCCTGAACGGGTTTCAGCCGGGTCAGCAGGTCCAGCTGCTGGCGCACAACGGCAAGCGTCTCGGTAACGGGTACGTGAATCCCAACTCGCTGATCTGCGCCCGGCTGGTGAGCCGCGATCCGCGCTATGCGCTGGACCGCTCGCTGCTGGTGCACCGGCTCAACATTGCCCTGGCGCTGCGCGAGCGGCTTTTTGACGGTCCTTATTACCGTCTGGTCTACGGTGAGGCCGACCAGTTGCCGGGGCTGGTGATCGACCGCTACGGCGATGTGTGCGTAGTGCAGTGCACCACCGCGGGTATGGAAGCGGTCCGGGACCAGGTGCTGGATGCGCTGCACAAGGTGCTGCAGCCGGCCGGTATTCTGCTGCGTGCGGACAGCCCGGTGCGCCAGCTCGAAGGGCTGGATCTGTATCAGGACAGCGTCGGCGAGGTACCGGAACAGGTGCGCGTCGCAGAGCAGGGGTTGCAGTTTTCCGTGTCTCTGTCGCAGGGGCAGAAGACCGGCTGGTTCTATGATCAGCGCTTGAACCGCGCACGGCTGCGCAACTATGTGGCCGGCAAGCGGGTGCTGGACGTGTTCAGCTATGTGGGGGCCTGGGGGCTGCAGGCGGCGGCGGCCGGCGCCGGCGAAGTGCTGTGTGTGGATGCATCGGAAACCGCGCTCGCGCACATCCATGCCAATGCGGCGGCCAACGGTTTGAGCGCGCGGGTGGCGACGCTGCAGGGCGATGCGTTCGAGGCTCTTGCGGAACTGCGCAGCGCTCAGGAGAAGTTCGACGTGGTGGTGCTCGATCCTCCGGCGTTCATCAAGCGCAAGAAGGACGCCAAGGCCGGCGAGCAGGCCTACTACCGCCTCAACCAGCTGGGCATGCAGCTGCTGGAGCGCGACGGGATACTGGTGTCGGCCTCCTGCTCGCATCACCTGGCGGAGTCGCAGCTGCAGAAGCTGTTGCTGCACTGCTCCCGTCATCTGGATCGCCACCTGCAGTTGCTGGAGCGCGGGCATCAGGCCCCCGACCACCCGGTGCACCCGGCGATTGCCGAAACCAGTTATCTGAAAGCGCTGTTCTGTCGTGTGTTACCTGGTTAAACCATTATGCTGACCTATCCCGAGATCGACCCTGTTGCCGTTTCCCTGGGGCCGGTGGCCATCCACTGGTACGGTCTGATGTATCTGGTCGGCTTTGTCGCCGGCTGGTGGCTGGGCGTGGTGCGCGCCCGCCAGCCGGAGTCGGGCTGGCAGACCACCGAGATCGGTGACTTGCTGTTCTACGTGGCGCTGGGGGTGATTCTGGGCGGCCGTATCGGCTACATCCTGTTTTATAATTTCGGCCTGTTTCTGGACGACCCGCTGATGCTGTTCCGGGTCTGGCAGGGCGGTATGTCGTTCCATGGCGGCCTGCTCGGCGTGCTGCTGGCCATGTGGCTGTATGGGCGCAAGACGGGACGCAGTTTTTTCCAGGTCACCGACTTCATGGCGCCGTTCGTGCCGATCGGCCTGGGCGCCGGGCGGATCGGCAATTTCATCAACGGCGAACTGTGGGGGGCGCCCACCGACCTGCCCTGGGGCATGGTGTTTCCGTTTGTCGACAATCAGCCGCGCCACCCGTCCATGCTCTACGAGGCGCTGCTCGAGGGCCTGGTCCTGTTTGTGGTGCTATGGATCTATTCGTCGAAACCGCGCCCGACTCGCGCCGTATCCGGTATGTTCCTGCTCTGTTACGGCGTGTTCCGTTTCGGTGTGGAATTCGTGCGCGAGCCCGACGCACACATCGGTTATATCGCCATGCAATGGCTCACGATGGGGCACCTGCTGTCCGCGCCCATGATTGTATTCGGCGCGCTGTTGCTGGCGCTGGCCTACAGAAAACGAGGTGAGGAGTGAAGCAATATCTGGATCTGATGCGGCGCGTGCTGGACCAGGGGGTGCGTAAGGAAGACCGTACCGGGACCGGCACCCTGAGCGTGTTCGGCCACCAGATGCGTTTCGATCTGGGCGCGGGGTTTCCGCTGGTCACCACCAAGAAGCTGCATCTGCGTTCCATCATTCACGAGCTGCTGTGGTTCCTCAGAGGAGATACCAACGTCGCCTACCTGCGCGACAATGGCGTCAGTATCTGGGACGAATGGGCCGACGACAACGGTGATCTCGGTCCCGTCTATGGCTATCAGTGGCGCTCCTGGCCCACCGCCGACGGCCGGCACATCGACCAGATCAGTCAGGTGCTGGAGCAGCTCAGGAACAACCCCGATTCGCGGCGCATCATCGTCAGTGCCTGGAACGTGGGCGAACTGGACAACATGGCCCTGCCACCCTGCCATGCCTTCTTTCAGTTCTATGTGGCGAACGGGAAACTGTCCTGCCAGCTCTACCAGCGCAGCGCCGACATCTTTCTGGGCGTGCCGTTCAATATCGCTTCCTATGCCCTGTTGACCCTGATGATGGCGCAGGTCACCGGGCTCGAGCCGGGGGATTTTGTGCACACGCTCGGCGATGCACACCTGTACTCCAATCATCTCGAGCAGGCCCGTACCCAGCTGCAGCGCCAGCCGCGCGCCCTGCCGCAGATGCGGCTCAATTCCGCGGTGCAGGACTTGTTTGCGTTCCGCTTCGAGGATTTCGAGCTGGTCGGTTATGAGCCGCATCCGCATATCAAGGCGCCGGTGGCGGTGTGACGCGGATCGCTCTCATCGCCGCGATGGCCGAGAACCGTGTCATCGGGCGCGACAACCGCCTGCCGTGGCGGCTCCCGGCGGACCTCAGACGCTTCAAGTCGCTGACCATGGGCAAGCCGGTGATCATGGGGCGCAGGACTTACGAGTCGATCGGAAAACCGCTGCCGGGGCGCAGCAACATCGTGGTCACGCGCGATCCCGACTATCGGGCGCCGGGGTGCCAGGTAGTGCATTCGCTCGATCAGGCGCTGGAGGCGGGTGCCGGGCACGCCGAGGTGATGGTCATCGGCGGTGCGGAGCTGTATCGGCAAGCACTCGAGCGGGCGGAGCGGATGTACCTGACCCTGGTCAAGGCCGAGGTGGACGGGGACACGCTGTTTCCCGACATCGAGCCACAGCAGTGGCGCGAACTGGAACGTGAATCCCACTGCGCCGACGAAAGAAACCAGTACGACTATGACTTCGTAACCTTGCAGCGCGTATCCGGCTGATGATCGGCAACCGTTGCCGGCTTGCGTGTGAGTCGCAAGTCCAGCGTACCGTTTCGGCAGCTGTGGTCAGTTCCGTACTGGCTTGCGTACTCCGGGGCAATTGAGTTCAATGCGCTGCGGCGGGTTATGGTCCAGGCGCAGCGCGGTCAGTGACCCGCCCCACAGACAGCCTGTGTCAAGTGCGTGAAGGCCGGGTGCGTCGTAAGCGCCGAGCGTCGACCAGTGACCGAACAGGATCTTCATGTCGCGGCTCTTGCGGTGTGGCCATTCGAACCAGGGCTTCAAATGGCGCGGTTGACTGTTGGGTGGCCCTTTCTGTTCCAGCGCCAGGTGTCCGTTGGTGTCGCAGTATCGCAGCCGTGTCAGACAGTTGGTGATAAACCGCAGGCGCTCCCAGCCGTCGAGAGATTCCGACCACAGGTTGGGGTGGTTGCCGTACATCTCGCCCAGGAATTCCACGTAGCGTTTGCCGCGCAAGACCTTTTCGACTTCCGCAGCGCAGCGTCTTGCCGTGTCCAGGTCCCACTGTGGCGGAAGGCCGGCGTGGATCAGGGTGTAGCCGCTGTGGTGATCGTGGTGCAGCAGCGGCTGATGACGCAACCAGTCCAGCAGTTGCGCGCCGTCCGGCGCGTGTATGACCTGCTCCAGGGTATCCTTGTGTTTGCGGTATTTGGGGATGTGCGCCGAGGCCAGCAGGTGCAGATCGTGGTTGCCGAGCACCGTGACTGCGTTGATGTGGTGAAGAAACTGCAAAGTCTCCAGAGACTTATGGCCTCGATTGACCAGGTCGCCAGCGAACCAGAGGGTGTCCCGATGGGGCTCGAAACGGATCTTGTCCAGCAGGGCCTGCAGCTCGTCGAAACAGCCCTGGACGTCGCCGATGGCGTATATCGCCATCGCTTAGTGCAGGGTGCGTGGAATCGAAAGCGTGAACACCGGAATCTCGGCGTCGAACTCCACGCCGTCGTCGGCAATCATCTGATAACTGCCTTTCATGCTGCCGACCGGCGTTTCCAGCATGGTCCCACTGGTGTAACGGAACTGCTCGCCCGGTTTGAGATGCGGCTGCTCGCCGACGACACCTTCGCCCTTGACTTCCTGCACCTTGTTATTGGCATCGGTGATGATCCAGTGGCGGGTCAGGAGTTGTGCAGGTACCGTTCCCTGGTTCCGAATGGTAATCGTATAGGCGAATACGTAGCGGTCCTGCTGCGGTAAAGACTGTTCCGCAACGTACTGGGTTTCGACGTCGACCTTGATGTTGTAGCTGTCGCTGGTCATGGAGATTGCTCTGCGGTAATGCTGAAAATGAATTTTTTAAGGATACGTGGTTTGTTAAAGCAGGTATAGAGAACCCGCGCAAAAGCTGACGGAAAAGCGCAGCTCGGCGTTTGGGTCTATATTTAGCCCAGGAATGTCGATTGTTTGGGAGAACGCCATGTACCTGAGAGACAAGAACAGCGGTGATCTGGTAGAGGTCCTGGATGTTGGGGCGATGGTGGACCCCTGCAGCGCCCAGCTGCAAGGTCGCTTCCATGCTGGCGAGGAGTTGCAGGACCCGGCAAGTTTCGACAAGGCTCAGCTGGAGTTCCCGTCCGGCGAGTCGCTGCCGCGTTGTTGGGTCGATGCCAGTTACAGGAGCCCTGCGCGTTGAGGCGCTGTCGTTTGTTCTGAAACCTGTCGCGGGCGTTCATGTGTTCCCGGCCGAGGTGTCAATGCCGGGCCGGCAGCAATTTGTTTTCATCAACAGAAATGAGATAGGTTCTATCTACCATCCCCGGCGCAGCCCTGCCGCGCTGGTTTTCTGTTGCAGCTAACCCGCATTTCTGCCCGGGATACCGGATGCTTGCGCCGGCTCGCAGGGTTGCACGCAGTTCTGAAGCGAAAGACCCATTCGATGCGCGGAGAAGAGGCCCGGCGCAGCGGGCAATGCGACCACCGCCGCGCAAGAACTGTGGATTAAAGCTCTCCCTGCAGCTGCCGCTAGCTCATAGTGCAGCAGGAGCTGTGGAGTGGGGAGGGAAAGCCCGATTCTGTGACCGGGATAACAGTCACACCGCGTGCAAAGGATAACTATAAAGGCGTACCGCGAGGTACCTGCCATATGAACAAAGCGGTGGTCCTATGGGTATCGAGACAAAGTGCAGCAGCAGACCGAAGCGGACGGCCTTGCTGACCTTTCTTTTGGGATTGGGTCTTCTCCTGAGCAGTATTGTCCAAGCGGCAGAGCCGCAGAGGTCGGCGGTCCCCGGAAAAGCGGTCTCCCAGCAGCGTTCATGGACCGAGCAGTGGCTGCGTGCGGTCTGGAGTCTCGATCTGGCGGCCAAAATCAACAACTGGAAGCCTAAGGTTCGTGTCGACTCTGACGGAGAAGGGCTGAGGTTATCGCATCCCTTCGGTAATCATGGCCCGGCGCTGCGTCTGTCCACTTCGATTCCGGAACGCGCCCAGCTCAGTCTGAGGGCCGGCGGTGACAACCGGGTGGGCAGCTCCGACTACCGATGCGCCTGGACCTTACCTGTTCCTGCAAAAGCGCTGGTAACACGCGGTTATTTGTCCCGGCAAGCGCGGGCACCCTGCCCGCAGTCGCAACCGGCTGGCGAACTCTGACCTAGTCTGTTACCCGTACGGCCAGCACGTCACAGGGTGCACCGTGTAGGACCGCATTGGCCGTAGACCCGAGCAACAACTGGATGCCCTCCCGGCCGTGGCTGCCAAGTACGATCAAGTCGACCTGTGCTTTCCTCCGCAACACGCAGAATTTCACGGCGGGTATTGCCCTGCACCACGATGCAGGCGCTGTCCGGCGGTGCCAAGCCGGGCTGCGAGTTCGCTGAGTCGCTGCGTCGGCGACCTGTAGCAGCTCCTGATCCAGTTCGGCTGCCTGCGGCAGTACCAGTTCGTTGGAAAGGTCGACCGGTACGAATTCGACCACATGAATCAGGCTGAGTTCGGCTGTAAACGCCTGGCTGAGCTCTAACGCCTTGCCGGCCACAGCCTCGGCGCTGGGGGAGAAATCGACGGCCAGCAGTATGTGCGAATAACCTGGCATGCTGTTCACTCCTCAATGGCCTGTTGTCTGTTGGCGGCCAGCCGGTCAGCCAATGCCACATACTGATGCAGGCTGATGGTTTCAGGTCGTGCCCCCGGGGCTGTTCCTGCGTGCGTGATTTCATCGGCGCTCAGCAGCCCCTTCAGGCTGTTGCGCAGCGTCTTGCGGCGCTGCGAGAACGCCTGTCTGACCAGCATCTCCAGGCAGCCGATCATCGGTCGCCGTGACCGGCGGCTGCACATGGGGTATCAGTCGCACGAACGCCGATTCCACTTTGGGTGCCGGCCGGAAGGCGCCGGGGCCGACGCGGAACAGCGGTTCCACCCGGCAGTAGTACTGAATCATGACCGACAGGCGCCCGTAGTCGCTGCCGCCCGGTACGGCGGCGAGTCGATCGACGACTTCCTTTTGCAGCATGAAGTGCATGTCCTGAATATAGTCAGACTGCTCGATTAAGTGAAACAACAATGGCGTGGAAATGTTGTACGGCAGGTTGCCGACCACCCGGAGTCGGCCGCCATTGGCCAGGGCGGAAAAGTCAAAGCGCAGCGCATCCGTGCTGGTGAATGACGATCTTTCCGATGTCCCGGGCCTGGTCGGCGAGGGGCTGAACCAGATCGCGGTCCAGCTCGATGACGTGCAGTTGCCCGCAGGCCCTGAGCAGCGGCAGCGTGATGGCGCCCTGGCCGGGACCGATTTCCACCAGTCGCTCGCCCGGTTGCGGATTTATTGCGCCGATAATGCGGCGGACAATGACGGGGTCGTGCAGAAAATTCTGACCGAAGCGTTTGCGTGCGCGGTGGTTCATGCGGCCATGTTCAATGGCCGCTTCAATGGCCGCCACCAGGCTGCCTGCGTCGGCCGCGCCGGTAGCGGCCTTCTCCAGCGCTGTGCCGTGGTCAACGGATGTGCGCACAATCGGCAGGCCCAGGGTGATGTTGACGGAACGGCCGAAGCCCATGTGTTTCAGCACCGGCAGTCCCTGGTCGTGGTACATGGCGAGCACGGCGTCGGCCTGCGCCAGGCAGGGCGGCGTGAACAGGGTGTCGGCCGGCAGCGGGCCGGACAGCCGCAGGCCCTGTTCACGCAGCGCGGCAAGCACCGGTTCAATGACATCGATTTCCTCGCGCCCCAGATGGCCGTTCTCCCCGGCATGAGGGTTGAGGCCGGCAACCAGGATACGCGGATCAGCAATGGAAAACTTGTCTATCAGTTCTGCGTGCAGGCAGCGCAGCACGGCCTCCAGACGATCGCGCGTAATGGCCGCGGGCACCTGTGCCAGCGGCAGGTGGGTCGTGGCCAGCGCCACGCGCAGGCCGGGTGTTGCCAGCATCATGACCACAGTCGCGGCGCCGGTTTTTCCGCCAGGTACTCGGTATGGCCGGTAAAGGCGATCCCTGCGTCGTTGATGATGCCCTTGTGCACCGGCGCCGTCACCATGGCCTGGAAGGAGCGGTCGTTACAGCCCTGTATCGCGCAGTCCAGGGTCTCCAGCACATAGGCGCGCATTGGCGCTATCCAGTTTGCCGGCCCGAACCGCTGTCCGCAGCTGTACCGGTGCCAGCGAAACCTGCCCGGCTCGGGGCGCGCTTGTGGGCCGGTACGGTGACAGGGCAAGGTTCTGGTGCAGGAGCGCAGCGCGTTGCTGCAGCAGTTGCGGGTCCGCGATGATCACGAGTTCCGCCTCGAAACGCTGCTGTGCGACCGCAATACACAGATCAGGTCCGATCCCGGCGGGCTCACCCGCGGTAATGGCGATTCTCGGGATCACGACTCGTCGACAATGTACTCGACATAGGATTCGTCGCGCAGGCGGCGCAGCCAGATCTCCAGTTCTTCGTCGGTCTTGCGCTGACGAATGGATTCACGCGCGCGGTTGCGCCGGTATTCGGCGGTGTCGTCGTGCTCGCGGCGCTCCAGCACCTGTATCAGATGCCAGCCGAAGCGGCTCTGCACCGGCTCGCTGATTTGTCCGTTTCCCAGCTGGTCCATGGCCTGTTCGAATTCCGGCACCATTTCTCCGGGGGTGACCCAGCCGAGATCGCCGCCTTCGCTGGCGGAGCCCGGGTCCTGGGAATGGGAGCGTGCCAGGGTGGCGAAATCCTCGCCATGCTCGATGCGCTCACGCAGCTGGCGCAAGCGGTTTTCCGCTTCGGCGTCGGAGACCAGGGCATCCGGGCGCAGCAGAATATGCCGGGCGTGAGTCTGCTTGATCAGATGGCGTTCCTCGCCGCGAATGTCCATGATCTTGACGATATGGAACCCGCTGGGGCTGCGAATCAGCTCGCTGACCTGGCCGCGCTCCAACTGGCCGACGGCACTGGTGAAAAACGAAGGCAGCTGTCCGGTCTTGCGCCATCCCAGGTCTCCCCCACTGAGCGCCTGCTGGCCGTCGGATTCGGCAATCGCGGTCTGCTCGAAGTCGGCTCCGGCGCGGAGCCGCGCCAGGATGTCTTCGGCACGCTTGCGCGCCGCCTGCACCTGTTCCGGGCTGGCCGCCTCAGGCACCGAGACCAGGATGTGGGCGAGACGATACTCGCGGTCCTGGTCGTTGAAGGATGCCGCGCTGGCCAGCAACTGGTCGACTTCCTGTTCGGTTACCTGTACGCGTTTGTCCACCATCTCCTGGCGAACCCGGTTCATGATGATCTGGTCGCGGAACTCTTCGCGAAACGCGGCGTAGTCGAAACCGTCTTTCTCCAGAACTTCGCGGAACTGGGTCAGGGTCATGCCGTTCTGCTTGGCGAGGTTACGCAGGTTCGAGTTCAGGGTTTCGTCGTCAACCCGTATTCCGCTGCGCTCGGCGAGCTGCAGCTGCAGGTTTTCCAGCACCAGACGATCCAGTACCTGCTTGCGCAGACTCGACCGCGACGGCAGCTGTGCCTGCTGTTGTCGCAGCTGCTCCACAATCATGGTTTCGCGGCTGCTCAGCTCGCTTTCCAGGATGACGTCATCATTGACCACCGCCACGACGCGATTCAGTGTCTCGGCCAGCGGGATGTTGGCGCTCAGCAGTAAAACCAGGCCGGTCAGCAGGGATATCAATTTCACGATGTTCACTCTTCGGGTCTGTCGGTATAGCCAAGGATACCATCTTCCAGCAGCGACTCGATGTCGCTGCCGATACGGGCCAGGCCCTTGAGGACAAATTGCAGCAGCACAGCGCGGTTGGTTTCGTCGCGTTCGCCGTCCAGGTACTCGCGCCCGACCAGCCGCACACCCCAGCAACAGCTGTCGTATTCGATGCCGACCAGGGTTTCGAGTTTCTTGGTATTGTCCAGATCGTAGTACCAGCGCCCCACGACCTGCCAGGCCGGGCTCAGCGGCCACAGGATGGACGCATCGATCTGGTCCTGCTCTTGTCTCAGGTAACGGTAGGACAGGTTGGCGATTTTTCTGAAGCCGGGGTGGTACTGGATGCGCGCATTGACGCGCTCGCTGTCCTGGTCGATGGGGTCCCAGACCAGGTCCGCGCGCCCCGACCAGGCACGGCTGAGCATGACTTCCAGTTCTCCCGCGATATCTGACCGGCTGCGCTGTTCCGGCGGCGTGTTGTTGAGTGTGACGGTGCGATCTCTGAGGTAGAACAGCTCGCCGACCGAAGCGCGCGCCCGTTGCGCCCCGGTGTTCGGGTCGAGCAGACGGGTGCTTACCGCCAGTGCGACCTGGCTCGCGTCTCCCACCCGGTCGGCACCGTTGAAGCGATTCTCCTCGAACAGTTCCCGGTAGGTGAAGGTCGGCGTACTGCTGTCGAACAGCGGAATATCCTCCTGGTTCTGGCGCTCCACGTACAGGTAGAACACTCTGGGCTCGAGGGTCTGCACATAGTCCCGGTTGCCCAGTTGAAACTCTCTTTCCAGAAACAGCACATTGTCGAGGCTGAAGATCGGCGTGGTACGGCTGAGATGCTGACCCTGACCGGGATCCTGGTTGTCCAGCTGGTAGCTGGTCTGGCGTACGCCGACTTTAGGGGTTATCTCGAATGCGGCACGCCGCAGCGGGTACAACACTGACGGCTGCAGGTCGACGCGGTTGGCAACCACCCGGGAATCCTGGTCGAAGCGAACGAACTCTGTTCGGATGCCGGATTCCACGTTTGCCGGGCGCAGCGGCGAAATCGCATTGAAAGTCAGCCGCGGCAACCGTTCGTAGGGCCGGTCCTGCGGGGCGATGCTCGGATCCACGGTCTGGTAGTCATCGATGCGCAGACCGGCATCCCACCAGCCGGTGTTGTAGTCGGCGCGAAACGTGCGCTGGAGATAACTGGTGCTGGCGAGGCTGAGCGAGTCGCCCAGATCGAGCAGATAGTTCGAGTCGGATACGCGGTCATAGTCGATGTTGGTGGTCAGGTGATTGCCGAACCGACTGGCGTCGCGAATACTGATGCGGCTGCGGCTGTCTCCGGTTTTGTCATCGTGGGGCAGGTACTCGACACTGAGAATGCCCTCCTGATTTACACTGCCTTCCCGCGCGCTGCGCAGGTAGCGGAACTCGCCGTTGAGCTGGGTGCCGCGGTCCTGAAGGTAGCGCGGCGCCAGCGTGGCGTCGTAGTTGGGCGCCAGGTTGAAGTAATAGGGCACGCGAAATTCGAAGCCGGAGTTCTCTGATGAGCCGAAACTGGGAACCAGTAGACCGCTCTTGCGTCGGTCATCGATGGGAAATGACAGATAGGGCGTGTACAGCACCGGCACATCTTTGATGTTAAGGCGCGCGTGGCGCGCCACCCCCTCGCCCTCGTCCTCGTAAATGGTGACCGACTGGGCGCGTAGTCCCCACACGTTGCTGTTGTCGGGGCAGGTCGTGTAACTGGCCTGCTCATAGCGCGATACGCCCGGCTGCAACAGGTAGGCGTTGGCGGCGCCGCCGCGGGCGTGACGTTCAAAAAAGCGGAACCGGGTGTTATGAAACTCGCCGCGATCCTCCTCCAGCCAGATCTTGCCGTCGGTCGCCAGCATGGTCATCTGGGGCTCGTCGTAGCGTACCTGGCCTTGCACATCAACGACTGCATCGCTTTCCGTGTAAACCAGCCGGTCGGCCTTGATGCGCTGGTCGGCACGTACCGCTTCGGCATCGCCTATCAGGGTCAGCTTGCCATCGGTGTTGCGGGTGGCCAGATCGCCGGTCAGAAAGGTGAAGGCGTCTTGCCGGTTGCCGCTGACCTCGGGTCTGAAATCCTGCAGCGGCTGGGGCGGGCAGACGGCCCAGGCAGATGACGGCAGGTAGGGATTGACAGTCTCGGCTGGGGCTATATTGGCGGCCGGCAGCGCTGCGGCAGCCGCATCGGCGAACAGGTCAATGCCGTTGCAGCTGCGGTCCGGTGCCGTTGCACAATCCGATCGGGATTCGGCTCCAACGTTCGCCACTTGTGCCGCGATAATGCAAACCAGAAATAGATATCGAGCGTTCACAGCGGCTTATCGAGTCGAATCAAGTGCGTAGTCTGCCGGATTCAGCATGCTCGTGCCATGAGTTGGCGAGCGGCGCCTAAAATCGCATAGAATAGCTGTATATTCAATGGTTTCGTGTACCGATGAGCGGCTTTGTGCACCAGGCTGCGGTTGGTTTTGCCGGCCTCCAAAACGGCGCTGTGGCTGATTGCGAGCCGCTCCCGGGACTAGCGTGCGCTGGCAGCGGTCACGGTGCAGGGCAATCATACCCGCGTTGCAGATCCGCATCCGCAACAATCGCTGCCCGGCCATCTGCGCGCCGGGCGCTGCGTGTGCTCGTTGCGAGGTGGCGCACGGATCGATGGCTGGAGTCGCCACCGCTGGGATCGAGTCCCCCGGGCCCGCGGCATTTGTCTGGCCAAGCCGGTATACTGTGCCGACGCGGTTTACTGGCAAAGGCACGCTCTGATCAGTTCTTCAGTGCAAGCGCCAGGCAGCCCCGTGTGCAATCATGAGATTGCCACGCCCCGTTCGCGATGACAGACTCTGATTGAACTGTTCAGACGTTCCAAAGGCTCCTGTATTGTCTGATCGAATCACAGCGATTCAGCACTGGGTCCGGCGGCGGCTCGACTGGCCCGACGCCGTGCTCGAACCAGCCTCCGCCGACGCCAGCTTCCGGCGCTATTTCCGTGTCCAGCAGGGCGGTGCAAGCTACATCGTGATGGATGCACCTCCGGAGAAGGAGGACTGCGGGCCGTTTATCCATGTCACGGAGCTGTTTCTGACCGTGGGCCTGCACGTGCCCGAGATTCTGGCCAAGGACCTGGACCAGGGACTGCTGCTGCTGTCTGACCTGGGTAGTCGCTTGTACCTGGATGCGCTCGACGAAACCAGTGTCGATCGGCTGTACGGCGATGCGCTGGGTGCGTTGGCGACGCTGCAGAGCTGCTGCCCGCTCGACAGTGGTCTGCCACCCTACAGCCGGGATCTGCTGATGTTCGAAATGTCCCTGTTCCGGGACTGGCTGATCGGCACACACCTCGGGCTGGAACTCGATGCCCGCCAGCAGGACGCCCTGCAGCGCAGCTTCGAGGCGCTTACCCACAGCGCGCTGCAGCAGCCTTCGGTGTGCGTGCACCGCGACTACCACTCCAGGAACCTGATGGTGTCGGCGCATCACAATCCCGGCATCCTGGACTACCAGGACGCCGTGATCGGCCCGCTGACCTATGACCTGGTTTCGCTGCTGCGCGATTGCTACATCGCCTGGCCACGCGAGCGGGTCGAGGCGTGGGTCATGGGCTATTTCGAACTTGCCCAGCAGACCGGTAGCCTGCGCCCCGGGCAGGCCGATGAACATGTCTTCCTGCAGTGGTTCGACTGGATGGGCGTGCAGCGGCACCTGAAAGCCGCGGGTATTTTCGCCCGATTGAACCACCGCGACGGCAAAAGCGGCTACCTAAAGGACATCCCGCGCACGCTCGGCTACGTGACCGAGGTGTGTTCCCGCTACCCCGAGCTGGAAGCGCTGGGTGCGATTGCCGGGCGTGTGACCGCAGCGTTATGAAGGCCATGATCCTGGCCGCCGGTCGCGGCGAACGCATGCGACCGCTGACCGATCGCGTGCCCAAGCCGCTGCTGGAGGCGGCGGGCAAGCCCCTGATCCAGTATCACATCGAGGCGCTGCGCGAGGCGGGCTTTACCGAGCTGGTCGTCAACCATGCGCATCTGGGCGCGCAGATCGTGGCGCGACTTGGGGACGGGCGCGCATTCGGCGTGCGCATCGACTACTCTCCGGAGCCGGAAGGCGCGCTGGAAACCGGCGGCGGTATCCGCCAGGCCCTGCCGTTGCTGGGTGCGGGAGCCTTTATAGTGGTCAACGGCGATATCTGGACCGACTACCCTTACCGCGAACTGAGGCGCGAACCCGAGGGGCTTGCGCACCTGGTGCTGGTGGATAATCCTCGCCATCACAGCGACGGTGATTTCCAGCTGCAGGGCGCTACAGTAGCGGCCGAGGGCGATAAGCGCCTGACGTTCAGCGGCATCGGGCTGTACCGGCCCGAGCTGTTTGCCGGCGCACCGCAGGGGCGTTTTCCGCTGGCACCGCTGCTGCGCAGCGCCATGCAGGCGGGCCAGGTGAGTGGCGAACACTATCGAGGGAGATGGATGGACATAGGGACAACGGAACGCCTGGCAGAACTCGATCGGCAGTTGCGGACCTGAGGCATGGGCGACGAGATCACCCACAGCCAGTTCCAGCCGGCTGACTTCGACCTGTTCCAGGAACGCCTGGAGCGCGAAACCCGTTTGCTGGGAGACTGGTTCGCGCGAGGTGAATTCTCCGCCGAGGTGCCGGTTTGCGGCCTCGAGATGGAGGCCTGGCTGATCGATCCCGGCGCACTGGCGGCGCCCGTGAACCGGGAGTTTCTTGCCGCCATGAACGATCCGCTGGTGGTCCCGGAACTGGCCAAGTTCAATGTCGAACTGAACGTCGATCCTCAGCCGCTGCATGGCCGCGCGCTTGACGAGTTGCATCGCGGCTTGCAGCAGACCTGGCGGGACTGCGCGCGGGTCGCTGCCAAGCTGGACACGCGCCTGGTCATGATAGGAATTCTGCCCAGCGTTCGCCAACGTGACCTGACGCTGGCCAATATGTCGGAAATGAAGCGCTACCTGGCCCTGAACGACCAGGTGTTGCGCCTGCGCGGCGGAAAACCGCTGATGCTGGATATTCACGGACGCGAGCACCTGAGTCTGCGCCACCAGGATGTGATGCTGGAGTCGGCGGCTACTTCGCTGCAGCTGCATCTCAAAGTAGGTATGCGCCAGGCGGTGCGTTACTACAACGCCGCGCAGATTGTCTCGGCGCCCATGGTTGCGGCGTCGGTCAACTCACCCTATCTGTTCGGCAAGGACTTATGGGACGAAACGCGCATTCCGTTGTTCGAGCAGTCGGTCGAAGTGGGCGGGTTTGCCGGCGCCAGCCGCGGCCCCGTGCGGCGTGTCAGCTTCGGTACCGGGTATGCGAAAGAGTCCCTGCACGAGTGTTTTGTCGAGAATCAGCAACACTTCCCGGTGCTGTTGCCGATCGAGTTCGACGCGCCTGACGAGCAGATGCGGCACCTGCGCCTGCACAACGGCACCATCTGGCGCTGGAACCGTCCCCTGATCGGGTTTGACGAGGACGGCACACCGCATCTGCGCATTGAACACCGGGTGCTGCCGGCAGGCCCCACGGTGACCGACAGTATCGCCAATGCTGCGTTTTTCTATGGCCTGGTGCACGCGCTGGCGACGCGCGAGGTTGCACCCGAGCTGGAACTGCCGTTCGCCACCGCACGCGATAACTTTTATGCCGCCGCCCGCGACGGCCTGGATGCCCAGATCACCTGGCTGGACGGCCGCAAGCGCCCGGTGTCCAGCCTGCTCCTGGACACTGATCCCACTGGCGCGCTATGGTCTGGGAGCTGCTGGATATCGATGCCGGAGACCGCGACCTGTACCTGGGTATCATCAAGGCGCGGCTGCACAACGGCTGTACCGGGGCCAACTGGCAGCGCGCCTACGTCGCCCGGCACGGCAGCGATATGCAGGCGCTGACCGAGGCCTATTACCAGCGCCAGCAGAGCGGCCTGCCGGTGCACGACTGGGACGCCTGACGGCTATGGGCAGCCTGTTACGCCAGTACCACGAACTGCCGCCGGGGCTGCTGGACGCCGAACCCCGGCAGTTGGCCGAGTTGCTGGGCGGCCCCTCATTGATCCACCTGCCTGGTCGGCGCCAGCAGCCGCTGTTCGTGTCGGTACTGCTGCACGGCAATGAAACCACCGGTGTGTTTGCCATTCAGGAACTGCTGCGGCAGTTTCAGGACCGGGAGCTGCCGCGTGCCCTGAGCCTGTTTATCGGCAACGTGGAGGCGGCCCGCGACGGCGTGCGGCGACTCGCGGGTCAGCCGGACTATAACCGCGTCTGGCCCGGCACGCGAGCACTCCGACAGTCCGGAGCAGCGCCTGATGTCCGAGGTGTTCGACATCATGCAGCTGCGCGGGCCCTTTGCCAGTGTCGACGTGCACAACAATACCGGCATCAATCCCCACTACGCCTGCATCAATCGCATCGATCACCGTTTCATGCACCTGGCCAGCCTGTTCAGCCGCACCATGGTGTACTTCATCCGCCCGACGGGGGTGCAGTCGATGGCTTTTGCCAGCCTGTGTCCGGCCGTCACCGTCGAGTGCGGCAAGGTAGGACAGAGCGCCGGGGAACTGCATGTGCGAGAGTTTCTCGACGCCTGCCTGCACCTGAGTGATATTCCAGCACATCCGATCGCTTCCCACGATGTCGACCTGTACCACACCGTTGCCACGGTGCGGGTGCCGCGCGTCTTCAGTTTCGGTTTCGGCGAACAACCGGTGGACATCTGCTTTAGCAATGATCTCGACCACCTGAACTTCAGAGAGCTGCCGCCCGGCACCACGCTGGCGCGACTCAACGGTGTGGACGGCATGCCGTTGGAGGTCGTCGATGAGCAGGGCGTGGAAGTGGCAGACCGGTTTTTCAGAGTCGAAGGCAATCTGTTGCGTACCCACCGAGCCGTGATGCCGGCCATGCTGACCCTGGACGAGCGGGTGATCCGGCAGGACTGCCTCGGCTACCTGATGGAGCGTTACCCGCTGCCCGTATGACGCCGTACCGTCCCTGTAGCGAGCGCTGAAAGACGCGCTTTCCCGCTCTTAACCGCAAAGGACACAAAGTTACACGAAGGAAACCCGAACCGGTTTTTATATCCCTGGTGGCTCTCAGCGTCTTATCGTGGTCAAGATGTCCTTGCACGACCTCGCTCAGGGTCGGCTACCCCTGACCGCAAAGTTACATAAAGGATTTGCCAAACCTGTCTTTCATTTTGTTTTCCCTTCGTGTTGCCTTCGTGGTGAATGATCTTTTGCCGCTTTAGTACCCGCGTGCGCTGAGATCGATGGTGCCGGGCATTTGTGGCAGGCGTTCGACGCCGGTCTTCAGGCTTCCGTCCGGATACAGGTCCAGCCAGCGATAGCCGGGCGGGATCTGCTCGACAGCGAACCGCTCGCTGCCCGGCAGAAACTGCAGGCAGGTGGACGGTGTGGCCAGCAGCAGGACTTCGTTGCGCCGCTGTTCGAAGCTCTGGTGTACGTGTCCCCACACCACGGCGCGCACCTGCGGGTGGCGGTCGATGACGGCAAACAAGGCCTCCGGGTTGTCGACCTTCATGCTATCCAGCCAGCGGCTGCCGATTTCGACCGGCTGATGATGCAGAAACAGCAGCGCCGGCGCATCCGGCCGGTCCCGCAGTGCTGCATCCAGCCTCTCCAGCTCGGTTGCTGCGAGGTGACCGCCTTCGCTCCCCGCCACGGTGGAATCCAGGAACAGCAGCTGCCATGTACCCAGGCGATGGCTGCGACCACTGTAAAAGCCGCTGTGATTGAGGTGGTCGCGCAACGCGCCCGCCTCGTCATGGTTGCCGGGCAGGCAGCAGACCGGTGCGCCCATGCGGCTGAAGCAGTCGCGCACCTGCCGGTAAGCCTCGATAGTGCCGTCATGCGCGAGATCGCCGCTGGCTACCACCAGGTCCGCGGCTCCGGCTTGCAGAGCGAGTTCAATCACGGCCTGCAGGCAGCGGCGGGTGTTGAGTCCCAACAGCAGTCCATCCGGATCAGCATACAGATGGGTGTCGGTGATCTGGGCGATGCGCAGTGGCGCTGACTGTGCTGCGGGCCTGTTGTTCGGCACTATTCGACTGCCTTGATGAAGACTTTCGATTTTCGCTGGTAGTTATACAGGTTCTGTCTTTCGACCGGGAGGTCGGTCAGGTCCATCTTGCGAAAGCCGCGTTCCTGGAACCAGTGCGCGGTGCGGGTCGTGAGTACGAACAGGCGTTTGACGCCGTTGTGGCGGGCGCGCTCCTCAACGGCCTCCAACAGGCTGTCGCCGCGCCCCTGGGAACGATAATCCGGGTGCACCGCCAGGCAGGCGAGCTCTGCGACGCCACCGGGATAGGGGTAAAGCGCGGCGCAGGCCACGATCATGCCGTCGCGCTTTACCACCAGGAAATGGTCGATTTCCATTTCCAGCAGTTCGCGCGAACGTTTCACCAGTACCCCTTCTGCTTCCAGAGGCGCAATGAGCTGCAGGATGCCGCCCACGTCATCGATACTCGCGGCGCGCAGGCCTTCGTAGCTCTCGGCGCTGATAAGAGTGCCGATGCCGTCCCGCGTGAACAGCTCTGTGAGCAGGCCGCCGTCAGCACGGCGGTCGATCAGGTGGGTGCGTTTGACGCCGCGCCGGCAGCTCTCCACCGCGTTGCCGAGGTGGCGGATCCAATCGTCGCTCAGTCTGCGGCGTGACCGCAACAGCTGTTCGGCCTCCAGCAGCGACAGCTGTCGCAGCAGGCGACGTCTGCCGTCGCGCAGGCCGGCGTCGTCCACCAGGAGTATCAGCTTCTCTGCATGCAGGGCCACCGCTGCGGCGGTTGCCACCTCTTCTGCACTCAGGTTGAAGACTTCGCCGGTCGGCGAATAGCCCAGCGGGGAAAGCAATACCACCCGGCCCGCATCCAGCTGCTGGTGAATGCCGGCGGCGTCGAGGCGGCGCACTTCCCCGGTGTGGCAATAGTCTACGCCGTCGCGGACGCCCAGCGGTCTGGCGATCACGAAGTTCCCGGTGGCAACACCGATGCGTGCACCGGCGGTCGGGGTGTTTACCAGGCTCATGGACAGCTTCGCCTCGATTTCCACCCGCAGGCTGCCCACTGCATCCTTGACCGCTGCCAGCGCCGCATCGTCCGTCACCCTGAGTCCATTCACGTACTGTATTTCCGCCTGCCTCTGTTTCAGGCGCTGTTCGATCTGGGGGCGCGCCCCGTGTACCAGAACCAGGCGGATACCCAGCGTATTTATGAGTGCAATGTCGTGAACCAGCTGGTCGAACTGTGCGTCGACGCTTTCCCCTCCGAAACTGATGACGAAGGTCGCTCCGCGGTGTGCCTGGATGTAGGGGGCCGCCTGGCGGATGCTGGTGACAAAGGAGTCTTGTTGTTGTTTTTGTTTGGCAGACATGGTCATTAGAGTAACTTTACCAGCCGCGGCAAAACAACTGTTCCGAACTCGCCTAAAACCGGCTGGGCTCCTGGCTTGCGGGGGCCACGCAAAAACGCTGGATCAGGCTGCGCAGCAATTCCAGCATCGCAGGGATACGCGCCTCTGCCAGGTACTCGTCGGGCTGGTGCGCCTGGTCGATGTCGCCCGGGCCCCAGCACCACGGTGCTGATACCCATCTGGGTGAAATAGGGGCCCTCGGTGCCAAACGCCACCGCGCCGGCCTGGTGCCCTGTCAATGTTTCGGTCGCGCGCACGATCTCGGAGCTGGCCGGCGTCTCCATCGCCGGTGTACCCTCGAACAGCGGGCGGCAGCTGAGTTCCAGGCCGCTGTCCCGTAGTACCGTCTGCAGGCGCGCCTGCAGGGTTTCGCGCAGCGCCTGCAGGTCCATGCCCGGTATCGGGCGCAGGTCGATGTGTAATTCGCAGTCGGCGCAAATGCGGTTCGGATTGTCCCCGCCGTGGATATGCCCCAGGTTCAGGGTGGGATAGGGCACGGCGAACAGCGGGTTGAGGTTCTGCGCCTGCAGTTCCGCTCGCCAGCGCAGCAGTTCTCCGAGCACCCGGTGCATGCCTTCCAGTGCGCTGTTGCCGAGCGCCGGATCGCTGGAGTGGCCGGAGCGCCCGCGCAGGTGGATCGCCTCCATGAGGATGCCTTTGTGCATGCGCACCGGGCGCATCCCGGTCGGCTCGCCGATGACGGCGTAACGTGCCTGTGGGCGCTGCGCATCCACCAGCGCCTTGGCACCGGACATCGAGCTTTCTTCGTCAGCCGTGGCCACGATAATGAGCGGTTGTTTCAGCTGGGAGGCTGTGAAGCTGCTTGCCGCCTCCACCGCCAGCGCCAGAAACGCCTTCATATCAGAGGTACCGAGACCGTACAGGCGACCGTCCGCGCAAGTCAGCCGGAACGGGTCGTGCTTCCAGCGTCCCTGGTCATAGGGCACGGTGTCGGTATGCCCGGCCAGTACCAGGCCGCCCGGTCCCGCGCCGAGCGTAGCGATAAGGTTGGCCTTCCCGGGCTGGCCGCCGATCGGCAGGATCTCGGACCGAAAGCCGAGCGCGGACAGCCAGCCGGCCAGCAGCTCGACGACGCCGCGGTTGCCCTGATCGAAGTCCGGATTGACGCTGCTGATCGAGGGCGCGGCAATCAGCGCCGCGATCATGTCCAGGAGTTTGGGTGTGTTGCGCATCCCGGCTAGCGTACCGGTATTAGCGACACCGGGGAAGAATGCGTGCCAAAAAGAATCCCCGCGTAACAAAGCCGACTGATGCTGCGTGCCTAGGCGTGGCGACCGATGTTCTGCAGACCGTACTGTTTCAGCTTGCGGTACAGGGTGCGTTCGCTGATGCCCAGAATCTCGGCCACCGTGGCGCGTTTGCCGCGATGCTCGGCGAGCAGTTCCGCGATGTAACGGGACTCGAGGCTTTTCATCGACGGTTCATCGCCGCGTCGACCGGCAGCTGCCAGCAGCGGATCGGGGCGCAGCGGTCGGGCGTCGGCGTCGATGTGAATCTCGCGCGCGGTGATAATGCCATTGGTGGTCAGCGTAGCCGCGCGCTGCAGGATATTGCGCAGTTCACGCACATTGCCGGGGTAATCGTAACCGAGCAGCAGGTCGCTGGCGTCGGCGCTCAGGCGGTGGCTGGGTTCGTCGCGTGACCCCATGCGCTGGAGCAGCGCTGTGGCGAGCTCGGGTATATCCTCGCGGCGCTCCCGCAGCGGCGGTATCTCGCAGACGATGGTGGCGATTCGGTAGTAGAGGTCAGCGCGAAATTGTTTGCCGGCCACCAGCTGGCGCAGGTTTCTGCCCGTGGAGCAGATAATACGTACATCGGCAGAAAGAATTTCGCGCCCGCCGACGCGCCGGAACTGTCCGGTTTCCATTGCGCGCAGCAAGCGGCCCTGCAGGGCGTAGGGAAGATCGCCGATCTCGTTGAAAAACAGGGTCCCACCGTCGGTCTGTTCGAACAGTCCGTAGCGGCGGCCGATGCAGCCGGTAAACGCGCCGCGTTCGTGGCCGAACAGCTCGCTCTCGAACACCGTCTCGGCGATTGCGCTGCAATCGACTATGGTGAAAGCGCGTCCGTTACGTTGCGAGCGTCGGTGAATGTACTCGGCTGCCAGGTCCTTGCCGACCCCGCTTTCCCCACTCACGATAACGGGCAGATCGGTTTCCGCGGCACGCGTCAGGGCCTCCATGAACGTCAGGAAGGCCCTGGACCGGCCGATCAGGCGCTGTTGTTCGCAATCCAGGTCGTCGCCATGGGCCAGCGGAAACATGGCTTCGCCGAGGTACATCCTGCCGGCGGGCGCGAAGATCGGCGAACCCTTGATGCGCACGTGTTCCGGTTGCGCGCGGGGATCATAATGGACGTGCAACACCTGGTGAGGCTGGCGGGTGGCAAAGACCTGTTTGTGGGGGCAGTCTTCACCGTTCACATGACAGGGAACGTCCGAGCGATGCGAAACCTGGTAGCACTTGCGGCCCAGCACCGCCTTGGCGTCGATGCCATAGGCGAGCTGGTAGGCCCGGTTGGCGGCGACGATATTGTAGTCAGTATCGATGAGAACAAACGGGTTGTCCTGGGCATCGATGAGCGACTGGACCTCAACGGAGAATTTCCTGCTCATGCACGCTCCCGGCTGTGTTGGCGAGGGTGCCAATTTGGCAGAGCACCAGATCCGATTGTAGTCCAGTCCTGCAGCGATCGCCGGGTAAGTTGATAACTATCGGTTGCAATTACAGATTGTTGAAGGCGCAATTATGCCTTGGCCCCGAGCTGGTCGGAGCGGGGCGGCCAACCCCGGACGCCTGTGCAGTGCACGTCGTCCCGCGCCCGCGCCGGGTGTCAGTCGCTGTATTCCATCAGCTTACTGCGCAGGCGGCTGCACAGTGACGCGGAAAGGTCTGGTACCGGGCTGATTCTGTCCAGTACCGCAAGAATCAGCTGGTTTCTGTTGCTGGCCTCGAATTTCCTGAACAGCCGGGCGAGGTGCATCTTGACGCCCTGATGGGAGAGGTGAACTTCGGCGGCGATCTGCTTGATGGCGTAACCCCTGATAACCTGGCAGAGGATCTCTTTTTCCCGGCGCGTCAGTTGCTCGCACATGCTGTCAATATTGCTGCCGAGCTTCGCTCCCAGCTGTCCAGCTTCAGGCGCAGGCGCGGACAGGCAGGCGCGGACCACGCGATGCTCCAGCCAGGTGTTGCCCGCCATGATGTGCGCCACGGCGCGCCGGAATTCGGCGGGCGCGGCCGGTATTTTGAGGTAGCCGTGCACGCCTGCGCGCACCAGCCGCGAGAGGTATTCGTCCTGCAGGTCGACGCCAAACGCCAGCACACGTATCTGCGGCTGCTGCTGCAACAGCTTCGCCAGAGGGTGCTCCAGCGGCTGCTCGATGAACTGAGTGTCGATTACCAGCAGATCAGCGGCAACCGACAGAAACCCGTCGGGCGCATGACTCGGGGTCTGCAGCAATTCGACCGCGTGGCTGTCGTCGCCGTCCTCTAGTGCGCTGACCAGAGCGCGGCCGGTTTCTGCGTGCTGTGCGGCGATGCTGATGCGCCATGGCCGCTGCAGTCGTTCCGGCTCAGGGTACCTGAATTCGCCTGGCGCGGAACAGGGGCGGCCGATGGCGCCCACAGTAGGGGTCGTCGCTGTCATCGCATACTCCTCAATCACCCATGTGGCTGAACAGGTTGTTACATCCGGCTGTTGCAAGCGCCTGTGTTCTCGATCCGGATGTCGGTACGGTGGTGTCGTGAGCCTGTACTCTGCAGCCATGCGGGCGTAACGCGGTTTTGAACAGAAGTGCCGCAATCAGCAGGCCCAGGCCGATGTCAGTGGCTTATTGCTGGACTGATTCGCACTTCAGCAAGTTGCGGGCCAGGATAATAAAAGCAATGTTTTTCAGATGGATGCATCGTGCGATAGCCGAACGTCCAGTGGAATTCAGGGTGGGTCGACAGAGTGATAGAGATTCCGACAAAATAAGCCTCAATTGCGCTGTCCCTGGCGCGGTGGGTCATTCTTGAGCGTCGGGCGGTTTCGGCGCTGGCACCACAACCTTCGGTTTATTCTCAATTATCTATCCAAGGTAGGGTGTCGGGTGGCGTCATGAGATCCGACAAGATAGGCAGTTTGTCTGTCAGATTGTCATGCCAATATGGCATCCAGACCCTTATCTGCGCTCAGTCGCGGAGTTCTTGCTGAACCGCGGCAACCATTCCCGCGGTCCAGTTCCGTGAAGCAACACTTGTACCAGTCCCCTGGCAGCGGCTGGTGCTCAAGGAGCGTCGGCTGCTCGTCGAAACACCAGGCATGGTTCACTATTGCATGGTTCGTCGCGCTCTGCTCAGCGGGTTCGGTCTCGGAGTCTTGCTGTTTGCGGCGCCGGCCGCCGCCCACCTGCAGCGCTTCGAGGCGACCTGGGAGGCGTCGAGCTGGGAAGTCGAGGCGACTCATGGGCACTGCGCGCTGGTGCACGATATCCCCCGCTTCGGGCAGGCGCGCTTTGAACAACGGGCGGGGCGGCGGCTCGAATTTGCTCTGTATGTGCGGCAACCCCCGGTTATGGCGCAGCGCGCACAGCTGCAAACGGTAGCGCCTCCGTGGAAAAAACAACCGGTAGAACAGCGGCTGCTCGGTGACTTTACTCTCGAACCAGGTCGCACACCGCTGCGTGTTCCCCGCCAGCAGGCGCTGCGCATTTATTACGAACTCGAGCAGGGTATGAAACCGGTTATCGAATTCAGTGACTGGGGTGATGGCGCGGATCAGGTCCAGGTGGCCTTTATGCCAGTGCGATTCCGCGCGGCATTGCCACGTTTCCTGGAGTGCACTGCCGGTCTGTTGTACCTGGACTTCGAGCCGCTGAGTGAAAAAACGGTCTATTTCGACACGGACAGTGACCGCCTGAGCCGGGCCGCCCAACAGGTCCTGGAACAGGTCGCGCGCGATGTGCGTGGCAGTGGAGAGCGGCGCATCGTGCTGGGGGGGCACGCCGATGCGCGTGGCGGGCCCGATTACAACCTGGATCTGTCGCAGCGTCGTGCCGCCATGGTCGCGCGTTATCTCCGCTCGCGCGGCGTGGCGCGCTCGGCGATCGAATCGCGCTATTTCGGTGAGAACCAGCCCCAGGATCCGGCCGATACCACTGAAGCCTGGGCCCGCAACCGGCGCGTCACTGTCTGGCTGGCTGAGAAATAGGCTCCTAGAACCTATCCCATAATCCCGCGCCACGGCCGCGGGGGGTTATGAGATAGGTTCTAGTCCTTTGCAGGCCGTTTGGCCAGCTTTCTCTGCAGGGTGCGGCGGTGCATGCGCAGTTTGCGCGCTGCAGCCGAGACATTGTTATCGCATTCCGCCAACACCTTTTGCAGGTGTTCCCACTCCAGTCGTCTGACGGTGAGCGGTGTATCGGCCAGGGGTATGTGAGGATCACCCTGGTCCTTGTGCAGGGAAGCCAGTATTTCATCGGCATCGGCCGGCTTGGCCAGATAGTGAACGGCGCCAAGTTTGATGGCTTCCACCGCTGTGGCAATACTCGCATAGCCGGTCAGAATGACGATGCGGGTATTCTCATCCATGGCGTGCAGGCGTTCCGCAAGCGCCAGTCCCGAGTCCCGGCCGATTCTGAGATCAACGACAGCATATTCGGGTTCCAGCTTCTGTGCCTGGCGAAGTCCGTCTTCGAGTGTGTGTGCCGTGACTACCTGGTAGCCGCGCTCGCTCAGCGCATCGCCCAGCACGGCACAGAACACCTCGTCATCATCAACGATCAGCAGGGACGGGCGCGGATCTTCAAGCTCGGTCACGGTGCCTCCGAAAAATCGGCCAGGGGCAACCTTATGCGGGTGCAGGTGCCGCCCGATTCGCGATCGAACAAAGCGATTTCGCCACCCAGGCGCTGAACGGTGGCGTGGGTCAGGAACAGACCCAGTCCCATGCCGTACTCCTTGTCACTGGGCTTATGCTGTGCGATGCGCTCTGCAACGCCGGGATGCAGGCCCGGCCCGTTATCGAGGATATCGATGGCAAGCTCGCGCGTATCCCAGCTGGCCTTCAGGGTTACGGATTGTGTTGCGACATCGGCCGCGTTGTTGAGCAGGTTTATGAGCGATTGATGCAGGGTGTACTCGTTAATGATCCTGGCCGCAGGCGAACCGGGCTGCAACTCAGTCTCGATCGACGCATGCATGCGCTGCCTGCGCCAACCGTCAATGACCTGATCGAGAAAATCCTGTACCGGTACCAGACTGCCGCTCTCGGCGCGTACCTCCCCGGCGGATGCCGATATCACCGCCAGCGCACGTTTGCAGCGTTGGATCTGCTCGCGCAGGATCTCGAGTTTGCGTGAGACCGACTCCTCCAGCGTCGCGCGCTGCAGTTCACCGGTGAGTACTGCCATGGTCGCGAGCGGCGTTCCCAGTTCGTGTGCGGCGCCCGTGGCCAGCGTACCGAGCGCCACCAGCTGCTGGTCGCGCAACGCCTGTTCGCGCGCCTCGGCGAGTGCGATGTCGCGCTCTCTCAAGGTGCGTGCCATGCCGGTAACAAACCAGGAAATAAGCGCTGCACTCAGAACGAAACCGAACCACATGCCGAACACGTGTTGGGCAAAATTATCGCTATGGTGCAGGTGGTCGCCGCTGCCCAGCGGCAGAAAGAAGAACATCAGCAACGTGTAGCATAGGGTAGTCAGCGCCGCCATCAACCAGGTGCCGAGAGCCGGGAGTACGGTTGCCGCAATGATCAGCGGGATAAGAAAGAACCAGGCAAACGGGTTGGACGCACCGCCGGTAAAGTAGAGCAGTCCGGCGATGGCGAACACGTCAATCGTCAGTTGCAGCAGGAATTCATGGTCGCGGATGTAGACGCCGCTGCGAACCCGGTGCCAGGTCCACAGGTTGATCAGGCCCAGCGTACCGCTGATTGCCAGCAGCGGCAGCGGCGGTAGGCTGAGGTCGCCAAACCAGTGCACAGTCGGCAAAGCCAGCAGCACGCCGGCAATGAGCAGGCTGCGCAGCATGAAAAGCCGCTTCAGGTTGTGTGTGCTGCTGGCACGCGTCGGGCCCTGAATTTCCATGCGGCGATTCTAGCAGTTCGTCGCAGGCGGGGGTGCGGCAATTTGTCGCACGCCGAGCTGCCGGGCCTGCGGTACATTGGTGCGCGGTGCTACCGCCCAGTAACAAGATCAAACAGCCGAGCGGAGGAATACCCGAGTGAAGAAGCCAACAATGGCCGCGGTGCTCGCTGTTTTCGCTGCCGCTGTGCAGGCCGATGCGCATCACCGGCACGCTACTCATCTGGGGCATTTGAGTCAGGCTCCGGCCGGGGTGATGGGTGATCACGTGCACTACAGCGGTGACTGGATGTTCTCGTACAGTTACAGATACATGCACATGGACGGCATGCGCGACGGCAGTGACGGTGTCAGTGATGGCGAAGTGCTTGCGGACTATATGGTAGCCCCGCTGCGCATGGATATGGAAATGCACATGCTGGGTGCCATGTATGCGCTGAATGACAGTTTCAACCTTATGGTGATGCTGCCCTACGTGCGAAAAAACATGGATCACATCACGCGCATGGGCGCCCGGTTTACTACCCGCAGCCAGGGCGTCGGGGACGTCAAGCTGAGCGCTCTGTACGCGCTGTCCCGGCAGCAGCAGCGCAATATTGTCCTCAGTCTCGGCGTCAGCATGCCCAGCGGTGACATCGATGAAAGCGACGCTACGCCGGCGATGACCGATGCCCGCTTACCTTACCCCATGCAGCTGGGTTCCGGAACCTGGGACCTGCTGCCCGGCGTGACTTATACCGGCGACTTCGGTGCCTGGTCGTGGGGCGGGCAGCTGCTGGCAACCGTGCGTCTGGGTGATAACGACGAGGACTACACGCTGGGCGACCGCCTGGAGCTGACCGGCTGGGCGAGCTACCGGCTGGCGCCGGCGTGGAGTGCTTCACTGCGCCTGGCGGGGCAGAGCTGGGGTGATATCGATGGCGCAGATCCGCAGCTCAATCCCGCCTTGGTGCCCACCGCGGACCCGCAGCTGCAGGGCGGCAGACGCCTGGATGTACTGGCCGGCGTAAACCTTTTCCTTCCGGGCGGCGGCGTTGGCGCAAACCGCCTCGCCCTGGAAGCCGGGCTGCCGGTCTACGAACATCTGGACGGTCCGCAGATGAGCGCCGACTGGTCGTTGACCGCGAACTGGCAGCTGTTGTTCTAGGCCCACCCGGTCAGCGTGGTTTCTGCCGAGGCCCGTCGGCCGCGCATGATCCGCTGAATGCGTCAATATCAGTGGCGGTGTACACTGATACAATCCAAATCGGGAAAAATCACGAGGTGTGTCATGGTCAATGTAGGTGGAGTCGATCGGGGTCTGCGAATCGTCGTTGGCGCAGCGCTGGTGTTGTTGAGCTTTGTCGGACCGGTGACGGAAACGCTGTACCCCTGGGGCCTGATCGGCATAGTACCGCTGGTCACCGGACTGATCGGGTGGTGTCCCGCTTACTCGATTTTCCGCATCAAGACCTGCCGCTAGCGTACTCCCCCACTGATATTGACCCGTTCAGCGGGCCAGGGTATCTCCTGACGCTACTGCGCGCCACTTCCGCGCACGGCTGCTCCAGGCGCCGCGGCCGGGGCGTGGCCGGCCGCTGTGCATTGGAGCCCGCGAGCCTGACAGGTACAATGCCTGACCATTCCGGCAGATCCCTACCCCGAGGCAGCGACATGTCCGATAAACTGAATCGATTCAGCTCCCGCATAACCGAACCGCGTTCGCAGGGTGCCTCCCAGGCCATGCTGTATGGCGCCGGGCTCAAGTCCGAGGACATGGGCAAGGCTGAGGTCGGTATTTCCAGTGTCTGGTGGGAGGGCAACACCTGCAACATGCACCTGAACGACCTGGCCGCGAAGGTCAAGGAGGGTGTGCACGCTGCCGGTCTGGTCGGGCTGCGCTTCAATACCATCGGCGTGAGCGACGGTATTTCCATGGGTACCGACGGCATGAGTTATTCGCTGCAGTCGCGCGACATCATCGCGGACTCCATCGAAACCGTCATGAGCGCGCAATGGTATGACGCCAATATTTCCATTCCGGGCTGCGATAAGAACATGCCCGGTGTCATGATCGCCATGGGCCGGCTCAACCGGCCCGCGCTGATGATCTATGGCGGCACCATCAAGCCGGGGCGCTGGAAAGGTGAGAGCCTGGATGTGGTGTCGGCATTCCAGAGTTATGGGCAGTTCATCGCCGGCAGCATCGATGACCAGGAGCGCGAACAGATCGTTGCCCATTCCTGTCCCGGCGCAGGCGCCTGCGGCGGCATGTACACCGCCAACACCATGGCGTCGGCGATCGAGGCCATGGGCATGACTCTACCCTACAGTTCTTCCATCCCGGCGGTGGATCCCGGCAAGCTGGAGGAGTGTCTGCAGGCCGGTCAGGCGATTCGCCACCTGCTCGAGCGGGACATCAAACCGCGTGACATCATGACCCGCGAAGCGTTTGAAAACGCCATGGTCATGGTGATGGCGCTGGGTGGTTCCACCAACGCAGTGTTGCACCTGATCGCCATGGCGCGGGCCGTGGAAGTGCCGCTCGGCATCGACGATTTCCAGTCGGTCAGTGACCGCGTACCGTTCCTGGCGGATCTCAAACCGTCGGGCAAATATGTGATGGAAGACCTGCACAACGTGGGCGGTACGCCGGCGGTAATGAAGTATCTGCTGGAGCAGGGTCTGATCAACGGCGATTGCCTCACGGTGACCGGCAAGACGGTGGCCGAGAATCTCAAGGATTTACCTGCTCTCAAACAGGGGCAGGATGTGCTGATGCCTGTTGAACGGCCGATCAAGAAAACCGCGCACATTCAGATTCTGAAGGGCAACCTGGCCCCGGGTGGCTCGGTGGCCAAGATAACCGGCAAGGAAGGGCTGCACTTTTCGGGTCCTGCCCGGGTGTTCGATTGCGAAGAGGATATGTTGGCCGGACTGGAGAAGGGTGAAATCCTGAAAGGCGAAGTGGTGGTGATCCGCTACGAGGGCCCCAAAGGCGGACCGGGCATGCCCGAGATGCTGACGCCGACCTCGGCGATTATGGGTGCCGGGCTCGGCCAGGACGTGGCCCTGATTACCGATGGCCGCTTCTCGGGCGGATCGCACGGCTTCATCATCGGCCATGTGGTGCCCGAAGCGCAGGAGGGAGGTCCGATCGGATTGATCCGCGACGGCGACGTCATCACCATCGACGCGGAAACCAAACGGCTGGATGTGGACGTCAGTGACGAGGAATTCGCCCGTCGCCGGGCCGGCTGGCAGATGCCGCCCTACAAGGCCACCCGCGGCACGCTCTACAAGTACATCAAGAACGTCAAGGATGCCTCGCAAGGCTGCGTGACCGACGAATAGGCGAGTTAGGTTCTAGCCACGGAAAACACGGACATATCTATTTAGCCACGGAAAACACGGAAAACACGGACAGATCTACTGTGGGTCCGTCTCGGCCTGATGCGCCGCAGTCAATTGCTGCGCCTCTGTTGGGCCGCAGTTCCCGGCCCGGCACATGGCAAAATACGGCGGGGACAGCCTTCCTGCAAAGTGGCCGCGGAGCTCGCGGAGAAGACGGAAACGAATGTTCTTCGTCCGTGCTTTCCGTGTTTTCCGTGGCTATATACCCTACAAGCTATCCCAGCTGGATTTCTTGCGCCAGCGGATGCGCGGGATGATCAGGCCGATGATCATGCCGAGGATCACCACGCCGGCACCGACCATGAACCAGTCGCGCGCAGTGCGGTCTTTCAGGCCTTCGTTTTCCTGCTGCAGGCTTTGCGCCTGGCGCTCGTAGGCCACGATGCGGCTCTTGAGCTCCTTGTTCTCGGCATCGATGGCCAGGGCGCTGGAGGCGGCGCGGCGGATTTCCTCCAGTTCCTGGCTGACTTTACGGTTTTCCTTTACCAGTTGTTCGCGCTCGGTGTCGATACTGCCCTTGGTCTTCTGCAGGTCTTCCAGTGAAGCGCTCAGCTTGCGATTTTCCAGTTCCAGTCGAGCCAGTTTTTTCTCCGCATCGGCGAGCTGATCGCGCGCCGCCCGACCCTGCATAAGGAAACGGCTCAGCACCCAGCCTTCGACGCCGCTGGGTGTGCGTACCCGCGAGTAACCGTTTTCCTGATCCACCTCCAGTACCTCCAGCGCGGTGCCGCTCGGCAACATGCGCAGGATGCGGAACTGAGTGCCCTTGCCGGTCCGCATCTGGATTTCCAGCCGATCGCTGACATAGAGAGTTTCTGCCATTGCGGTGCTGACCAGGCCCAGAACGAGGGCGAGAACAATGGGTATCGATTTCACGCAGGCTCCTTATGATACTGTAACGCGACCGGTTAGTGGCCGCATTGTAACGGAAGAGGGTGTCACTCCATAATTGCGTCGGATGCTGCGCAGGAAAATTCAATGAGGCTGTCCGCCGATGGTGCCTGGCTGTTGAATGCACGCCGCGTTCTGTCGCCGAATTGCGACGACCGTCCGGACGGCTGTGGCGTGTCTCTTATTGTGGTGCATGGTATCAGCCTGCCGCCCGGTGAGTACGGGGGGCACTGGATCGACGACTTGTTCACCAATCGGCTCGACCCCGATGTGCATCCCTACTTCGCCGAAATTTACGATTTGCGTGTTTCCTCGCATGTGCTGATCCGCCGCAGTGGCGAACTGGTCCAGTATGTCCCTTTCACCCGCCGTGCCTGGCATGCGGGTCAGTCCTGCTATGGGACCCAGCAGGCGTGCAACGACTTCGCAGTCGGTATCGAGCTGGAAGGACAGGACGAGGAACCTTACGAAGCGGTACAGTATCGGCAACTGGCGGCCTTGATCCGGGTATTGCGTCAACGCTTCCCGGCCATCGGCGCACGCAACATCGTCGGCCACAGCGACATCGCGCCGGGCCGCAAGACCGATCCCGGTCCGGCGTTCGACTGGGACCGGCTGCACACGCTTCTGGCTTGACAGCCCGCTCGCACACGCGTTAGCGTGCCCACGGTTTTTCTTTTCGACACAAGGCCATGACGCTCATATCAGCACTGTTGGGGATTGCGGCAGACCGACTGTTGGCGCATCTGCACGAGTACCGCCGCTACGAGCCGTTTCTGGCTTATGTCGACTGGGTGCGAGAGCGTCTCAGCGGGCCGGCGTGGGAGCACATCGGTGGTCTGCTATTGCTGCTGCTGCCGCTGTGGGCCAGTGTGGTACTGGTGCAGAACTGGGTCAGCGACTGGCTGTTCGGGCTTGTCGGCCTGCTGCTTTCTGTCGCGGTGCTGGTGTACTGTCTGGGGCCGCGCGATCTTGGTGCTGACGTCGATACCTTCTGCCAGGCGCACGAATCCGGTGACAGCGGACTGCAGCAGCGGGCGGCGGCTTTTTTTCTGCCCGGCGATGCCATTCCGGAGGACCCTGAGCAGCGCGCACAGCAGGTGAGCACGGCAGTGCTGGTCGAAGCCAATGACCGGCTGTTCGCAGTGTTGTTCTGGTTTGCGCTGCTCGGACCCCTCGGTGCCGTGCTGTATCGCAGCGTTGCGGTGCTGTATCAGCAGCGCCGCGAGCCCGGCGAGTTCGGCGACAGTATTGCCTGGCTGAACTCGGCGCTGGTGTGGCTGCCGGCGCGCCTGCTGGCCTTTGGCTATGCGCTCAGCGGTCACTTCGATGCGGCTGTCGACGGTTGGCGCGACGCCCACCGCCGACAGCCGCAGGGTAGCGAAGGTACGCTTGATGTCCTTGCGGTGACCGGTGCCGGCGCCCTGGGTGCGGACAGCGAAAACGCCGGCCAGAATGGTGTGCAACGCGTTCGTGCTGCGATGCGACTGGTGTGGCGCACGCTGGCGATATGGCTGGTGGTGATTGCGCTGCTCACGCTGGCTGGCTGGGCGAGCTGAAGGCGGTATCGTCTTGCGTTCATGAAGCGGCTGCGTATCGGTGTCGATCTCGGCGGCAGCAAGATCGAAGTGCTGGCGATGGACGCGGGCGGCACAGAGCTGTTGTGCAGGCGCATTGCCACCCCGCAGGGTGATTATGCCGCCACCGTTGCTGCGGTTGCAGCGCTGGTTACCGATGTTGAGCAACAGGTGGGTGGCCAGGGGACGATCGGTGTCGGCACACCGGGCGCTATTTCGCCGGCAAACGGTCGCATCAAAAATGCCAATTCCGTGTGTCTGAACGGCAGACCGCTGCGCGATGACCTGCAGACGGCACTGCGGCGTCCGGTGCGTATCGCCAACGACGCGGACTGCTTTGCGCTCTCGGAAGCCAGCGACGGCGCTGCAGCCGGGGCGGCCAGTGTATTCGGCGTTATTGTCGGTACCGGGACTGGCGGCGGTATCGTGATAGGCGGCAAGCTGCTGGGCGGGCCTAACGCGATTGCCGGCGAGTGGGGGCACAATCCCCTGCCCTGGCCAGGCGACGACGAGTGCCCCGGTGCGACCTGCTATTGCGGCAGGCAGGGCTGTATTGAAACCTGGTTGTCCGGTCCGGCGCTGGAGCGCGAGTACCGGCAATACACGGGTATCGAGCTGCCGGCCGCGGTCATCGCGCAGCGGGACCGCGACGCCGAGCCGGCGGCCGTCGCGGTGCTGGACCGGTACACCGACCGCATGGCGCGCGCCCTGGCGACGGTCATCAACATCCTGGATCCCGAATGCATTGTGCTGGGCGGAGGGGTGGGCAACATCGAGCGGCTCTACCATGAGGTACCCCGGTGCTGGGGTCGCTACGTTTTCTCGGACCGGGTGGATACGCGTCTGCTGCAACCGAGGTTCGGTGATTCCAGCGGCGTGCGGGGGGCGGCACGGCTTTGGGATGAGCGGCTGTAGCCGCGGCAGCACGTTGCCCAACCCAACTTGCGGCACATTCGGCTGCACTGCCGGCGCGCAGCCCCCTGCGCGTGCCTGCCGGCGTAGAATCAAACCATGCGCACAATGACGTGGCTGCTGGTGCTCTTGCTGGCCGGACCGGGTGGCGCTGCGGGCAACCCCGTTTGGGTCGTCGACGATGCCGGTCGCGAAGTGCGTCTCGCCGCTCCGGCACAGCGTATCGTCAGTCTGGCTCCTCACCTCACCGAATTGCTGTTTGCGGCCGGCGCCGGTGATCGCGTCGTCGGGGTCTCCGAGCACAGCAACTACCCGCCCGAGGCACGGCGGCTACCCAGCGTGGGTGGCGGCGCCGGGCTGGACCTGGAAGCAATTGCCGCCTTGCAGCCAGATCTGGTGCTGGCCTGGCAGAGCGGCAATTCGGCCGGTCAGCTGGCGCAGCTGGAGCGTTTTGGACTGGTGCTGTTTTATTCCGAGCCAGGCCAGATAGACGCCGTCGCGACCACACTGCAGCGGCTCGGAGTGCTGACCGGGAAGGCAACTCAGGGCCGCAAAGCGGCGCAGGCGTATCGCAACGGCGTGGCGCGACTGGCGCAGCGTTTTGCCGGCCGGGAGCCGGTGAGTGTGTTTTACCAGATCTGGGAACGGCCGCTGATGACCGTCAGCGGTGCGCACATGATCAGCGCCTGGCTGCGCCTGTGCGGTGGCGCGAACGTGTTTTCGGGACTGCCCGAACTGGCGCCGGCGGTCAGTCTGGAGGCGGTGCTGGCGGCGGACCCGCAGGTGATCATAGCCGGTCGCTATCCCGGCAAGAGCAGCGATTGGCAGCGCCCCTGGCGGGCCTGGTCAGAGCTTCGGGCGGTGGCCGGCGATCATCTCTATACCGTACCTGCCGAGATGATGGAGCGTCCTACCCCAAGGGCGCTGGTGGCCGCCGAGGAGCTGTGCGAATACATCGAGCGCGCGCGGTCCGATTAGTCGCGTTGCCACAATACGTCCGGCTGTTGCTCGGCCCGGTTCAGACTTCTGGCCAGCACAAACAGCAGATCCGAGAGCCGGTTCAGATACTGTATGCACACCGGGTTGATGTTTTCCTGGCCGGCCAGTGTGATCAGGCGTCTTTCGGCTCGTCGACAAACGGTGCGGGCCAGATGACAGAACGCGGCGGCCTCGCAGCCGCCCGGCAGGATGAATTCCTCCAGCATCGGGAGCTCCGCATTCATCTCGTCCAGCCGCTGCTCCAGGTATTCGACCTGGTCCGCGCGGAGCAGGCTGTAACCGGGGATCGACAACTCGCCGCCGAGGTCGAACAGGCGGTGCTGGATCTCGGTGAGAACAGCGCGTGCGTTTTCCGGCACCGGCTTGCTCAGTACCATGCCGAGTACGCTGTTGAGTTCGTCAACGGTGCCAAACGCTTCGATGCGCATGGCGTCTTTGCTGATGCGCGCGCCGTCACCCAGACCGGTCTGTCCCTGGTCTCCGGTACGTGTATAGATTTTGCTTAGCCTATGACCCATCGCGTAAACGCCTAGCCCGTATTTTCGGCGGGGATCGCAGTATGCTGGCGCCGGCGGAAGGCCGGTGCCCGGTGCTGCCGCGCGACCCAATCCTGACAGCAGCAGAACGGAAGATCTTGCACACCAGCCCAGACCGCGCTCTGATTGCGGCGCTGGAACCGCTTCGAACTGTACGGCCACTGCGCCGTATCTGTCAAGGCAAGGTATGCATAACATATTGAGTGAAAAAGAAGTTATCCAGATTTCGCCAGGGTTTCCGTGCCCCGCCGCGCGCCGGCGCAGCCTGTTGCAGACGTCGCGCTGACAGTCGGCTGGCGCAACAGGACTGTAAGGCGGTTAAAATGGCAGCTGACAGTCGGCTGCCGCCAAGGTGTTTGCGGCTGCCGGCCGCAACCTGAAAGAGGTATAACCCTGTGAACAGCGAACCGATCGATTTTCGCCGCGCCTTCAAGGGCACTTTCAGCGGCATCCTGCGCTGGCCGCAGCTGGATGCCTTATGGGAGCGTATCCGCGCGGACGCGGGCGGCGGCTGGTACCTGTATGCCGTCGGCGAGGCGCCGCCGGCACAGTGCGTGGCGCCCGATGAGGTGCTGCATTTCATCGAACAGATTGATGAACTGTTGCGCCGGGAACACGCCGAGGACTATTGCGGTATCGTCTATGTCGACGATCCCGACGCGCCTAGCTTCGTGAAAATCTTTGACCCCAATAACCTTGGTGTTTCGTGCGGCTACAGTGATAACCCGCCTTTGCCCGGCTGGATTCTCTCCAAGCTGCCGCCAGTCGATTTGCAAGCGCCGATGCCGCTGCCGGGGAATCGGCGCCGTTGGTGGCAGCGACTGTTTGCCAGCTGAATTTGGGTATCATGCTATTGCTCCCATTAACAAGAGTTCATAGGCAATCAACAGACCGTAAACCGGTACCATGAATTGCAGCATGCGTTTTCCGCTGGTGATACCAAGGACCTGGAAATTGGCATGCATCAGCAGGAACATCACGCCCGCGACGGTAATGGCGACCTTGCTCCAGACGAACGCCTCGATGCTCATTTCCAGCAGCTGTGCCATGAAATAGTTGGCTTCGTACGCGCCCTTGCTCAGCAGGGTCAGGGTGAACAGTGCGTCCAACGAGCTCATCAAGAGTACCGCCACCCCGGTGAACACCAGTGCCGGGTCGTACCAGTCGAGGTAGTAATTGTGGCCCTGGCGGCGCACCTGCCGGCGCCGCCCGCGCCCGTGCAGGCCGCAGTAAGTCACAGTACGCCAGCTGTGACGTCGGCGGTCGTGGCCGTTCCGGCGTTCGCTATCCAGGGTTCCATCCGCGGTGATGGTGGTGACTTCTCGGTTCTGGTTCATGGCCGATTCCCGGGGTAGTTCATTCGAGCATGCCAGCAAATCATGTGCCTGGAAAACAGACCCTTTTAAAGTCAATCAGTTAGTGGGTCGAGCCAGTGTCAGCAAATCCAAATAGTAAATTATTCCGACGCTTTCGCGGCGTGCGGTTCCGGGCGTTGGGAAAAAAATTCAATTACAACAATAGACAGACGGAAACAGCGAGATCCGGCGCGGCAAAATATGCGTAAGAAATCTCGACGTCTCACCCCGTTGCGAGAATCGCTCATCCGGGCAGCCAGGCCGGGCCTGCGGGTGTCACGACACGCACCAGCGGGTGGCCATAAAGCTCCTCCAGCACTGCAGTTTCCATGATCTGCGGCTTCTCCCCGAGGCGCACCCCGCCACCGCCCAGCAACAGGAGCAGGTGATCGGCAAAACGGGCGGCGAGATTGACGTCATGCAGCACCATGAGAATCGCCAGGCGCCGGGCCCGGCACAGCGCCAACAGGGTTCCGAGCACACTGAGCTGGTGGTGCAGGTCCAGGTGATTGGTGGGCTCATCCAGCAACAGCAAGCGCGGTTGCTGGGTCAGCAGAGTCGCAATGGCCACGCGTTGTCGTTCGCCGCCGGACAGCGTCTGAATATCGCGAGTCTCGAACCCGGTCAGTCCAACCTCGGACAACGCCTGTCGTGCCAGGGCATGATCCGCGGCGCTCTCCCATTGCCAGCCGTGCAAGTGCGGATGGCGTCCCTGCAGAACGGTTTCGAGTACGGTGGCCGGAAATGCGTCGTCCTGGTTCTGGAACAGTACACCCACCTGTTGTGCCACGCGTCGCCGCTGCAGCGTTTCGAGTGGCTGGCCCTCCAGTTCGATCCGGCCGCTCGCCGGGGCGCGCAGTCCGGCCAGGGTGTGCAGTAACGTGGTCTTGCCGCTGCCATTGCGACCGAGAATGCACCAGCACTGGCCCGGCTGGATATTCAGCTGCAGACCACGGGTAACCGAAACATCGGCCACATCGATATCCAGCTCAACACAGCTGAGCAGGGCGGGTGCAGCGCTGCCGTTGTCAACCATGACGGCTGTTCCGCGACCGGTAGAGCAGAAACAGAAACAGCGGAACGCCGATCAGTGCCGTCAAGACGCCGACCGGCAGCTGAGCCGGAGCGATCACGGAGCGCGCCAGGGCGTCCGCCAGCAGCAGCAGGGTTCCGCCCAGCAGCATCACGCCGGGTATCAGCACGCGGTAATCGCGGCCACCCCCGAGTCGCAGCATGTGCGGTGCCAGCAGCCCGATAAAACCGATATTGCCGGCCTGGGTGACGGCAACCGCGGTGGCCAGCGAAGCCGAGACATAGATAAACAGCCGCATCCCCGTAACCTGAACTCCCAGGGCAGCCGCGTGTAAGGCGCCGCCGCTCATCAGGTTCAGTGCCGACCCGAAGCGCAATGCGATTGCCGCCAGCAGCACCAGCACCACGGCGCCGACCGCCGGGAGTTGTGCGTAGCTGAGATCCCCCATCAGCCAGAACAGCATGCCCTGGATCCGGGCCGCGGGGCTGATTGCCAGCAGCAGGCTGATAAGCGCGCCCCAGCCGGACGCCAGCACCACGCCGGTCAGCAGCAGCCGGGTGGTGTCCCAGCTGCCCCGGCCATGCGCGAGCGAAAACACCAGCAGGGTCGAAAAAAGCGCGCCGGAGAACGCCCAGTATGGAACCCAGAACGCCCCTGCCCCGAGCAGCAGTGCCAGCAGGGCGCCGACCGATGCCCCGCCGGATATCCCCAGCACGTAGGGGTCGGCCAGCGGGTTGCGTAACAGCACCTGCATGAGCGCGCCGGCAAGCCCGAGCAGTGCGCCGGTGACGAAAGCGCTGAGCGTGCGAGGCAGGCGCAGCTGCCAGAGAATTCGCGCCTCGGGCGCGGCAGGGTCGCGCAGCGCTTCGGCCACCGTAATGCTGGCAGCTGCCGGTATCGAGGCTGAACCAGGCGGCCAGCAGGGCGAGGCCGGCGAGGCCGAGCAGCAAGGTGAGCGGGTGTACGCGCGACAAAGCGGTCAACGCAGGCTGATGACCGGCCAGTCCTGCTGCGCAGCGTGCGCCCGCAGTCGGTCATCGGGATCAACGGCGACCGGGTTATCGACCTGTTCCAGCAACGGCAGGTCGTTGTGCGAATCACTGTAGAACCAGCTGTGCTCCAGGGACTGCTGGTGTTGTTGCAGCCAGTCATGCAGGCGTGCCACCTTGCCCGCCTGGAAACAGGGCGTGCCGGCGACGTTGCCCGTGTACTCGCCGGCAATCATTTCGGCTTCTGTCGCGATCAGATGGGCGACGCCCAGGCGCCGCGCAATCGGCTCAGTGATGAACCGGTTGGTTGCGGTGATGATTATCAGCTCGTCGCCGCGGGCGCGGTGTCGCTCCAGCAGGTCTCTGGCCTTGGGCAATACGATCGGCTCGATCTTGCTGGTGAGGTACTGCTCGCGCCAGTCTTCCAGCTGGGTGCGTCGGTAGGTTGCCAGCGGCCTGAGCTGAAAGCGCAGGAACTCGCGGATATCCAGCGAACCTTCCACATACTGATCGTAAAAGCGCTGATTTTCGGATTCGTAAAACTCCCGCGTCAACCAGCCCGTGTTCCACCAGAAAACAGCCCCACAGATAATCGCTGTCTCCGTCGAGCAGGGTGTTATCGAGATCAAAAAGAGCCAGCGTCATGATTACAGCCAGTTATCTGGCCCCGCACGATGCGCGGCGGAGCGCTGACAGGGCAGGATAGACGCCTGGCCCGTAAAGGTAAATCAGCATTCACTGATTTGCGCCTTGTCCCGCCGTGTGTACAATGGAGTTACTCACATAACTGTGCCAATAGAGCTCGCAAGTGATTGATTCAGATGGTTATAGGCCAAATGTCGGCATTATCCTGACGAACCGGGACGGCAAGCTTTTATGGGCACGCCGAATCCGCCAGGATGCCTGGCAGTTCCCGCAGGGGGGGATTCGCCGGCGCGAGACGCCGGAGCAGGCCATGTACCGCGAACTGGCCGAAGAGATCGGGCTCGAGCCGCAACACGTCGACGTGCTGGGTGTGACGCGCGGCTGGCTGCGCTATCGGTTGCCCGAACGTTTTGTCCGCCGGCACCAGAAGCCGGTCTGTATTGGACAGAAGCAACGCTGGTACATGCTGCGGCTGATCGGCGAGGAACGCTACGTGCGTCTCGACCGGTGCGAGAAACCCGAGTTCGACAACTGGCGCTGGGTCGATTACTGGCAACCGGTGCGCGAAGTTGTGGCGTTCAAGCGCACCGTGTACAAGAAGGCGCTCGATGAACTGGCGCCGCTGATATTTGCTGATGGCGAGGCGCCAGAGACGGCCGCACCTTAGCGCCGGACTGGCCCCAGCCGGTCCCCTTCTTTAACTAAACCGGAAGCCCCGCTTTGCTGGATACGCTGCGCAGAACCATCCAGGAAGTGAATCGCGCGCCCGATTTGCCGCGCGCGCTCGCCGTTATTGTCAGCCGGGTCAAACAGGCCATGCTGGTGGACGTGTGTTCTGTCTATCTGGTCGATGCCGAGCACCAACAGTATGTTCTGATGGCAACAGAGGGCTACAAGCCCGAGGCGGTGGGACGCGTGCGTCTGGCGTTCGGCCAGGGACTGGTCGGCGAGGTCGCGCGCCGCGAAGAGCCGCTCAACCTGGAAAACGCGGCCGACCATCCCGCCTACGTTCTGTCACCGGAAACCGGAGAAGAGGGGTTCCACGCCTTCCTCGGTGTGCCCATTATTCAGCATCGCCAGGTGCTGGGCGTGTTGGTGGTTCGTCACCACGAGCGGCGGCCCTTCGCTGAACAGGAGGAAACCTTCCTGTTCACGCTCGGCGCCCAGCTTGCCGGCGCCATTTCGCACGCCGGCGCCATCGGTAATATCGAGCGGCTACTGCAGGAACCGGCCGAGGCGCGCTATTTCCTCAGCGGGCGCTCGGGCACCCCGGGTGCCGCCGTCGGTCGGGGACGGGTGGTTTACCCGCTGGCTAACCTGGAAGCGATTCCTGACCGTGCGGCCGAGGATATCGATGCCGAGGTCGAGCAGTTTCAGTCCGCGGTCGCGGCGGTGGAACGCGATATGCGTATGATGTCGGCGCGCATGGTGGACTCGTTGTCGGTCGAGGATATCGGCCTGTTTGACGCGCTGGTCATGATGCTGCGCAGCGAAAACATGCTGGAATGCACCATCGATGGTATTCGGGCGGGCAACTGGGCCCCGGGGGCGCTGCGTAACACCATCCGGGATCACATTACCGCCTTCGAGGCCATGGAGGATCCTTACCTGCGCGAGCGGGCCAGCGATATACGCGATCTGGGGCGACGCATCCTCGAGCACCTGCAGAGCAGTCGCCCGGCGGTGCTGGAGTTCGAACCCGGCACCATCCTGGTGGGCGAAGAGGTGAGCGCCAGCCAGCTGGCCGAGGTGCCGGTGCAGTGCCTCGTTGGCGTGGTGTCGGCGCGCGGCTCCAGCGCCTCGCATGTGGCGATTCTTGCGCGCGCTTTGGGAATTCCCTCGGTGATGGGGCTGGATGATCTCCCGGTCAGCCGTCTGGAAGGCCAGGAACTGGTCGTGGACGGCTATGAGGCGCGCCTGTTTGTCCGGCCTTCGGCGGCGATCCGCAGCGAGTTTATCCGCCTGCAGCGCGAGGAGGCCCAGCTGTCGCGGGAGTTGCAGGATCTCATCGGACTGCCATCGGCGACTCTGGACGGTGTGCATATGCCGCTGCACGCCAATACCGGCCTGCTGACGGATATCACCCCGTCGCTTCGCTGTGGCGCGGAGGGTGTGGGCCTGTACCGCACCGAAGTGCCGTTTCTGGTGCGTGATCGCTTCCCGGGCGAGGAGGAGCAGCGCAGAACCTACCGGCAGGTGCTGGAAGCCTTTGTGCCGGCACCCGTCACGGTGCGGACTCTGGATATCGGCGGCGACAAGATGTTGCCCTATTTTCCGGTGCAGGAGGATAACCCGTTTCTGGGTTGGCGCGGCATCCGTATCGCACTGGATCATCCGGAAATCTTCCTGACCCAGTTGCGCGCCATCCTGCGGGCCAATGAAGGGCTGAACAATCTGCGCCTCATGCTGCCGATGATAACCAGCGTCGGGGAAATCGATGCCGCGCTCATCCTGATCAGGCGTGCCTACCAGGAGCTGAAGGAGGAAGGCGTGAGCATCGAGTATCCGCAGATCGGCGTGATGATCGAGGTGCCCTCGGCGGTATACCAGGTACAGGCCATGGCGCGGCGGGTGGATTTCTTCTCCATCGGCTCCAATGACCTGACCCAGTATCTCCTCGCGGTGGACCGCAACAACTCACAGGTGGCAGAGCTGTACGATGCGCTGCATCCCGCAGTGCTGCGCGCCATCGGCCAGGTGATCGGGGATGCGCACCGATCGCAGCGCCCGGTCAGCGTTTGTGGGGAAATGGCCGGCGATCCGGCCGCCGCCTTGCTGTTGCTGGGCATGGGTATCGACTCCCTGAGCATGAGCGCGGCCAGTCTGCTGCGGGTCAAGTGGGTGGTGCGCAGTTTCAGCCAGAGCCAGGCGCGCGCACTGCTGGGCGAGGCATTGCAGCTGGAGGACGGCAAGGCGGTGCGGGAACTGGTGTATCGCAGTCTGGAGCAGGCCGGCCTGGGGGGCCTGATACGTGCCGGACGCTGACACGGGAACCCGTCCTAACGACGGCGCTTCAGCCAGATCCAGGTGCCGGACAGGGCCAGCAGCGTAATCAGCACCGCCGCGGTATCCACTATCCACGGCCCCAGTGGTCCGAAGAAACGGCCGCTGTGCAGGTCCAGGACCAGGCGTTCGATCGGTAGCACTTCGCCACGAAAGTGATTGTGCAGGCTCGATTTCAGTTGCGGCTCGAGTGCGCCCGGACGTGCCCAGCGGATCGAGGGGACAGGGTTGTCGGCGTGTTGCCAGTGCAGGAAATCGCTATCTGTGCGGTACAGAACGTGACTGCCCTGGAGGACCAGTGCGCCCTGCGCGTCGATGCCGATGCGTTTGATGCCGGCCGGTACTCCGTCCTCGCCTTGCAGGCGTTCGATGAGTTCTCCGCGCGGCGTGAGCAGCAGTATGCTGTTGCTGACCGCAACCACGAAAACGTCCCCCATCAGCACCGCGCCAACCAGATCGCGGTACTCGCCGTCTATCTCCTTCGTGTCCAGGTACAGGTGCTCGCCCATGAGTGTGACGCGGCGGTCGCCGAGCGGAAAGGACAGCAGGTCCGCGGGGGGCTCGATCCCGTACCAGTCGAGTACCCAGGCGCTCTGCACGTGGCGGCTGTCGAAGTCGAAGTCCTCGGTGTGGTTCAGCAGCACGCCGGTCACGGCAACCAGCACCGCAACCAGCGCCGCGCTGAGTCCCATGTAGCGGTGCCAGACATACAGCGAGCGCAGCTTGAAGCGTTGCTTTCTATGGTGACGCCCGGACATTCTGCGCCCTCAGTTCGCCATCCAGATACAGGGCGAGCGCTGCGAGTTTCTTCATGGCCCGCACCGACAGGGTGGCGCCGGAGATGCCGTCGATGTCGCGGTCCAGGTCTCGGTCTTTGGTCAGGCGGGCATCCCTGAACTGGTCGGTAAAAAAGGGGTGCCGCACTTCCCAGCCGCGGCTCTCCCGGAACTCCAGTACCTTGATGCGTTCCAGCTGTCCCTGGTTGATCACCAGCCCGACGGTGATCGGTTGCTCCTTGCCGATCTCCTCCAGTATCCAGGCGCTGCGCTCATCGCGCGCCCAATAGCGTACCCGCAGGCTGGCGTAGCTGTGTCCCAGCAGCCGGGTGACAACCTGTTTGCGTTCGCCGGTCAGCCAGATCACTGCGGCTTCCGGCGCGCTTCCGTCAAAAGCGTCCGACAGGAAGTCCTGCGGCTGCTGGTAAACGCCGCGCGCCGCCAGGTTTGCACAGACCAGTGCCAGTGAAAGGGCAGCTATGAGTTTGCTCAACATGAGACCACGCACGTCCTGGCGACGGATAACGGCAACACGGGGCCGACCCGACCCCGCATTGTGCCCGAGCCATGCAGGATACGACAGCCTAGAACTGGTAGCCGATACCCAGATTGATGCCGTCTTCCTCATCCACATTGCTCTCGTTGTCCTGTTCCTGGTAGTCCGCCTTCAGGACCACGTCCGGGTTTGGCCAGTAGTTGAAACCGACATTGTATTGCCTCTGCTCGGAGTCAGAACTGTCGCCCGCCTCATTGTCCCACTGGCTGTAGCGGGCGAACACGCCGAATTCGGCCCACGGCTTGTAGGAGGGTTCTATATAGAAGCCATCCTGCAGGTCGCGGCCGACCGCCTTTGCGCCGTCCCCGTTGATATCCCACCTGGCGTAGAGTGCGCGCAGTCCGAACGGTCCACGCTGGACGTCGGCATGCGCCTCATAAAGCCAGGCACTGGCGTCATTGTCGAATCCCTGGGTGATGTTCTCCTGGTACTGCAGGGCGGCGGCGAGTTCCACGCCGGCGATTCCGTTCCATTTGACGCGCGCGGTGCTGGCGAGATCGTGCGCATCGGCTTCACTGGTTTTCTGCCGGCCGCTGCGGATGTTGTAGCTGTCGGTATCCAGGCCTTCGTGGACACCGAAGTTGTAGCTCCAGCCGGGCGCGATTTCACCGGTCAGTTCGACGCCACCCGCCCACCAGGTGGTCGGAATGATGTTGCGTTCCACCGGGTTGCGTTTGACGCCGTAAAAGGTAGTCGGCTCGTGGGTTTCGTTCAGAATACCCACCGGTATCAGGAACATGCCGCCCTTGACGTGCTGGCTGGGCGTAAGGTCGTACTCGATGTACGCCTGCTCCAGCTCGATTTCGCCGTTTTCACCGTCGCCGCTGATGGCGTGCTCGAGTTCCAGTTCCGACCAGAAGCGCAGGCGGTCCGTGAACTGGTGGCCGAAGAACAACACGAAGCGGGTGAAATCGATCTCCTTCTGACGGCCGTCGTCGGTGTCCAGATTCTCGTAGTGCAACTCACCGTAACCGCCGATCTGGGTCCTTTCTGCCCAGCTGGCTGCGCTCGAACTGCTGTCGCGGCTCTGCTCGGCCAGTTCCACTGCCGCTTCGGCTTTTTCCTCGGTGGTTCTCTGACCCTTTTTCAGCGCTTCGATCTCGCGCTGCTGTTCCTGGATGATGCGCCACATTTCTTCCTGGCTGGGCAGTTCCGCCCCGAGCGACGGGCCGCTGTGGGCCAGCAGGGCGGTGCTCAGGCCGAAAGCGGCGCAGGGTGCACGTCTCATTACGGTGTCCTCCTGATATCGAAGCGGGTGATTTGATCTGGGCGGAGCATATCCGAATTATGAAACTAAATGCAAATGATTCGTATTACATATCCAATAGGCTGTTGCGGCTGGGCTTGTTGCGTGGGCAACCGGCCGGACGAAGCAAGGGGGAAAGCGGTCCCTCAGGCGGGGCGCAGCACGGCGAGCAGCACCACTGCTACCAGAATCAGAGCGGGAAATTCGTTGAACCAGCGGTAGAAAACGCCCGAGTGGACGTTCTGTTGCAGCTTGAATTGCTTCACCAGCTTGCCGCAGTAGAGGTGGTAGGCGATCAACGCTGCCACCAGCAGTAGTTTGATTTGCAGCCACAGCTCGGTCAGGGGCCAGTGCCAGGCCGCAATCAGCCAGACGCCGAAGAACGCAGTCAGCAGCGCGCCGATGGTCATGATGGCGAACAGCTTGCGCTCCATGACCACAAAGCGTTCGTGCCCGGGCGGATCCTCGCAGTCGGCGTGATACACGAACAGGCGCGGAAGATAGAACAGGCCTGCAAACCAGGTCACCATGAAGATTACGTGCCACGCCTTGATCCAGAGCATGCTCAGCCTCCGGCTGATCGTTTGTCCAGGGTGCCGTTGCCCGGCAGCAGACTGAGTACCAGGGTGCGCACCCGCTCGACGTCGAGCGCGCCCGTGTGCGTCTCGCGTACGCGCCCATCCGGTGCAATCACAAAGGTGGTCGGGGTCAGATGCACGTCCCCGAACGCCCGCGCGGCTTCACCACGAATGTCCAGCGCCACGGGGTAGGGGATCCCTCTGCCCGTACTCAGGGCCAGCACATGGCTGGGTGGATCGTAAGGCATGGCAATAGCGATGATCTCCAGGCCGCGCCCTGCCAGCGCCTCATACAAGGCAGTGAGCTTGGCAATGTCCTCGATGCAGCTGGGGCAGCTGATCGACCAGAAAGTGACCAGTACCGGGCGGCCGCGCAGTTCCGCGAAACTGAGCTGCCTGCCCTGCAGCGTGGTCAACGCAAGTTCCGGTACCCGGTCGGGTCCGGAGGGCGCGAGCCAGGCGAACGCTACTATCCCACCGGTCAATGCCAGTGCGAGCACGCCGATTAGCAGGTGGCCGGTTCGCATGATAGGACGATGTTAGCGGTTTCGCCTCGCGGCCGGAAGCGCCTCAGTCGCGGTCGCGTTCCGTGACTTGTCGTTGCCCAGCGTGCCGGGTGCCGCTGCGCTGCGGCAGAAAATTCAATGCCAGCACGCGGTAGATCGGTTCCGGGCAGACAAACCGCGACGTCACGTAGGCAAGAAATGCTGTCGCCATCAGTGGCAGTAACAGGTCGTGGTTGTCGGTCATTTCCATGACGATTACGATCGCCGTGATGGGGGTCTGCACCACGCCGGTGAAATAGCCTACCATGCCGAGAATAATGATGGCTGCGACGGGCAGTTCAGGCATCCAGCGCGCCAGTTCGGCGCCCACGCCCGCACCCGTGGCCAGGGAGGGGGCGAATATCCCGCCGGGAATTCCGCTCAGATACGAAAACATGGTCGCCAGCATTTTCATGGACGGGTAGCTGGCCGGCAGTTCGCTGCTGCCGGTGATGATTGCCTGCGCCTCCTGGTAGCCGGTGCCATAAGCGGTGTTTCCGGACAGCAGCCCGGCGGTTGCGATGCCCAGACCGCACACCACCGCAACCGGCACGGCGCGGCGGCGCAGCAGCGGCGCAATGCGCCTCGAACCGTGGATCAGCGCCATGCTGAACAGACCACCCAGCAATCCGCCGACAATTCCGCAAACCAGAACAGGAACGAGGATCTGGGCCGGATCGAGTGCCGCGGAGGTGGAGCCGAAGTAGGTGTAATCCCCCTGGATTGCGACTGCCGTCACCCCGGCCAGGAACACCGCGGTAAGCAGCACGCCGCTGCTGCGCTCCTCGAAGGACCGGCCCATTTCCTCGACCGCGAAAAGGATGCCCGCCAGCGGCGTATTGAACGCCGCCGCAATACCGGCCGCTCCACCTGCCAGAATCAGGCCGCGGTCCATGTAGTGATGCGGAAATTTGCCGAACCGCCCGAGCGCGAACATGATCGACGCGCCCGACATGCACCGTGGGTCCTTCGCGGCCGATCGACGCCCCGCTCACCAGTCCCACCAGAGTCAGCCGTATCTTGCCGATCGCAATGCGCAGCGACAACAACGCGGTCCGTGATACGTGCTCCTGCATCTGCAGGGCCGCAATCGACTGCGGAATCCCGCTGCCTTCGGTGCCGCGGAAGACTTTTCGCGTCAGCCAGGACACCAGCACCAGGCCGAGAGGGCACACCACGAAGGGCGCGTAGGGCGACACCTCGACGAGCTGGTGGAACCAGTCGTTGGCCTGTTCGGTGCTGATCGCGAAACCGCTAGCGACCAGGCCCACGATCACCGCCCCGGCCCAGAACATGATACGAATTTTCCAGGCGTCCGGAGAGAGCAGAGCTTTGCCCGACCTGCGCAAATGGTGCAGCATAAGATTGTGCTTACTTTATGAATGACAGCGGGGTTTCGCCCGCGCCATACTATTTTTTTCAGCCAGCGCACGCAATTGTCGTGCATGGACAACCTGACCCATTGTGCGGACAATACCGCCGGGGACAGCTGCGCGCAGCTGTTTTGCGATCCAGGCCAGGATGAGCTACTGCACATGATCAAGGTTGGGGTTGTTGGTGGAACCGGCTATACGGGCGTCGAATTGCTGCGCCTGCTCGCCCTGCACCCGGAGGTGCAGCTACAGGCCGTCACATCGCGCGGCGAGGCGGGTACCCAGGTGGCCGATATGTTCCCCAATCTGCGCGGTTACCTCGATCTGGCGTTCAGTGAACCGGATGTCTCGGTTCTGGCCGCCTGTGACCTGGTCTTTTTTGCCACTCCCAACGGGATCGCCATGGGCATGGCGTCGGGCCCTGCTCGACCATGGGGTTCGCATTATCGACCTGGCTGCCGATTTCCGCTTGCAGGATCCGCAGGTGTGGCGGCACTGGTACGGGATGGAGCACGCCTGCCCGGATCTTTTGCACGAGGCCGTTTACGGTCTGCCGGAAATGAACCGTGCAGCTATCGCCGGCGCCCGGCTGGTGGCCAATCCGGGTTGCTACCCCACCGCCGTGCAGCTGGGTTTCCTGCCCTTGCTGGAAGCCGGATGTGTGGACGCTGCGGCGCTGATTGCGGACTGCAAGTCGGGCGTCAGTGGTGCGGGCCGCAAGGCGAGTGTCGGTACGCCTGCTGGCCGAGGCGTCCGAGAGTTTCAAGGCCTACGCAGTGCCGGGGCACCGTCACCTGCCGGAAATTTGTCAGGGCCTGGAACAGCTGTGTGGCTCGCCTGTGGGACTGACCTTTGTGCCGCACCTGACCCCCATGATCCGTGGTATCCATGCCACCCTGTACGCGCCTCTGGCGCGGGCCGATGCCGATTTGCAGGCCACGTTCGAGTCGCGGTTTCATGACGAGCCGTTTGTCGACGTGCTGCCTGCCGGCTCGCACCCCGAAACCCGCACGGTAAGGGGTGCAAATCATTGCCGCATTGCTGTGCACCGGCCTCCCAACGGCCAGACCGTGGTGGTGCTCGCGGTGATCGATAACCTGGTCAAGGGGGCCGCCGGCCAGGCTGTGCAGAACATGAATATCATGTTCGACCTCGAGGAGACCTGCGGGCTGCAGGCCATCGGACTCCTGCCCTGATACCGGCACGATAGTTGCCTGTTTTCGCAGGCAACGATATGGAAGCGGGTAATCGAAAGATACTGATGTACCGGCCAGCGGAGGTCTGGCTGGTAATCGGCGTCGGCACGCTGTTGCTGGCGCTCGCGGCCTATCTGATATTCCAGCTGGGTAAACAGCAGGCCGGCGCAGAACTCCACCAGTTGCAGCACCAGCGCGGGCAACTCGACCAGCAGATCGAGCAGCAGCAGAGCGAGCTGATGGCGCTGCGCGAGCAGCACGCGGTGCTGCAACGGGCCAGCGAGATTGACAGGCAGGCCAGTCTTGAGTTGCGGGACGATTTCGCGCGTGTCCAGGGCGAGGTGCTGGGACTGCGCAAGGAACTGGATTTTTACCGCGGTATCCTGTCCCCCGGGGAGGTTGAGCCCGGACTGCGTATCCAGAACTTTCGTCTCGAACCGGCAGCCGAGAAGGGAGAGTTCCGCTACGAGCTGACCGTGACGCAGCTCAAACGCAACGATCGTTTTGTGACCGGTGTCGTAGAAATGGAAGTCGAGGGCGTCGAGGATGGTCTGACCAAGCTGTTGCCGTTCGCAACCCTGGTTGCAGGGGACAGCAAGGCGCTCAGGTTCCGCTTCCGCTATTTTCAGCGCTTTGCGGGCAGAATCCGGCTGCCGGAACAGTTTCAACCTCGACGGGTCACGATTCGGCTGTCGCCGCGCGGCAAGGGCCAGCCCCCGGGTGTCGAGCAAACACTGGAGTGGCCCGCCTGAACGCTGGGAGTGTTCGCGTCAGCTACGTTGCAAGGAGAGAGACTATGTTTGGAGTCGGGAAAAAATCCGCGTCGGCCAGAATTGAGACCATTGTCGGTCAACACACCCATCTGCAGGGTGACGTGCGCTTCAGCGGCGGTTTGCATGTGGACGGTAAGATCACCGGCAATGTGGTGGCCGAGGCAGGAACCGATGCGGTCCTGACGGTCAGCGAACTCGGCTGCATCGAAGGCGAGGTACGCGTCCCCAATCTGGTGCTGAACGGCGCCGTGGTAGGTGACGTCCACGCCAGCGAACGCGTCGAGCTGGCGCCCCAGGCCAAGGTCACGGGCAACCTGTTTTATTGCCTGATTGAGATGGCAATGGGAGCCGAGGTAAACGGCAACCTGGTGCACCAGGCTGATGCTGCGGTGCCGATGAAGGCGGAGTCGCCTTCCATCGCAGCGGATGACAGCCCCCTGCAGCTGGCCAAGTAATACTTGACTGGATTAGTCGGAAAATGCATAATCGGGGCTAATTTTCACACCCAGTTTGCCTGGAGAGACAGCCATGACGGAAAGCGTTGCACAGGACATCAACCCGACTGACGACCCCTTGGTTTTTACCGATGACGCCGCTGCCAAGGTTAAAAGTCTGATTGAAGAGGAAAATAACAGCGGCCTGATGCTGCGGGTGTTCGTCACCGGCGGCGGCTGCTCGGGGTTCCAGTACGGTTTCACCTTCGACGAGACCATCAATGATGGTGATACTGAGGTGGAGAAGAACGGCGTCAAGCTGCTCATCGATCCCATGAGCTTTCAGTACCTGGTGGGCGCCGAGATCGATTACAAGGAAGATCTGGAAGGTGCGCGGTTCGTGATTCGTAATCCCAATGCCACCACCACCTGTGGCTGCGGATCGTCGTTCTCCGCCTGACATCCGCCTCAGGCACGAAATCCGAAAGGGCGCACTTCTGCGCCCTTTTTCGTTACCCGGTGGTTCCCGCAGCGCTACAATAAGCGCTCGCTATGGCGACGCTTGGTCTGCGCCAGCGGTGCTGGAAAAATCAGGGGAACAGAATGAATGCATACCTGCCCGGCCTGGAAGGAGTGCCGGCGACTCGCTCCAATATTTCCGATCTGGACGGCAATGCCGGGATACTGACCTATCGCGGTTATCCCATCGAGGAGCTGGCGCTCAACAGCACCTTCGAGGAAACCAGTCTGTTGCTGCTGGACGGCCGTCTCCCGACGCGCAGCCAGCTGGCTCGATTCGACGCCGAGTTGCGCTCCAATCGCGTGGTCAAATACAACATCCGGGAAATCATGAAATACCTGCCCGCGACCGGGCATCCTATGGAAATGCTGCAGACGGCAATTGCCAGCCTGGGCATGTTCTACCCCGGAGATGAATGTCTCACCGGCAGTCTGAAGTGCGAAGACATAAACTATGTCCACAATATGTCGGTCAAGATCATTGCGCGCATGCCGACGCTGGTGGCGATGTGGGAGCTGGTGCGCAACGGCTATGACCCTTATCGGCCGCGCAAGGATCTGAACTTCGCCGAGAATCTGCTCTACATGTTCAGCGGCGAGGACCCCGATCCGCTGCTCGCGCGGATCCTGGATGCCTGCCTGATTCTGCACGCCGAGCACACCATCAACGCGTCAACGTTCGCGGCCCTGGTGGCCGGATCCACGCTGGCCAGCCCCTATCTGGTAATCGCCGCTGCCGTCGGCACCCTGGCGGGCCCCCTGCATGGGGGCGCCAACCAGCGCGTGGTGGAAATGCTGGCCGACATCGGCCGGCCCGAGAACGTCAGAGCCTGGCTCGATAAGAAGCTGGCCGCCAAGGCCAAAATCTGGGGCATGGGACACCGGGAATACAAAGTGAAGGACCCGCGCGCCACAATTCTGCAAAAAATGATGCGCGAACTCATGGACAAGCGGGGCGGCAACATGGGGCCGCTGTTCGAGACGGCGCTGGCGCTGGAACAGGCCTGCGAAGAGAAGCTGGCGCCCAAGGGCGTGTACGCCAACGTCGATTTTTATTCGGGCATTTTGTATCGGGAAATGGGTATCCCGCCCGATCAGTTCACGTCGATTTTTGCGGTCGCCCGTTCAGCCGGATGGCTGGCGCACTGGCGTGAACAATTGACTGACAACCGTATCTTTCGCCCGACGCAGATGTACACGGGTGAGAGCCCCCGCCGCTACGTTCCCATCGATATGCGTTAGAGCGGGCCTCGGGCTGGCCCTGTCGGCGCCTGGAACCGGGTGTGGCCACGACTGCCAAAATCGCATTGATGCGGGCCGGTTCCAGCTGGGCGGCGGGGGGATCACCCCCGGAACCGCCAATACGGCACCCATGCCATCGATACGGGTGTCGGAGATGAGGACAAGGTAGAGTTCAGGTATTGTGGTGATGCCCGCCGCGCGGACGACCCGGGAAACCGTTCACTCGTCGCGCAGCGCAAGCGCCTGGGTCTTGGCCTGCTCCAGCTGGGTCAGCAGGGTTTCCGATTCGAGTTTGAAATCTTCCCGGAACTGCTTCGGCAGCGGCGCAGCATCGGGCAGCTTGACCGTCAACGGGTTGCGGTGGGTGCCGTTGACGTGGAACTCGTAGTGCAGATGCGGGCCGGTCGCCAGCCCTGAACTCCCCACATAACCGATTATCTGCCCCTGCTGGACCCGGCTGCCGGTTTTCAGGCCCGACGCGTAGCGGGACAGGTGGGCGTACAGGGTGCTGTACTGGCTGCCGTGCTGGATGACAATCGTATTGCCGTAGCCACCTTTCTTGCCGCGCAGAACGATCTTGCCATTACCGGTTGCCTTCACAGGGGTCCCCTGCGGAGCCGCGTAGTCGACCCCCTTGTGAGCGCGGATCCGGTTAAGGATCGGATGCTTGCGCCCGGTGCTGAAGCGCGAGCTGATGCGGGAGAAATCGACCGGCGTACGCAGGAAATCCTTGCGCATGCTGCGGCCCTTGGGGTCGTAATAGTCGGTATGGCCGCGGTCGTCGGTATAGCGCACCGCCTGATGCACCGAGTCGCGGTTGACGAATTCGGCGGCCAGAACGTTGCCTGTGCCGATGCGTTCGCCGTCGAGGTAGAGTTCCTCGTACAGCAGTGCAAACTCATCACCGCGGCGAATATCGAGGGCGAAGTCGATGTCCCAGCCGAAAATGTTGGCCAGTTCCATGGTGATTTTTCCGGGCAGTTTGGCTTTCTGCGCGGCCAGAAACAGGTTGTCTTCGATACTGCCAGCCGCCCTGACTGCGCGGCGTTCCGGTTCCCGCTCGATCAGCTTCACCTGGTAGGCGCTTTCATTGCGCACCACGTGGAGCTGGTTCAGCGCATCAATTTCGTGCACCAGTTCGAGCAAACCGTCTTCCGGGGTGGTGCGGAGACGCAACTTCTGCCCCGGGTAGATCTGCGTCAGTTTCTTGGCGTCGGTCCCGCTGTTGACGATTTCGTGCAGCTGCCGCGGTGGTATCTCGAGCTTGGAAAAAATCCGTGCCAGGCTGTCGCCCGGCTTTATGGTCACCTCGTGCCAGGTTCCGGGCACAGCGACCTGCTCTGCCAGCGGGGGAGGCAGGCTGGTTCCATCGGCCGGGTCAGCGTCCAGCAGGGCGCCCTCGAGCGGCGCTGCGGTGAGGCCCGTCGTTTCCGGCAGATTCAGCTGCAATTCTTTGACTCTTATTGCATTGGCATCAAACGAGGTGAGCGAGAACAGCCCCAGTGCCAGCCCGGATGCGGTGCCCAGCAGCGCCCAGCGCAGGCCTTTGCTGCGCCGTTTCGGTGCGTAGCCGGTGTCCCAGTTGGTGCCGTAATCCTGTAACGAAGAGGTGTGGTAGCGCACGCAAATCCCTTTTGATTGAGTTCGTAAAACTAACTGACAATGCCTGCCTCGGTCAACTAACGGTGATGTAAGCAGTTTTCGGAGCAGAAACTGTGCCAGCCTGATCCGGTTAGCGGCCGAGATATGCTACCCTTTCGCGTCAATTTTTTCAGGTTCCGGGAGTGGGTGCATGTCACAGGGTGATGGGCTGGAGCAAATCAAACGGGGAGCGCAGGAAATCCTGGTCG
>CAVOGN010000005.1:0-15000 GCA_963695455.1 uncultured Gammaproteobacteria bacterium | reverse complement strand
CATGAGTAACGATAATGGGGGTGAAAAACCCCCACGCCGAAAACCCAAGGGTTCCTGCGCAACGTTAATCGGCGCAGGGTGAGTCGGTACCTAAGGCGAGGCCGAAAGGCGTAGTCGATGGAAAACAGGTTAATATTCCTGTACCTACTGGTAACTGCGATGAGGGGACGGAGAAGGTTAGACCAGCCGGGTGTTGGATGTCCCGGTTTAAGCGTGTAGGGAGTGTTCTTAGGCAAATCCGGGAACACAATCCTGAGACGTGATGACGAGCTTCCATGTGAAGCGAAGTGGTTGATACCATGCTTCCAGGAAAAGCCTCTAAGCTTCAGGTTATCAGAGACCGTACCCCAAACCGACACAGGTGGGTGAGGAGAGAATCCTAAGGCGCTTGAGAGAACTCGGGTGAAGGAACTAGGCAAAATAGTACCGTAACTTCGGGAGAAGGTACGCCCCTGGTATGTGAAGAGACTTGCTCTCGGAGCAGAAGGGGGTTGCAGTGACCAGGTGGCTGCGACTGTTTATTAAAAACATAGCACTCTGCAAACACGAAAGTGGACGTATAGGGTGTGACGCCTGCCCGGTGCCGGAAGGTTAATTGATGGGGTTAGCTTCGGCGAAGCTCTTGATCGAAGCCCCGGTAAACGGCGGCCGTAACTATAACGGTCCTAAGGTAGCGAAATTCCTTGTCGGGTAAGTTCCGACCTGCACGAATGGCGTAACGATGGCCACACTGTCTCCACCCGAGACTCAGTGAAATTGAAATCGCTGTTAAGATGCAGTGTACCCGCGGCTAGACGGAAAGACCCCGTGAACCTTTACTACAGCTTTGCACTGAACTTTGAGCCTACTTGTGTAGGATAGGTGGGAGGCTTTGAAGCCGGGACGCCAGTTCCGGTGGAGCCAACCTTGAAATACCACCCTGGTATGTTTGAGGTTCTAACCTAGACCCGTTATCCGGGTCGGGGACAGTGTATGGTGGGTAGTTTGACTGGGGCGGTCTCCTCCCAAAGAGTAACGGAGGAGCACGAAGGTACCCTCAGCGCGGTCGGACATCGCGCATTGAGTGCAAAGGCATAAGGGTGCTTGACTGCGAGACAGACACGTCGAGCAGGGTCGAAAGCTGGTCTTAGTGATCCGGTGGTTCTGTATGGAAGGGCCATCGCTCAACGGATAAAAGGTACTCCGGGGATAACAGGCTGATTCCGCCCAAGAGTCCATATCGACGGCGGAGTTTGGCACCTCGATGTCGGCTCATCACATCCTGGGGCTGTAGCCGGTCCCAAGGGTATGGCTGTTCGCCATTTAAAGTGGTACGCGAGCTGGGTTTAGAACGTCGTGAGACAGTTCGGTCCCTATCTGCCGTGGGCGCTTGAGACTTGAAGGGAGCTGCTCCTAGTACGAGAGGACCGGAGTGGACGTACCTCTGGTGTTCCGGTTGTCACGCCAGTGGCATTGCCGGGTAGCTATGTACGGACGGGATAACCGCTGAAAGCATCTAAGCGGGAAGCCCCCCCTAAGATGAGGTCTCACTGGACCCTCGAGGTCCCTGAAGGGCCGTGGAAGACTACCACGTTGATAGGCTGGGTGTGGAAGTGCAGTAATGTATGAAGCTAACCAGTACTAATTGCCCGTGAGGCTTGACCATATAACACCCAAGCGATCTGGGTGCTGGTCAGGTGCAACAACCCAACGCCTTAACAACTTTCCAGAATTTGAAAAGGAAACAAGGGGTACTGACCCCAATTTTCCGTGAAAACAATGGGGTCATGACCCCTTTTTTCTCATAACCAGTTTGCCTGGCGGCAATAGCGAGTGTGAACCACCCGATCCCATTCCGAACTCGGAAGTGAAACCGCTCAGCGCCGATGATAGTGTGGGAGTTCCCATGTGAAAGTAGGACACTGCCAGGCTCTTACTCCAGACCCCCGGTCAGCAACCGCTGATCGGGGGTTTTCTATGTGCGTCGCCCAATCTTGCCCGTGCAGCATGCACATGAAAAAGCTAAGGAACTTAGCGGCATAGCGAAGCCACCCTGTGCTAAACTGCGCCGCATGGTGTTGCGCTATCGTCTTGTCGAACTGCTCGCTGATGGAAAATTCCGCTCCGGCGAATGGCTGGGCCGGGAGCTGGGTGTCAGTCGTGCTGCGATCTGGAAACAGGTGCGCGCGCTGGAGGGGCTCGGCCTGGATGTCCAGGCGGTGCGCGGACAGGGTTACCGACTGGCCGCTCCCTTCCAGCCGCTGCGGGTCGGGCGCATTCGGGCCTTACTCCCCGCGCCGGTGGCGGCCAGGGTGCCCTTTCTCGAGGTCCTGCAGGAGATTGATTCCACCAATGACTATCTTAAACGCAGGGCACCGCTCGGGGAGGCCGACCATGGCCATGCGTGCGTCGCGGAATGGCAAAGCGCCGGCCGCGGGCGGCGCGGGCGGCGGTGGGTATCACCGTATGGCAGCAGCCTGTACCTCTCCCTCGCCTGGCAGGTGAGCAGCGCGGCACTGCAGTCCGGCGGCTTGAGTCTGGTGGTCGCGATTGCCGTGCTGCGCGCCTTGCAGGGTTGCGGTGTAGCCGACGTGGGTCTCAAATGGCCTAATGACATTTTCTACCAGGGACGGAAGCTTGCCGGTATTCTTCTCGACGTGTCGGGGGAAAGTACCGGACCTTTTCTGGTCGTGGTCGGCATCGGCGTCAATTGCAGATTACCTGCGAGCGCGGCGCGCGATATCGATCAGCCCTGGGCCGATCTTTACCAAAGCGGTGTCAGTGTCGATCGCAACAGACTCGCGGCTCTGATTCTGGAGGCGCTGGTACAGACGTTGGATACGTTCGCGCGCGAGGGCCTGGCTGCGTTCACTGCGGAATGGGAGCGCTTCGACCTGATCGCGGGTCACAACGTTGAGTTGAAGCATGATAATGAAAACAGGATTGCGGGGATCGCCCGCGGGATCGATTCCCGTGGCGCTTTACTCATTGACCAGGATGGCGACACCAGAAGCTTTCATGCCGGTGAAGTCAGCGTTCGGTTGATTTGATGAATCTGCTCGTCGATATTGGCAACGCCCGGATAAAATGGGGGCTGCAGGATGGGAATAACTGGACCGACGGCGAAGCCCAGCTGCACAAGGGCAGGGCCTTCAAGGATATTGCCCGGCCCATCTGGAAAGATCTGGTGCAGCCCGAGCGTGTCATCGTGTCGAACGTGGCCGGCCGGGAGTACGAAAAGTCGGTCCAGACCTGGATAAAAAGGCGCTGGAAGGTGGTGCCCGAGTTCCTGCGTTCGCAGGCGAGCCTGTGTGGTGTCACCAATGCCTACCAGGTGCCCGAGCGCTTGGGCGCCGATCGCTGGGCGAATCTTATTGCCGCACACGCGTACTATCCGGGGCCTGCTGTCATTATTGACTGCGGTACTGCAATCACCATCGATGCTCTGGACGCGGCTGGCAAGCACCTCGGCGGGCTGATTGTACCCGGCATGGACCTGATGAGTGCGGCTCTGGTGGGCAACGCCGCGGGCATCGAACTCAATGAACCGGGATCGCAAAGCGTCTCGTTGCTGGGCAGCAGCACGGAGTCGGCCGTTGCGGGCGGTGTCCTGTACACCGCGGTGGCATTGGTCGACCGCGTTTGCCAGGACCTGCGCGCGGAGCTTGGCCAGGCGACCAGCATGCTGTTGACTGGGGGGGATGCAGGCCGTCTGCTGCCGTTGCTCGATACCCGGCCGCGTCATGATGCGAACCTGGTTCTGAAAGGACTCTCGGTATTTGCGAAGGAATCCGCAGGGTGCGTTATCTAGTCTATCTTCTGCTTGTCGCCAACCTGGGCTATTTCGCGTGGAACTGGTTTCAGCCCAGACCGATCCCCTCGGAGGTAGGCCCCGCGCCCGTGCCGCCCGATGTCAATCAGCTGGTACTGTTGTCCGAGCGCGCCACTGCGGTTGCAGAACACCTGCCCGGTGGTGCTTCGGATGGCGGCGGAGAGACCAGGAAGCCGGCAAAGCAGGTGCGCTCAGAACCGGTCGCAGCGATGGAGCCCGTAGCGGGCGCGAAAAAAGAACCGCAGGTGCAGGAAAACGCGCCGCCTGTGCAGGCGGCGCCCACCGTGCCGGAGGCCGTTGCCGCCCCGGCTGAGAACATCTGTCAGACCCTCGGGCCATTCCTCAAGAAGCACGACGTCACCGCGGTATTCGCGCTGCTGGCACGCAACGGTTACGAGGTGAATGTGCGCGACAGTGACACGCGGGTGCCGAACGGATACTGGGTGTATCTGCCTGCCATGCAGGCCAGCCAGGCGCGACGTATCGTCGCCGATCTCGATGCACACGGCATGACGGACTACTACATCGGCAAACAGAACTATATTTCGCTCGGTATTTTTTCCGATAAAGACAAGGCCGAACGCCGCCTGCAGGAGGTGCAGCGCCTTGGTTACAAGCCCAAAGTCGATCAGCGTTATCGTACCCGTGATGTGTACTGGCTCGACGTGGAGGGGCGCGGGACGCCGTTGCTGCGCTCCGAGGTCTGGGAACAGATCCAGTCGCAGCACACGGATGTGCGCGCTCAGCGTGTGAGCTGTGAATAGTTTGCGGCGCCGCGGGGGCTCGCATACAATAGCAGCGCTGTGAGGTTCAGGGTTATTTCTTCGCCGGTGTAGCTCAGTTGGTAGAGCAGCTGACTTGTAATCAGCTGGTCGGGGGTTCAAGTCCTCTCACCGGCTCCATATAATCAAGCAGTTAACACCATCAGCTTCTCTCTAAATGCCTCGGGCTAGCGATATGGCTAGCAACTTTCCGGTTTATGTGGATTATCCCGATGTGCGCCAAGACGCCTTGGCTCGGGCAAGCCATCGCCACCTCCTTGACGGCCAGCCTGGTCGCATGGCGGGCGTCGCAGACCACTTATCGATAAGTTAATATCGATGCCGCTGCAAGAATCACGCGCGGAAGATCACTACCCTTGCTTGTGTTCAACACCAGAACCCTGGTCCTGTTAGTTGGCGTGTTCGCGCCAGCCGGTGTCGGGCATGCTCATACACTGCCGCGTCCTCCGATGTATGACGATGTAATCGGCCAGCTCGAGCATACACGCGTGGGGAGCGGAGACACACTGCTGGACATTGCCCGGCGTCATGACCTGGGCCAAGAGGAAATCCTGCTGGCAAATCCGGACGTTGATCGCTGGTTGCCCGGTATCGGAACCGCGGTCCTGCTGCCAAATCGCCATATCCTGCCCAAAGCCAAACGGATAGGCCTGATCCTCAACGTGCCGGAGATGCGGCTGTATTATTTTCCAAAGCCAGGACTGGGACGGTCACCCGTGGTGGTTACCCATCCGGTGAGCATCGGCAGAATGGACTGGAAGACGCCGCTGGGAGCTACGCAGATCGTCGCAAAGCAGAAAAATCCGGCGTGGTATCCTCCGCGTTCCCTGAAGCAGGAGGCGGCGGCAAAAGGTGAAACACTGCCGGATGTCGTGAAACCTGGGCCTGACAACCCGTTGGGGCGTTATGCCATTCGCCTCGGGATACGCGGCTACCTGATTCACAGCACCAACAAGCCCTACGGTGTCGGGATGCGGGTCACACACGGTTGCGTGCGCATGTATCCCGAGGATATTAGGCTGCTGTTTGACGGTATCCCGCTTGGAACGCCGGTTCAGATCATCAATCAGCCGATCAAGGTGGGGTGGCTGGACGGTACGCTGTATCTCGAAGTGCATCCACCGCTGGCAGAAGACCGGTATCAATACCGAGACATCGAGCAGATGGCGAGGGACGCAATCGCGGATGCCATTGCCGAGGAAAATACCAAATACCGTGTGATGCTGCGCGACGGCGTGGTCAGCGCAGCCATACACGAACAGAGCGGCGTCCCGGTGGCGATTTCCAGGTAGTCGTGATTCGGTAGCGTGCAGTTGCGTTCTGTGCCGGGATTAGCGAGCTGCGACGCGGCACCGAGGTGCGCTTCATTTAGGCCCTAATTCTGCCTACCTGACGGTGTTGTTCTGGCCCGGGTTTCCCGTACCCTGATGCGCCAGGGCGGTGCGTTGCCTGCTCTCACAAACGGCAGGTCACTGGCCCGACCCTGTATTACAGGGACCTCTTATATGCGGTTTCTCTAATGGGTCGTAGACGACTCTACTTCACCGTTCCCGACAACGACAGGAACGGTCAAAACCTGCGCTATTGCCGGATTTCCGATGTATGGTAAAAACGGATTGGAATACTGCTTCACATCGCAGGTACACCAACCGTCTAGTATTAACCATGGAGACATCTACCGGAGAGCAGGCATGGACTTAAAAGCACAGATTCAATATGCGCATGATAATCTTGTCCGCACCCTTGAGGAGATGGAACATGAGGCCAGAAACTTCCATCACGAGATGCAGGACGCTGTCAGGAACGTTGAAGATTCGCGTACCGATGGTAAGCCGGAGAAAGTCGAGGATCATGTGAAAACGATCCAAGACCACATCCAGCAGCTTCAGAAAGAACTGGTTCAGTACTCCGCTGAGTACACACAGCTGGCCACCTTTATAGTTCTGAGTGATGAGATGGAAGATTAAACGTTTGGGAGTCGTTGCGCATGAGCGATTACGCCCCCCTTTCATCGCTCAGAACTGGCGGACAACAAGCGCCGCCAGATCCGCAGGGATTGTTAGTTCTGGATAACCGCCGCAACCAGCGCCTACCTAGCTGGTGCGTCGTTCCCAGGCAGCCATCCAGGGCGTGCAGCGCATCTGTAGGTGCCAGTCGCCCCGATTGTACCTTCTGAATGATGGCCAAGGCGCGGCGCCGTTTTGTTTTGTGTGCACGGCAACTATGGCTGCATTCTTACTGGTTGCTGTTCACCCGCGAAAAACAAGTTCTGGTGGCCGACTTCACCGTACCCAGATGAGACAGGGAGGCGGGTGGCTGGCTAATGCGAATGGCAGATTAGTGGGCAAGACCGGTCTTACCGGGATCTGTTATATGAGAGTTCTCTAACAGGCGATTCACGACACAAACCGGAAGTACAGCGTAAGTCTCTGTATGTGTAAAGAGTACTGTAAACGGACCGTTAAGGCCGGGAGACGAAGCGACAACTTCCAATCCAACCCGGTCATTCCCCGTAAGTTGCTGTACGCGAAAACTGTGTTCTGCCCGATTTTGCTTGTTGCTATCGACGGAACGTCGTACTTACGATTAATTAAAAAGTGAATTCAGACTCGCACGCAACTCGGTTTCGTCATCGATGTTGCTGACGACGCGTTGCCGCGTGCCGTCTGGCGAAAAAAATAGCAAGGAGCCGAGTTGGACTTGTTGCTGCTGGAGAAACGCTTGTTCTTGCGGTCGTGTTCATATCAACTACTCGAAATTCAATCCGACTGGAATATTCAGAACGAACTTTATTTAGTAATTCCATGAGGGTCAGGCTTTGTACGGAATCCTTGTTGTGAGCAAGCACGACGACATGGGAACCCTGTCCGATAACGGAGGTGTCGCTGCTAAACCCTTTGGGCAACAACAGGATTACAACCACTAAAACGGTCACAATAGCAGCCAGTGTTATGAGTGTAGTGCGTGCCGCCGAATCGGTTCGTGCATCTTTCATGCTGTCACCTTGAGGTGAAGTGGCCTACTAAATCCGGACACCGAGTTAAGGAGGTAAAATGCCATAGCGAGGTGAGCGATGGCAACAGGAACGAGAAAGAGACTGAACTACACGGAAGAGTTTAAACGGGATGCAGTGGCGCAAAGAATCTCTTCTCGCATTAAAAGGGAGTCGGAACAGGTTTACTGCACTAGGGAAGGGTAAGTTGTGGCTGGTTACTGAATAACGATTAACTGGGCGGGGACGGCAACTTCTGGCCGACTTTCCCCTTTCCGCCGCTAGCACCCAGGATCGTTTGTGAGAGCGTTAATCGGCAGGCAACCGGTGGAATCCGGTCCTACATGGTTTCCTAATATTCGATTTCCCTAACAGGCAATAGTCGACCCTAAAGAGACCTTCGAGCGTGTTTCTAGGACGGTAAAAATCGGTCGCAAAGAGTACATTAGAAAACGAAGGGCAATGGGAGCCGCCACGAAGCGAAGAGTGATAGTGAGTGAATCGATTGGCCTGAATCCCGAGGTGGCCGCGCACAAGGTGAATTCCGCCGCGGGCGGAAGAGAAGGTCCCCTGGGGGAAGTGGTACGGGCGAAGGCGCAGGGTTGGATTTTGAGTGTGGAAAGAGGCATGAATTGGGGATGATGGCAGGACGTAGGTCACCTCGATACTCGTGGATGATCCGTTGACGAGTGATGGAAAGGGAGTTTGTGTTGCCTATACGCTCAGATATTTTCTGGCATTATGGGCGTTGCCTGCGGCAGAGCAGCAGACACTTCACGCAACCCGACCGACGGAGGAAGTCATCGGATGAACACGCTGGTACGCAATATCGCAGGTCTTCTCATCGGTGTGACGGTTTGCCCAAACGCGGCAGTGGCAGTCGATGTCAGCGTCGTCCACAGCGGAAGCTGGCCGCCCTATGCAGACGAAGCGCTTCCTGAGCAGGGACTGGCGATTGATCTGGTCACCACAGCCCTGAAAAGAGCCGGCTATAACCCCAAGGTCACGACGGCCTCACTGGAACAGATTCTGGAAGGCAGTAAGACCGGCACTTATGATGTTTTCGCCACACCCTGGTACACAATGGATCGTGCCCAGTACCTTGATTTCAGTCAGCCCTACCTGGAATCCTCTGTCCATTTCATCAAGAGAAAAGACACGCCATTCGAGTACACGCGATTTGACGATCTCGAAGGAGTGAGGATAGGTGTCATAGAGAATTACGCGTATGACGAGGATTTCAGCAGCTCACCGCTGTTTGAAAGAATCGACGCAGGCAGCCTGACAGATAATCTGAAAAAGCTGATCGGGAAGGAGATCGACATCACGCTGGATGACGAGCGAGTCTTGCGCTACACGCTCAATCAATCGATGCCAGATAACGTGGCAACGCTGGAGATTCTTGCCAGGCCTCTGGCGACGCGGGGGGTCAATATCGGGGTCAGCCGGAACAATCCCGATCATGCGCGGATCGTTGCCGATTTCAACCAGGCGATCGCAGAAATGAAAAACGATGGCACCCACACCCGCATCGTGCAAAAACACAACGCCTACATCGGAGAAACGGGGTCAGATCCCAATTAATTCCGATGTTGGCGAAGTACTGATTGCTGGGCGTGAACGACCGAAGTTGCTGTATTGTGTTGAAAAAACTCGGTAATAAGTTAGCAATTGGGGATCAGCAAAAACGCGACCTTCTGTAATCGTTTCTAAGCGACTTTCTCAGTGTAGGTAATGCATTTCGATGCCCTGAAAATTAGATGTTTTCGAGATAAGAGAGTTTTTCAACACAATAGGCCGGTTAAGGAAGTAGCGGCTTCCCCCTCAGCGGGATTTTCTGCATCCGGGCGACGGCAAGTTTGCGGTCGAAATACGACCTACATGCTTTCCTTATATTCGCTCTCTCTAACAGACAATTGTCGACCCAACCCGGTCGCACAGCATTTCAGCCTCGACGGCAGGAACGTACCTTTATTAGGACATTCAGGTTCAGACCGTTTTTAGCAGCCTTCAAGCTAAGGCTAACACGAAGGCGATCTTTTCAAATAAGCGGTGCTCTTTATCACCGGGTTGGCGTTTGCGTACAAGCTCCTGATCGTGGTAGAAATCCTCGTGCGCTTTCTCACCCAGAGACCTGGAGGCTGACCCATGAATAGGTTAAAACAACAGTGGAGCAATCTGCGGTCGACCTTTTGGTTTTTGCCTTTTCTGATCGTCCTGACCAGCATTGTTTACGCGATAGTGTTGATCCAGACAGACTACGCCGAGGGTGACCGATGGCTGGCCCAGTGGCCACGGATATTTGGGGTCGGGGCGGAAGGCGCGCGCGATATGTTGTCCACGCTTGCCGCTTCGATGATGACCGTTATGGGCATCACGTTCTCCATGACCCTGCTGGCATTGGCGCTGGCGTCGAGCCAGTACACCTCGCGCATCTTGCGCAACTTCATGCGCAGCCGTGTCACGCAGGTCACGCTGGGAACCTTTGCCGGCATTTTCGTCTATTGTTTGATCGTGTTACACACTATTCGCACCGGCGATGCGCCATTCGTGCCTAGCCTGGCGGTCTTTTTCGCCTTTGTTCTGGCGTTTGGCGGCATTGCCGTCCTCATTTTTTTTATTCATCACATCGCCTCGTCGATCCAGGCTTCCAGCATCATCGCCTCGGTCGCTCAGGAAACCAACGCGTCCATTGATCGGTTGTTCCCGGAAAAACGCGAACCCGGCCCCGATAACGCTGAGGGTGAGGAGAACGAGCGGCTCCTTCCATCTCTGGATGAGCGGACCTGGTACGCGGTGCCGGCGGAGGTGAGCGGCTACATAGAGAGCGTAGATAATGATGCCATCCTGCGCCTGGCGCGGGGCGGGAGGACCATCGTGCGGATGGAGCACGGCATCGGTGCGTTCGTTGTGCAAGATACTGCGTTGGCATCGCTCGCCCTGACGTACCCGCCAGATCAGGAGACGATTGCTGCCCTGAATGGGGCTTACAGTATTGGTCGCCATCGCACGGCTGATCAGGACCCCGCTTTCGGTATCAGGCAGATCGTGGATATGGCCTTGAAGGCCCTTTCGCCCGGTGTCAATGACACCTCGACGGCGGTGATGTGCGTGGATTACCTGACAGCGATTCTGGCTCGGCTGGCTTGTCGGCAATTCCCGCCATCGCACCGTTACGAGGGAGAAACACTGCGTGTGATCGCCATCGTTCCGACCTTTGAGGGTCTGTTGGCCGAGGCGTTCGATCAGATTCGGGACAGCGCCGCAGGCAATGTCGCCATCATGGCGCGTATGCTCGGCGCCATCGATACCATCGCCAGTCTCACGGTCAGCCCGAGCCACTTGCGAGCACTCGACGAACAGGTGCAGTGGATTGCCGAGCTGGCCGATCGCAGCATCGAATCCACCCATGATCGCGCGCGGATTGAAAGGCGGCTGATGCACGTGCGCGAAGCGCTCGTATCTGAGCCCGCTTTGTGCGCAGGGGAACAGAAGGCATAGTGTGATGAAATCGAGCCGGGAAATGACAAACAACTCCCGCGCATCGAATTCCGGCGTGGTCGTCTCTGTGCGTGGCAGCGTCGTGGATATGCGCTTTGATGCGCAGCTGCCGCCGATCTACTCGCTGCTGCGTGCGGGCGAGAAAAATCAGATCGTCATCGAAGTGCTGGCGCAACTGGATGCGCGTCGCGTGCGTGGCATTGCGTTGACCCCCACCCAGGGCCTGGCGCGTGGCATGGCGGTGGAAGACTCCGGCGGGCCGTTGCAGGCACCGGTCGGCAAGGGCATCCTCGCGCGCATGTTCGACGTGTTCGGCAATGCCATCGACCGTGAAGCGGCGCCGACAGATGTGCAATGGCGTTCTGTGCATCGGGCGCCGCCGCCGCTGGTGCGCCGTTCCACCAGGTCTGAAGTGTTCTCGACGGGCATCAAGGTCATCGATGTGCTGATGCCGCTGGAGCGCGGCGGCAAGGCGGGCTTGTTTGGCGGGGCGGGGGTGGGCAAGACGGTGTTGCTCACCGAGATGATTCACAACATGGTCGGGCAACACGAAGGCGTGAGTATTTTTTGCGGCATCGGCGAACGTTGTCGCGAAGGCGAGGAACTTTACCGCGAGATGAAGCAAGCCGGCGTATTGCCCAACATGGTGATGATCTTCGGCCAGATGAACGAGCCGCCGGGGGCGCGTTTCCGCGTCGGCCACGCCGCGCTGACGATGGCCGAGTATTTCCGCGACGACGAGCGCCGCGACGTGTTGCTGCTCATCGACAATATCTTCCGGTTTATCCAGGCCGGCTCGGAAGTGTCCGGCCTGATGGGGCAGATGCCGTCGCGCCTCGGTTATCAGCCGACCATGGGCACCGAGCTGTCGCAACTGGAAGAGCGTATCGCCAATACCGACAGTGGCGCCATCACCTCGATCCAGGCGGTGTATGTGCCGGCGGACGATTTTACCGACCCGGCGGCGGTGCATACCTTCTCGCATCTTTCCGCGTCGATCGTGCTGTCGCGCAAGCGGGCGAGCGAGGGACTGTACCCGGCCATCGACCCGTTGCAGTCCAGTTCCAAGATGGCCACGCCGGGCATCGTCGGCGCACGACACTATGCGCTCGCTCAGGAAATCCGGCGCACGCTGGCGCAATACGCAGAACTCAAGGACATCATTGCCATGCTCGGCCTGGAGCAGCTTTCGCCGCAGGACCGTAACGTGGTCGCCCGCGCCCGCCGCCTGGAGCGTTTTCTAACCCAGCCGTTTTTCACCACCGAGCAGTTTACCGGACTCCAGGGCAAGCTGGTCAGCCTGGAAGAGGCACTGGACGGTTGCGAGCGCATCCTGAACGATGAGTTCAAAGACTACCCGGAGAGCGCGCTCTATATGATCGGCGCGGTGGACGAGGCGAAACAAAAACGGCAATCCGGCAAAGGCGCAGGCAGTGACGCATCCGGGCCGGCGCCGGAACCGCAAGCGGAGATCGAACATGCCGCCGAGCCTGATGAATCTTAGGGTCCTCCTGCCGTTCCAGGTCTTCGCCGACAAGAGCGGTGTGTCGCGCATCGTCGCCGAGACCCGCGCGGGCTCGTTGGGACTCTTGCCACGCCGGCTGGACTGCGTCGCGGCGCTCGCGCCCGGTATTCTGACCTACGAAACCGAAGCGGAGGGCGAGGTGTACGTGGCAGTGGATGAAGGGGTGCTGGTCAAGAGCGGACCGGACGTGCTCGTTTCCGTGCGCCAGGCGATAGGGGGAACGGACCTCGGCCAATTGCGTGATGCGGTGGAGCAGGAGTTTCTGACCCTGGACGAGCACGAGCAAAGCGTGCGTTCCGTGCTGGCGAAAATGGAAAGCGACTTCATCCGCCGCATGGTAACGTTTCACAATGACTGACGGATCTCAAAACAGGCCTTCGAAGTCGAAGCCTTCGCTCGGGCAGGAGGTCGGCGGGAAGGCGGCACGCAAGCTCAAGGCGCAGCGCGACGCCGCGCCGGGCGTCTGGTTCGGCCTGGGCATGATGGGCCTGGTCGGTTGGTCGGTGGCGATTCCAACGCTGCTCGGCGCGGCACTCGGTGTCTGGCTCGACAAGCACTATCCCGGAAGCCACTCCTGGACGCTGATGCTGCTGATTATCGGTTTGGCCATTGGCTGTCTGAATGCGTGGCATTGGGTCGCCAGGGAAGACAAGGCGATGCGGGACGAACAGGAGGATAGGGATGAATGAATGGTTGACGCTGGCACTCGCAGGGATGGCGGGCCTGTTGCTCGGCGCCATTTTCTTTGGCGGCCTCTGGTGGACGGTGCGCCTGGGCGTTGCGTCCAGACGACCGGCGCTTTTGTTTCTTGGCAGCCTGCTGTTGCGGACAGTTGTCGTCGTCGCTGGATTTTATTTTGTCGGGGATGCTCATTGGCAACGGCTGCTGGCATGTCTGTTCGGATTTGTCATCGCGCGTATCATCGTAACGCGGCTAGCCGGCCCGCCGCTCGAACACTACAACACTCCGGCGAAAGAGGCCGGTCATGCGCCTTAGTCCCGACGAGATCATCTTCTGGCAGTACGGGGTTTTCAAACTCAACGCGACCATTGTATTCACATGGGCGATCATGCTCAGCCTCGCCGTGGGCGCAAAGCTCATCACCCGCAGACTTTCCATCGGCCTGAAACGTGCCCGCTGGCAGAATGTGCTGGAAATCATCGTCATCGCCATCGAGGAACAAATTCAAGACGTCGGCCTCAGTAACCCGAAACGGTATCTAGGCTTTCTGGGTACGCTGGTGTTGTTTCTCGCCATGAGCGCCCTGTGCACCATCATCCCCGGCTACCAGCCGCCAACGGGTTCGCTCTCGACCACGGCGGCGCTGGCCCTGTGCGTGTTTGTCGCCGTGCCGCTTTTCGGCATCGAGGAGCGCGGCCTGGGCAACTATCTCAAGTCCTACGCGCAGCCGACGTTCATCATGCTGCCGTTCAATATCATCAGCGAAATCTCCCGTACCCTGGCGCTGGCCGTGCGTCTGTTCGGCAACATGATGAGCGGCGCGATGATCATCGCGATCCTGCTCACCATCACGCCGTTCATCTTTCCGATTGTCATGATGGCGCTGGGACTGCTCACCGGCATGGTGCAGGCCTACATTTTTTTCATTCTGGCCACGGTCTACATTGCGGCCGCGACGCGTGTCCGCACGCCTGAAACCGGTGCGGAGCACAACCATTGAATGCCGACAGCCTGAGGAGACAATTATGGATAGCATGACGATCATCGCGGTGGCATCGATTGTCACCGCCGGCATTACCACCGGTTTCGGCACCATGGCCCCGGCGCTGGGCGAAGGGCGGTCGGTCGCGACGGCGCTGACTTCGCTGGCCCAGCAGCCCGACGCTTCCGCCACTATCACCCGGACCCTGTTTGTCGGCCTGGCGATGATCGAGTCCACGGCGATCTACTGTTTCGTGGTCTCGATGATCCTCATCTTCGCCAATCCATTCTGGAATCACGCCATCGCCCAGGCCGCCGGAAAGTAAACCATGCTCGTCGATTGGTTCACCGTCGCCGCCCAGGTGGTCAACTTCGTCATCCTGGTGTGGTTGCTGAAGCGCTTTCTTTATCAGCCCATCCTGCACGCCATCGACGCGCGGGAACAGCGCATCGCCTTGTCGCTCGCGGATGCGGCCGCGAAAGAGGCCGAAGCCCGAACGGAGCGCGACGCATTCCGGCGCAAGAACGAGGCATTCGACCAGCAGCGTGCCGCACGCCTGAGCCAGGCAATCGACGAAGCGCAAGCCGAGCGTCAGCGGCTTCTCGATGAAGCGCGGCAGGCGGCCGACATCCTGCGTGCCAAACGACAGGAGGCGCTGCAACGCGAACAACAGAGCTTGTACGACGAAATCGCCCGCCGCACCCGCGCGGAAGTGTTTGCCATCGC
>CAVOGN010000004.1:0-141185 GCA_963695455.1 uncultured Gammaproteobacteria bacterium | reverse complement strand
CCGACGCGCCGCCGGCGGTGCCGCAAGTCGCGGTCGCGTCCCGCGCCACCGCGCCGCGCGCCGCAGCGGCGCGCAAGCCGCGCTTTGCGAAGGGTCTGGCGTTGTTGCACGACCGTGCTGTGGGCTACGCCGGTGCACCACTGGCAGTGCTTGCGGTATTGGTTTCGGGGGTTTTGTTGATGTCCGGTGAGGAGCACGACGATGGCGCGCCTGAGGAACCGGTAGCGGTACAGCATGTGCCCGCGCTGGCGGGCGGTGCGCTCGTGGTTGCTGAACTCGCTCCGCCGTCGCCATTATTGGATGGTCAGATGGTGCCAGAGCCGCTCGAGGCTGGTGTGGGCGCGGACCGCAAAGGCATGGCGTCCGCGGCTGGACCGTCCGATAGCGCCGCGGCGCAGGAGGCTCTGCAACGCGCTGCGCCGGACGGTGCCGGCATGGCAGCAGCGCCAGGCGGCCATGCTCCGCAGCTGCACAATGAGCACGGCACGGACCGGGACGGCATGGTTGTCAGCGGCGCAGTCGCCGCGCTCGAGTTCCCCGCTGTGCCGGAGCAGGGTGCAGCGGATAGCCTGGGTCGGGATCCGCAGCCGGAACAGGACAGGGGTACGACCCTGGCCGCGGCAGCCGACTCTGACAGCGCCGCGGCGACACAGCAGGCCGCCGCGCCCATCGAACCGCAGGACAGCGCCGCGCCGGCGGCGCAGTCGGCTTCGGGCACGCCGGCTGGCGTTGCCACGGTGGTATCGCCAGACGCACCAGCGCAGACTGGCGCAGCAGCTGAGGCGCTGGCGTCAGTGGCAGAGCCGGAGGCACAACAGTCCGACGCCGCACAACAACGCATCAACGACCTGATGGTCAGGGCGGAGCGGGCTCTGCGGGAGGATCGCCTGACCGTACCGCAGGGCAACAGTGCCTATCGCTATTATCGCCAGGTGCTGAAGGTGGCGCCGCAGCATCAGGGTGCGCGCGCCGGCATGCAGCGCATCGCCGCACGCTACACCAGTCTCACCGAACGCGCGCTGGCGAAAAATGAGGTGGACAAGGCGCGCAGATACGTCGCCCGCGGTCTGATGGTGAAGCCGGGCGACGCCGATCTGCTGGCGATGCGCTACGACGTGGAACGGCGCGAGTCCTGGCTGGAGGCGCAGGCGAGTGCGCAAGCCGAGGTTCTGCGGGCGCCGCCGTCGCCAGCGCAGAACAAACCGGCGCAGGGGTTTCTCGATAAAGTTAAGCTGTTCTTCAGTAACCCGGTGCCACGTGACATGCCGTGACCGGATGACTGCGCCGACGCACGCTGTTCCTGCCTGCGACTCGTCCGGCGGCCGGCGGGCGGCGCGAAACTGCTATGGTGGAAAGAGCGCAACCGGCTTCGGCCGACGCCGTGGCTCGCGTACCGGTGCATATCTTCGGCTCCGCTAACTCCACTCTGAGGCGGCATTGGACAGCATGCGATACAGCCTTCGGCAATTCGACCCCGGCAGCGCGTGGCTGGCCAGGCCGCAACAGGCTTGTTGCCTGCGCAGCGCGGGATGTAAGCCGTGTTTTCGTCGGTCACCCGCAGCGTATCCGAGGGCCTGGCCGGGCAGGGTATGAGCGGTGTCTCGGTCATACTGCTGGCGGCGGGCGAATCGCGTCGCATGGGGCCGCTCAACAAGATGACCCTGCCGGTGGCCGGTGTGCCCTTGCTGCGGCGCACAGCCAACACGCTGGTGAACAGCGATGTTGGTGAGATTGTGGTGGTGCTGGGTCATGAGCAGAAAACCGCGCTGGCGCTGCTGGCCGACCTCCCGCTCAGGCTGGTGACCAATGAGCGCTACCGGGAAGGTCAGACGACCTCGGTGCATTGCGGTCTGGAAGCGCTGCACGAACCCTGCAAGGGCATCATGGTGTGCCTGTCTGACCAGCCGCTGTTACGGGTCGAGGACATCGATTGTCTGGTGCACGCCTTCGAGCACCGCTGCCCGACCTCGGTGCTGATACCGACCTGGCAGGGGCGGCGCGGCAATCCCGTTATCCTGCCCTATGAACACCGCGCTGCCATTCTGGCTGGCGGACCTGGCCTGGGCTGCCGGCGGTTCATCGACGCTCACCCGCAGCTCGTTGTCTGGCAGGAGATGGACAACGATCACGTGGTGTTCGATCTCGATACAGCGGCGGACTACCAGCGCCTGCTGCGCCGGCTGGGTTCCGGCGAAGTTGGCATCGCAAACCGCGCAGCAGCGGGTCGCTGAGTCGGAGTAGTCACAATCTTAACCGCGAATACCCGCAGGGCATAAAGGACGCTAAGGACGCGAAGTTTATAAAGGAAAATACTTATGCTTGCCCATGGTCACACAAGATTTCTCGGGTCAAGGTTTCTAACCGGGAGCACAGCAAAATCCCACGAAAGTTCTTTGTCTTTAGAAATCTTCGCGTCCTTAGCGTCCTTCGCGGTTAGAATTGGCGGTTAAGAACAGAGACAAAATCATGGCCAAAGACATCTTCGACGTCATCCAGGAACTGCGCGCGGGCGGCAGTCCGTTCGCCATTGCCACCGTGGTGGAGACCGAGGGTTCGGTGTCGGCGAAGACGGCGTCCAAGGCGGTGATCGACCACGAGGGCCGGATGGTAGCCGGCTGGGTCGGCGGGGGCTGTGCCGAGTCGACCACCTGCAGCACGGCGCTGGAGTGCATGGAGTCGGGCGAAACCGCTGTCATCGACATCGATCTGAACGATGAAATGCTGGGTGCCGGCATGCCCTGCGGAGGCAGTATGCGCGTCTACGTGGAACCGCTGCTGCCGAAACCCACTCTGTGGATCATGGGGCACGGCCGGGTCGCGGAGTGCCTGTGCCTGATGGGGGATCTGCTGGGCCTGAAGGTGGTGGTCAATGATCCCGGCGTCGAGCGGGAGCGGTACCCGAATGCCACCCGACTGATAACCGACGATCTCGACTATGAACAGCTCCAGCCCGGTGCGGGCGATTTCGTCGTCATCGCCACCCAGCATAAGGGCGACCACGAATCCATCCAGCGGGCCTTGTCCTCCGGGGCGGATTACATCGCCCTGATCGCCAGTCGCAAGCGATCGCGCCTGGTGCTCGACTACCTGCGTCAGGAAGGTTTTGGTGAGCACCAGATCGAGCGTGTCGTGGCGCCGTCGGGTCTCGACCTGGGTGCGCGCACCCCGGAGGAGATTGCCTTATGCGTGATCAGCGAAATTGTGCTGGTGCGGCGCGGGGGCAGTGGTCTGCGTATGCGCGACAAGCTCAGGGAGGAACCAACGCGCACCATGCTGGCGGGCGCGAGCTGATGGTGCCGGCCGTCACCGGTTCCAGCTCCGGCCGGGCCGCCGGTCTGGCCAACCGCAAAGCGGATTTCCCCTTGCTGCGCGATTCTGAAGCCGGCCGCGGGCTGCACTATCTCGACAACGCGGCGACCACCCAGAAGCCCGAGTCGGTAATTGCGGCGCTGAGCGAGTGCTACCGCGAATTCAATGCGCCCATCCATCGTGGTCTGTACCCCCTCGCCGAGGAGGCGACGCGACGCTATGAACAGGCGCGCGCCACGGTGGCGCGCTTCATCGGTGCCCCGTCGGCCGGTCAACTCCTGTTCACTCACTCGACTACCGAAGCGATCAACACCGTGGCCCAGGGGTGGGCACGAGCACGCCTGGCGCGCGGCGATCGCATCTGGGTGACGCGCATGGAACACCATGCCAACCTGTTGCCCTGGCAGCGGGTGTGCCGGGAGCGGGGTGCCGAGCTGCGGGTGATCGAGCTGCGTGAGGACGGCTCGCTGGACTGGCAAGCTGCTGAAGAATTGTTCGACCGCCGTACCCGGCTGATCGCCCTGTGCCAGATATCCAATGTGCTGGGTAGCGAAAACCCCGTGCAGTCGCTGTGCGCGCGGGCTGCCGAAGCCGCTATCCCGGTACTGGTCGATGCAGCCCAGTCGGTCGGGCACTCGCGCGTGGACGTGACCGATCTGGACTGCGATTTTCTGGCGTTCTCAGCGCACAAGATGTACGGCCCGACCGGTATCGGTGCGCTGTATGCGAAAGCGGAACGTTGCGAGGAGATGGAGCCGTTGCTGGTCGGCGGCGGCATGGTCGACGAGGTGACGCTGGAAACTGCCAGCTGGGCCGCCTGCCCGCAACGGTTCGAGGCGGGTACGCCCAACCTGGCCGGCGCCGCCGGTTTCGCGGCGGCGGTCGAGTACTTGAACCAGCTCGGCATGGAAGTGATACATGCGCACCTGTCGGCCCTCACGGAGCGGGCAATCGAGGCGCTGGCGCAGGTTCCCGGCTTGCGCCTGATACCGGAGCGTACGGTGGAGCGCGCCGCCATTGTGTCGTTCGTGGTCGATGGCGTGCATCCGCACGACCTGGCGCAGATCGCCGGGGAGCAGGGGGTCGCCGTGCGCGCCGGGCATCACTGCTGCCAGCCGCTGATGCAGCACCTCGGTGTGGCCGCCACCACGCGTGCCAGTGTGGCGGTCTACAACGACGAGGCGGACATCGAAGCCCTGCTGCGCGCCATCGACCAGGCGCAGCGGCTGTTCGGGTAGGCCGAAGTCTCAACCGCGAAGGACGCGAAGGGCACGAAGGCAACAGGTCAAATGATTTTTCTGCACATTGCATCGAGGTACCTGTGTGGCGATCTTACCGGTAAGTCTGGAGCTCCCCGCGGTCTGATGTCCCTTGTAACCTTCGCGACCTTCGCGTCCTTCGCGGTTAAGAAGGGCGAGAGAAATCCGCACCCGGAGGCTTGAATGGTGTCGGAAGGAATCTACAAAGACGTGCTGTTGGAGCACTTCCGCCACCCGCGCAACAAGGGCGAGCTGGCCGGCGCGGACAGGGTACGCCGCGGCAGTAACCCGCGCTGCGGCGATGACATCGAGGTCGGTGTGTTCCTGCGCAGGGACATTGTGGAGTCGGTGAAATTCAGAGGCCGCGGCTGTTCGCTGTGCATTGCATCCGCTTCGCTGATGACCGAGGCGGTCAGCGGCCGGAGCTGCGCCGAGGTGCAGCGGCTGTGCGAGGAAATGCAATCCTGGTTCGGGCAGGGCGCTGGCGCGCCCGCCGCCGCGCCGCCCGGCGACCTGCAGGCACTGTCGGCGGTGCGCGCTTACCCGGCGCGGCACCGTTGTGTGCTGTTGGCCTGGGAGGCATTGTGCGATGTCCTGGCGGCGAGACCACCAGCGGGCTGATCGCTGCCTGCAAGCGGGGCAAAGAACAGCGCGGCGTATACGGGGCACGGCGCGACCGGCGCCAGAGCCGGTCCCCGTCAGTCCCGCTGGTCCCGGGGGGTGTAAGCGGTCTCCCGGTTGCCGGTATAGATCTGGCGCGGGCGCGCGATCTTGGCGTCCGGCGATTCGTTCTGCTCGCGCCAGTGCGCGATCCAGCCCGGCAGGCGCCCGATGGCGAACAGCACCGTAAACATATCGGTGGGAATGCCGATGGCGCGCAGGATGATGCCGCTGTAGAAGTCCACGTTCGGGTACAGCTTGCGCTCGACAAAATAGCTGTCGCTGAGCGCGATCTCCTCCAGTTTGCGCGCGATATTCAGCAGCGGGTCGTCGGTGCCGAGGAACGCGAGCAGCCGCTCGGCGGTACGCTGCAGCACCACGGCGCGCGGGTCGAAGCTCTTGTAGACGCGGTGACCGAAGCCCATCAGGCGCACCTTGGTATCCTTGTCCTTGGCCAGTCGCACGTATTCCTCGGGAGTCATGCGGCCCTGGTGGATCGTCTCCAGCATGTCCAGCACTTTGACGTTGGCACCGCCGTGCAGGGGCCCCCACAGGGCGCATACGCCGGCCGCGCAGGAGGCGAACAGGTTGGCCTTGCTGGAACCCACCATGCGCACCGTCGAGGTGCTGCAGTTCTGTTCGTGATCGGCGTGCAGGATGAGCACCAGGTTGAGCGCGTCGCGCACCCGGTCGTCGCACAGGTACTCGTCATAGGGCTGCGAGAACATCATGTGCAGAAAGTTGGCGGCGTAAGGCAGCTTGGGATCGGGGTACATGTAGGTCAGACCGTGCGAGCGGCGGTAGGCAAAGGCGGCGATGGTGCGCACTTTGCTGATCAGATTGGCCGCCGCCGCTTCCAGTTGATCCGGACCTTCCAGCTCGTGCAGCTCGGGGTGGAAACAGGACAGCGCGTTGATCATGGCCGAGAGTATGGCCATCGGCGGCGCCGTGCGCGGGAAGCCCTGAAAATTGTGTTTCATGGACTCGTCGATGTTGGCGTTGCCGGTCAGCTGGGCGCTGAAGCGGGTGTATTCGCGCGTGCTGGGCAGCGTGCCGAAGATCAGCAGCCAGGCGACTTCGACGAAGTTGGGCTGCTGCTCGAACTGCTCGATCGGGATGCCGCGGTAGCGCAGAATGCCGCGCTCGCCATCGATGTAGGCAATGGCGCTCTGGCAGCTGCCGGTGTTGCCGTAGCCCGGGTCCAGGGTGATCAGTCCGCTCTGGTCGCGCAGCTTGCGGATGTCGATGCCGCGCTCACCCTCGCTGCCTTCCACCACCGGCAGATGGTACTGCTGGTCACCCACGACCAGCGTCGCTTTGTCAGTCATTTAGAACCACTCCTCGATGAAACAGGGCAAAGCTGCCGCGCTGCTGTGCCGCCGCTCGCCGCCAGGTTCCGCACATGATGCGCCAACAGCGCCACGGCGTGAAGCGCTCCGGGGCGGCGGGCCGCGCACCGGCGGTGCGCTGCGCGGAGCAACGCCGCGCGAATTGAATCACGGAATCAGCGCCAGCTTACCCACCGTCTGCCCCGACTCGAGATCGCGATGTGCGGCCGCAACCTGCTCGAAAGGGTAGCCGCGAATGGCCGGCGGCTGGAGGCTGCCGTTCGCGATCCAATGTAACAGCTGGTCCATGGCTTCACCAAGAAGCTCGGAGCGCTCGAACAGAAAACTCAGGTTGAAACCGAGCACGCTGCGGTTGCGGGTCGTCAGACTGAACGGGTTGAAGCGCGGTGTGCGGTAATAGTCCCACAGCAGGCGCAGGCGCTTGGGGCGTCCTCCCTGGCGCGGCAGCATGCTGTGAAATCCATACACGACCAGTTTCCCTACCGGCGCCAGGTGGCGGTAACTCTGCTTGAGGGTAGCGACGCCGTTGGCGTCGAGAATGACGTCATAGCCTTCAGGGGCAAGGCGTTCGGCTGCCGTCCAGAGGTCCTCGCGCGACTTGTCGATCACCGCCTCCGCGCCCATCGCCTGCACGGTCGCGACCTTGTGGGGCGCACCCACCACGCCCACCACCTTGCAGCCCGCGATGCGACCCAGCTGCACCAGGGCGCCGCCCACGCCGCCGGCGGCCGAGTGCACCAGCAGCCGGTTGCCGGCTCTTGGATGTGCCAGTTCGAACAGGGCGAACCAGGCGGTCAGGAACACCGCGGCAAAGCCGGCCGCCTGTGGCACAGACAGCGCCGCGGGTTTTTCAAACACCTGCTTACGCTGCACCACGATCTGGGTTGCATAGCCGTTGAACCGGGTCAGGACCATGACCTCGGTGCCCGGTTCAAGGTCAGACACACCGTTGCCCACGGCGGCGACGCGACCTGCCGCTTCGAAGCCGGGGGTAATGGGATACCCGACGTAGTGTTTCGCCGAGGCATAGAGCCCCATGCGCGTGACGCAGTCGGCGTAGTTGATGCCGATGGCCTCGACTTCCACCAGCACTTCGCCGGGCCCGGGCGACAGGTCGGGGTGTTGTTCGATGCACAGACGGTCGTATCCGCCCGGGCGGTGAATCACCACCTTTCTCATAGGCTCACTGGCGTGCCGATCGCGCTCATCCGACGACCAGCGGCGCTTCATGGCGGTGCAGAAACCAGCGCTCCAGCACCACGTGACGCGAGAACCAGCGCTGCGTCAACAGTCGGCCGCCCAGCTGCGCCTTTACGCGCGGCGACAGCCAGGCCGACCAGTCCCGGGGCTGGCGCCGGCCGAGGCGGGCCGTAAGTCGCTCGCGGTAGCCTGCCAGGGTATCAGCATCGTAGCGCCCAGCGGCCTCACGCACCGCCGCGGCTGCCAGCAGTCCGGATTCGACCGCGGGGCGGATTCCTTCGCCGCTGTGGCTGTAAGCGAGGCCGGCCGCATCGCCGATCAGCAGTACGCCGTCATCGATCAGCCTGCGGCCCGAGTGCGGGTAGAGCAGGTAGGCATGACCCTTGAAGCGCGGTACCTGGTTCGCGGGCGTCAGCCGCTGCCGCACCAGAAAGTCCCGAAACGCGTTGACATGGTGCGGCAGCTTGTCTTCGCTTTCACGTCCCAGGCCGATGTTGAGAAAGTTGCCCTTGCGTACGCACCAGCCGTAGCCCTTGAGGTCGCGGCAAAAAAACAGTTCGGGGCACTCCGGCCTGATGGGGCACGCTGACCGCTGCGCAGCATCCAGCTCGAACTCGACCTCCTGGGCGTGCACGGCCAGTTCGCCGCCGCCGACTTGCGCACCCAGCAGTCGCGCAACGGGGCAGAAGTGGCCACCGGCGCCGACCAGCAGCGCGGTCTGCACCGCATCGTTGACCTGCCAGCCGCGCGCGGTGCGCGACAGCGACTTAACCGTTTCGCCCAGACGCAGACGGGCTTGCGAACGGCGCAACAGATAATGATCGAATTCGCAGCGCCGGATGCCGAAACTGATCGCATGATCGTAGCCGCTTTCCAGCATCGCGGCGTCCAGCAGGCCGATGCGAAAGCCGGTGATGGGCTGCAAGCTGTGCTGTCGTCGGTACTCCGCGGTATCGAGCTGCAAGGTCTCGATGACTGGCGGCGTTATCCAGCCGGCGCACACCTTGTCGCGGGGAAAGGCGGCCTTGTCCATGACCACGACATCCAGCCCGCTGTTGCGCAGCGCCCAGGCGCAGCTGCTGCCGGCCGGGCCGCCGCCCACGATCAGAACATCGCATTGGTCCATGAGGCTTCAGGGCTCCTGCGTATAGAGGTGCGCGCGGCTCCACGGAATGGCGTTTTCGTTGGAGCGGGTGAAGACCACCTGAAACAGCTGCAGCCAGCCGGTGGCGAACGCGGCGAGCGAGCCGGCCAGATACAGGCGCCAGGCGCGGGTAAAGGTCGCGTCGTAGGCTGTGCGTACTGTCGTCACTGTGGGCCTCGAAGCGCGCCAACCAGTGTTCCAGCGTCTTGGCGTAGTGCAGGCGCAGGTTCTCAACGTCCAGCACCGAGAAACCGGCGGGTTCCAGGACGGTCATCATTTCGCGCAAAGTGGGCGGATAGGAACCCGGAAAGATACGCCGCTCGATCCAGGCATTCATCGGGCAGGGCTGGTTGCGCCCGATGGAATGCAACAGCCCCCTGCCGTGCGGCGCCAGGCAGGCATCGATGACGGCCCCGAAGGTGCGGTAATTGCTCGGCTCCCACGTGCTCGAGCATACCCACCGACACGAAGGCGTCGCACCGGCCACGGATATTGCGGTAGTCGTCCTCGATGTACTCCACCTGTGTGTCGAGCCCCTCGGCGGCAGCGCGTTCGCGCGCGTACAGGATCTGTTCATGGGAGATATTGTAGGCGCGTACGCGTACGCCGTAGTGGCGGGCCATGTGGCGTGCCAGGGCGCCCCAACCACAGCCCGCCTCGATGACCGACTCGCCCGGCTGCAGCCGTAACTTGCGGCACACGTAGTCCATCTTGCGCTGCTGGGCCTGCTCGAGACTGAGTGTGGGCACGGGGAAATAGGCGCAGGTATACACCATCTGTTCGTCGAGCCAGCGCTTGAAGAACTCGTTACCGAGATCGTAGTGGCGGTGGACATTGTTCAATGAGCCGGCCAATGTATTATTCAGGCCGGCCCGATTGCGCCAGCGCTGGATGTCCCTGTAAAGGGGGCTCTGCTCGCTGACAGCCGGAAAGGCGCGGTACATGGCTTGCAGGCACTCGACCAGGTCGCCTTCGACTTCCAGGTCGCCGCGGCTGTAGGCGTCGCCGAATCTGAGCTCCGGGTTGCTGAGGAGTTGCCACAGGGTGCGTCGGTCGCGAACATGCAGCTGTGCCACGGGTGGCGCGTCCGAGGCAGCGAGCGGGACGCTATTCCAGAGCACGAAATGCACCGGCGGGTTTCCCGCGAGGCGGAGCAACCGCCGCAGCGCCCAGCGCTCGATGGCGGTCGGCGGCGCGCCGGCCCCCATGGCAGGGGCGCGGGCGTGCCCCGCCGCTGGCGCCTCGTCGGGGTCGGTCGACGCATTGGTGCGCCGGCTTTCGGGTCTGTTCATTGCTATCCGTGGATTGTGGCGGTGATCGGTCGCATTGCCAGTGTCACCTGCCCGTTCAGTGACGGGGACAGCACCGGGCCGCAATTTCGAGCGCCGCCAAACGCGGCGGAGGCTCTCGTCACCGCGGGGGCTTCTTACGCCTACAGTCTAGCAGTCCGGGAGATGCCTGCAGGACGCGGGCAGCGCGCGCCTGTCCCGCGCGCTGGCGCAAACCGGCAGGCCCGGGCTCAGCTGTAACGGAACACCTCGGTGGGCGTGGAGTTGAAATCCCTTGCCAGGCTGTCGATTACGGTGCGCATGATTTCGCGCACCACGCTGTCGCGCTCGCCGTTCAGGATAATGGGGATACTGGTGCGGTCGGCCTCCGACAGCAGGAACGACTGCAGCTGCCAGATGGCATCGAAGTGCTCCAGGTAGCGGCTGGAACGGCGTTGCGGGGCCTTGGTGCCGCGCCCCCGGATGCGCTCTTTCAGGTCGCGCCGCTTGAGCACCGCCAGCATGATGGGTGCGATCACCGCGTCGGTGTCCTGCGGCAGCTTTTCCAGGATCGAGGGGTGGATATGCACACCCTCCATGATCAGCCACACGCGTTCGCGCAGGGTCCGCTCGATGACCGCTTCGCTGGCGGCTGACAGCAGATCCACCTGGGCGCGGAAACCCTCCGCCAGCAGCAGCTCGTCGTCCTGTTCCAGGCTGCCTTTCTGCTCGGCGAGGATGCTCCAGGCATTGAACGACGAAGTATGCAGAATCGGCAGCAGGCGCTCGGAGATCATGGTGCGCATCACCTCGCGGAGCATATCGGTTGACTGCATGCGCACGATGTCCAGCTGGTTGGCGAGCGCCGTGGCGATGGTGCTCTTGCCGCAGCCGGAAGTGCCGCCGATCAGCAGCACCAGCGGTCGGCCGCTGCGCAGGAAGTCGATCCAGACCAGCCAGCGATGCGCCACCGCGGGTCCCAGCTCGGGTGTCTGGTGCAGGCAGCGGTAGGTCAGGTGGGCGATGTGCTGCGAGGTGGTTTCGGTCACCTGTTTGTCGAGGAAGTGTTGCCGGATATGCGCCATGACCGTGATGGCCTCCTCATAGGTGAGGCCGATGGTTTCCAGGCAGCGGCGGTGGTGGTCGCCGTTGAACGGGGTGACGCGGCCGTCGCTGTGCCTGACTTTTATCGGTGTCACGACCAGCTTCTGCTGCTGGTAGCGGTTCACCACCTTGGCGCCGTAGTCGGCCTTCAGCAGTTTCACAACCCGGCTGCGCAGGTCATCGCTGGTGATCACCGCGCTGTCGCCGAGCCCCCTGCGGATCCGGGCAGCCACTTTGTAGGCCTCGTCGAAGGTCAATCCGGAGTTCTGCAGCGAGCGGGTCAGAATGCCGCGCAGGAAGGGAACGCGGGTATTGCCTTCCGGGTCTTCGACCAGAATCTTTGCCACTTCGGCTCCTGTGCTGGCGGTGGGAGGAAAATTGGGCTAATAATAGCGATGCAGCCCTATTATACATCGCAAACGCCTAAACATCAGCGGGGGCCTGCTTCTGCTGCGCGATTTGCGGCGACGTCATTTTTCTACAACCGGGGACACTGATGTTCAGAACCGCCGAACTTGGCAGCAGCATATCCAAGGACGAGTACAGCGAACGGGAGCCGTTGCTGCGCCAGCAGCTGCTGGACCTGCAGCGTGAGCTGCGCGAGCTGGGCCGTTTCCCGGTGGTGGTGGTGTTTGCCGGCGTGGATGGCGCCGGCAAGGCGCAGACCATCAATCTGCTCAATGAATGGATGGATCCGCGCTGGCTGGTGACGCGCGCCTACGACAAGCCGTCCGACGAAGAACGCGAGCGGCCCGAGTTCTGGCGCTTCTGGCGGGATCTGCCACCCAAGGGCCGCATCGGCCTGTTTCTCAGCTCCTGGTATTCGCGACCGGTACTGGACTGGGTCTATGACAAGACCGATACCGCCCGCTTCGCCGACCGCCTGGACCGCATCGTGGCGTTCGAGAATGCGCTGGCGGAGGATCGCGCCCTGGTGCTCAAGTTCTGGATGCACCTGAGCCGCGAGGCCCAGGAACGCCGTCTCAAGTGCCTGGAAAAGGATCCACTGGAAAAGTGGCGGGTCAGTCAGCGGCACTGGAAGCACTGGCAGATGTACGACCGCTTCGTGGAAGCAGCCGAGCGCACCATCATGCGCACCAGCACCGGCAAGGCACACTGGCATATTGTGGAAGGTGTCGATCCCCTCTACCGCAGTCTGACGGTCGGTACCCTGATACGCGACGCCCTGGCCGGCCAGCTCGAGACCGCAAAGCTGGAACAGGAGGTGAAAGAGCGGCTGATGTCCAGCGACGCCGAGGGCGGGGCAGTCGCCGCGGCCACTGACGACAACAGTCCGGCGGTTGTCGCGCCCGCGCCCGAGGTACCGGTGTTCACGGTGTTGGACAGCCTGGACATGGGCCAGACTCTGAACAAAAAGGAGTACCACCAGCAACTGAGGGAATACCAGGCCAAGCTCAATCTTTTGTCGCGCAAGGCGTTGAAGAAGAAAGTGTCGACCATCCTGGTCCTGGAAGGCCCGGATGCCGGCGGCAAGGGCGGAGCGGTGCGGCGCATTACCGCGGCACTGGATGCGCGCAACTATCAGGTGATTCCGATCGCCGCGCCCACCGACGAGGAAACGGCACGGCACTACCTGTGGCGCTTCTGGCGGCATCTGTCGCGCGCCGGGCGGGTGACCATTTTCGACCGCAGCTGGTACGGGCGGGTGCTGGTGGAACGGGTGGAAAACCTGGCCCGCGAGGAAGAGTGGAAACGCGCCTACGCCGAGATCAACGACTTCGAGGAACAGCTGATCGAGCACGGCATCGTGCTGCTGAAATACTGGCTGCACATCACCAGCGACGAGCAGCTGGCGCGCTTCAAGGCGCGCGAGGAGATACCGCACAAGCGCTGGAAGCTCACCGACGAGGACTGGCGCAACCGCGAAAAGTGGGTCGACTACGAGCGCGCGGTCAACGACATGGTGCAGCACACCAGTACCCTGCATGCACCCTGGACCCTGGTGGAAGGCAACGACAAGCGCTTCGCGCGCGTCAAGGTGATCCGCACCCTGTGCGAGCAACTGGAAAGCGCCCTGAACAGGCTCTAGGCACCGTTGGCAGCGGACGGGGGCCGGGCGACCGGAACGCGTCTCGACATGCGCTGCTACTGCCTGGTGCGTGTACGGGTAGGTTGGGCTGGCGCCGGGCGCGTGTGGCGGGCGCCGTCGCCTCCCGGCGCGGTGAGAAATGCGGGTGAGTCCCTCACGCCTGGTCATACTCCTGTCATAGTCCTGTCATCTTTGCCTGCTAAGCTCCCGCTGAGAGTCCAGTATCCCGTCTTCAGGGAGTCAGCCAGCATGCCAGGTCAAGTTACCGATATTTCGCAACAAACGCCGTCGTCCGAGCGTCGGCCCATCCTGGTGCCGGTGGATTTTTCCTCCTGCTCGGAGGCGGCATTGTTGTTCGCCGCCCATTTTGCCGGCTGCGCGCAGGTGCCCTTGCTGGTGCTGCACGTGGTCCACGAGCCCAGACAGGACCCCGGTTTTTACCGGCGCGGCGGCGCCGGGCATTCCGGTCTGATGCGGCCCCTGGAGGACGTCGCCCGTGACATGCTGGCCGATTTCATGGCCGAGGCCGGTCGGCATGAGGCGATCCGCACGGCGCTGGCCGGTGCCGGCACCCGGCTGGTCAGCGGTCTGCCGGCCCGGCGCATCCAGGAGGTCGCGCTGCGCGAGGATGCCGCGCTGATCGTGATGGGAAGCCACGGACGTACCGGCTTGTCGCGCCTGGCGGTGGGCTCGGTGGCCGCCGAGGTGGCCCGGCACAGCCCGGTTCCGGTCACGGTGGTCAAAGGCCCCGGCCCGCAGCCCGGCCGGATGCCCGCCGAGGTCATAGGTTCCCACGAATGGTGGACCCGCCGCGTGCCCCTGCACGCCGTCAATACCGCGGAATAACAGCGCGTCCGGGCGGCGGCAGGGCCGCCGCCGGCTGTCAGCCGTAACGCCCTTCGATATAGTCGGCGGTTTCCCGGTGGGTCGGGGTCACGAACATGTCGGCGGTATCCGCGTGCTCGATGACTTTTCCCATCAGCATGAAGATGCATTCTTCGCTGGCACGGCGGGCCTGCGCCATATTGTGGGTTACGATCAGGATGGTGTATTTCCCGCGCAGCTCCCAGATCAGCTCTTCCACTGCCTCGGTGCCCTTGGGGTCCAGCGCCGAGCAGGGTTCGTCCATCAACAGCAGGCCGGGTTTGACCGGCAGCAGGCGCGCGATACACAGCTTCTGCTGTTCTTCCAGCGACAGTTCCGTTGCCTTGCGCTGCAGGTGGTCCTTGACCTGGTCCCAGAGCAGCACCTGGCGCAGCGCGTCCTCGACAATGTCGTCCCGCTCACTGCGCGACAAGCGGCCGGCACTGTGCAGCTTGTGGCCGAACAGCACGTTGTCGCGGATAGAGATGGGCAGGGGGTTGGGACGCTGGAATACCATACCGATCTGCTTGCGCACCTGCACCAGTTCTACGTCCGGATCATAGATGTTCTTGTCCAGGACCTCGATGGCACCCTCGATACGCGCATAGCCGAGCCGCTCGTTGATGCGGTTGACGCTGCGCAGTAAGGTCGATTTGCCGCAGCCCGACGGTCCGATGAGGGAGGTGATCATGCCTGCCTTGACCTGCAGATCGACGTCGAACAGGGCCTGGAAAGTCCCGTACCAGAGATTCAGTTTGCGGGTGCGGATGGCGATCTGCTGCGACTCCCGGGCCATCAGCCGAATCTCCCTTCCAGGTAGTCGCGGGTGCGCGGGTCCTGCACCTGGCCTCTGAACAGGGCTTCCGTGTCACCGATTTCGACGCAGCGGTTGTCGAGAAAGAAGGCGGTGCGATCGGCCAGGCGGCGCGCCTGCTGGACCAGGTTGGTGACCAGGATAATGGTCATTTCCTTCTTGAGTTCCTTGAGTACATCCTCGATGCGCATGGTGGTTACCGGGTCGACCGCGATCGAGAACTCGTCCAGCATCAGCAGTTCCGGGTTCTGCGACAGGGCGCGCGCAATGGTCAGGCGCTGTTGCTGACCCCCGGACAGCAGGCTGCCCAGCGAATCCAGGCGGTCCTTGACTTCATCCCAGAGCGCGGCACGTTCCAGGCAGCGTTCCACAATCACATCCAGCTCCGCCCTGGTGTTTATGCCGCGCAGGCGCGGGGCGAGGGCGACGTTGTCATAGATGGTCATCGGCAGGCCGACCGGCAGCGGAAACACCACACCGATACGCGAACGCAGCGCATAGACATTCTTCAGCCGACGGATTTCGTGCCCGTTGAAACGGATGTCGCCGTCCACGCGCATCGCCGGGTTGAACATGTCCATGCGGTTGATGGCCTTCAGAAACGAGGTCTTGCCCGCGTTGGCGGGCCCTATGACGCCGAAAATCTCGTGCCGGCGTACCTCCAGGCTGACCCCTTCGAGGGCGACGTGACTGCCGTAGCGGATGCTGAGGTTGTTGACTTCCAGGGTGGGCTGCCCGGCCGCCTCCGGCGCCGGCGTGCCGGACTTCGCTGCGCTGCCGGAAACTGTGGCTGTTGTGGCTACCATTTCTTGCGCGCTCGCAGGTACATGCGGAAAGCGATGGAGATACTGTTCATCAGCAGTACCATGGCGATCAGCACCAGGGCGACCCCGTAAGGCAGGTCGTCAGGTACCCCGGGCACCTGGGTGGCAACCACAAACAGGTGCAGGGACAGCGCCATGGTCTGGTCGAAAACGCTCTGGGGCAGGAACGGGGTGAAGAACACCGCGCCGGTGAACATGATGGGTGCCGTCTCGCCGGTGGTGCGCGATACTTCCAGGATCACGCCGGTGAGGATGCCGCTGATGGCGTTGGGCAGCACCACGCGGCGGATGGTCTGCCAGCGTGTCGCGCCCATGTTCCAGCACGCTTCGCGGAACGCTATCGGCACCGCCTGCAGCGATTCTCGGGTGGCGACAATCACCACCGGCAGGGTCATGATTGCCAGCGTCAGACTGGCCGCCAGGATGCTGGTGCCGAAACGGAAAAAGATTACGAAGGCGCCGACACCGAACAGCGCATGCACAATGGAAGGCACGCCGGCCAGGTTGATGATCGCCACGTTGATGAGGCGTGTGAACCAGTTGTCGGCGGCGTATTCACTCAGATAGATGGCCGCTGCCACGCCGATCGGCACCGAGATCAGCAGCGCCACAGTCACCAGCCACACGGTGCCGAACAGGGCCGGGAAGATGCCGCCCGCGGTCATGCCATCGGTGGGCGCGGTGAACAGGAAATCGATGGACAGCACCGAGCCGCCCTTGTGGATCAGCATGCCCAGGATGATCAGCACCGGCAGAATCAGCAGCCCGGTCATCAGCATGAACAGGACGCGAAACAGGCGCTGGACCTTCTTGTTGCGAACGTTGAGCTGCGTTTCGGCAAACATGTACTTATCCTCGACGCACGCCGCGCACGATCAGATCGGCGCTCATGTTGATGATGAAGGTGATCAGGAACAGGAAAATACCGATGGTGAACAGGGCCTGGTAGTGGTCTGAGCCGACCGCGGTTTCACCCAGCTCGGCAGCGATGGTCGCGGTCAGCGCACGCACCGAGTCAAAGATGCTGTGCGGGATGTTCACCGAGTGCCCGGTGGCCATCAGCACCGCCATGGTTTCGCCGAAGCCACGCCCGATGCCGAGCAATACGGCGCCGAGCAGACCGTTCTTGGCGGCCGGCAGCACCACCTTGTAGATCACCTGCCAGCGCGTCGCACCCATCGCCTCGGCTGCTTCGCGGTAGCGGTCCGGTACCGCCTTGAGCGCGTCCTCGGCGATAGACGTCATGATGGGGGCGGTCATGAGACCGAGAATGATGCCCGCATTGAGCACGTTCAGCCCGACCGGCACATCGAACACCTCGATGATCAGCGGGTTCATCAGCGTGAGGCCGATGAAGCCCCACACCACCGAGGGGATGGCCGCCAGCAGCTCCACCAGCACCTTGAGAAACTCGCGCGTCTTGCCGGTGGCGAACTCGCCGATGTAGATGGCGGCGCCCAGAGAGAAGGGTATGGAAACGATCAAGGCCAGGCCGGTCACGCTGGCGGTACCGGCGATCAGCGCCAGAATGCCGTATTCGGGGGCGTCCTCGTCGCTGGGTTCCCAGTAGGGCGACAGGAAGAACTCCTTGACGTCCATGGTATTGAATATGAAACCGACGCCTTCCTTGGTGATGAATATGAATATCCCGACAATGAATACAATGGCCGAAATGCCGCCGATGAACACCAGCACCTGGACCAGCTTGTCCGTATACCAGTCGAGGTTGCGGCGATCGAAATCAGTGGCGCTGTTGGTATCCATCCAGTTTCAGCTCACCGGTTCAGTGCGCGTCGCTGCCGCGCAGTAGTTCCATCAGGTCGCTCACCTGCGCGGCGATCTGCCGGTAGATGGTTTCCATCTCTTCGGTGCTCAGGGTTCCCAGCTGGTCATCCGCGACCGGGCCCACCTCCCACTCCAGACCGGTGGTGTGGAAGGGCAGTTCCGGTACGTAATCGCGCACCGGACCCTGCAGGCTCACGATGACGTGTTTTTCCGCCAGCTCGTAGTGGGTCAGATTCAGCGAGCGGGGCTTGACGCCGGACAGATCGATGCCGTGTTCGTCCATGAACTGCACCACGGCCGGGTTGAGCCTGGCACTGGGCTGGGAGCCGGCGCTGCTGTAGTGTCCGCTCTCCGGAAAACTCTTGCGCGCGATCGCTTCGGCCATCGGGCTCAGGCAGCAGTTGTGCTTATCGACGAACAGAATGTTGTAAACCTTGGGCGCCTTGGTCTGCCCGGTGCCCGCGAAGACGGTCTCTTCGCACAGGTTCTTGGCCTGATCGGCGACTCGTTTCAGGTGTGTGAAGATGATGAAAACCGCCAGGATGTTCTTGACTTTGTCCGGTTCGCGGTTCGACATCAGCTCTGAATAGATCGCGTCCAGGTCGTATTCCATGTCGCGTTCGATGATCATGGTGGCGCGGGCGACATCGGCGTTGAGCTCGTTGAACGCTGTTACCGCCTGTTTCAGCATGCGCTGTGCTTCGTTGCCGAAGCGCTCCAGTTCGACAGCGATCTGGCCCTGCGGCGGCGCGGCCAGCTGCTCGGAGACCCGCGCAATGGTGACCGCATAATCACCGATGCGCTCCAGGGCAATATTGGCGCGGATTACCGCCGACAGCAGGCGCAGGTGCCCGGCGCTGGGCAGGTGCAGGGCGATGAAGGCGTGGCAGAGACGATCGATCTCGCGCATCGAGCGATTCACCGGGTGGTCGGCCAGAATGGTGGCGGCGGCCAGTTTGTGATCGCCGGTCAGCAGGGCGCGAATGGCGTTATTGAGGCCCTGCATAACGCGCTCTGCCATGCCGGCCACATCCTTGCGGATCCTGACCAGGTCCCGTTCCAGCCTTTCTTCGTAGTGGCTCATCCCTATCGCTCCGCGTTGTTGTTCTTACCCGGCGTGGCGGCTTGCGGACCGGCGCGCTGACCTGCCCGCGCTGTTCATATGACGCCGCTGACAGCTTCCGCCAGCGGCGCCGGTCTTTATTCGCAGCTGATGCTGCGCACCGGGGCGTAGCCCTTTTTCATGATGATGCACTGGCCGGTATCGCTCAGTACCCAGTCGAGATACTCCTTGACGTGGCCCTGCGGCTCCCCGGCGGTGTACATGAACAGCGGGCGGGCGATCGGATAACTGCGATCCGAGGCGGTCTGCTCCGAGGGCATAACGCACTCGTCGCCCTCGTTGACCGAAATACAGGCCATTTTGAGGTGCGAAGTCGCATAGGCGAGGCCGCTGTAGCCGATGGCGCAGGGCGTCTTCTCGACCAGGTCGACCACGTCCTTGGAGCCATGCATATCCAGGGTGCCCTGGCGGTATTTGCCCTTCTTGCCCAGCACAGTGTCCTTGAAGTAGGCATAGGTGCCGGAGTTGTTCTGACGGCTGACAACCACGATCTGCTGATTTTTGCAGCCCGCCACCTCGACGCCCAGATCGGTCCACTTGGTGGCTTTGCCGCCACGCCCGAAGATTTCGTTCAGCTGCGCAAAGCTGAGTTTGTCGATCGGGTTGGCGCTGTTCAGGAATACCGCCAGGGCATCGTAGCCGACAATGTGCTCGACCGGATGATGGCCCCGCTCGTCGGCCATCTTGATTTCCTTGTCCTTCATCTGGCGGCTGGCATTGGCGATATCGACGGTGCCGTTGATGAGTGCGGCGATGCCGGTGCCGGAGCCGCCGCCGGATACCGCCACCGCGACATCGGGATTGACCTGCTGGTAGGCTTCGGCCCAGGCCTGGGCGACGTTCACCAGGGTGTCGGACCCTTTGTTCTGAATTTCGCTGCGTGCCGCGACGGTGGTCGGGAGCAGCAGGCCGGGCGCGAGCAGGGCGGCGATCAACATCCAGTTGCGTTTCATGAGTTCTCCTCCGTAATAAGGCTGGATCGAATGCGTAAATCGAATATAAAAAATATTAACAATTAAAGCGTTACAAAAACAACTTAATATTCTTATTCAGGTCGAGCTGGGCGTGTCCATAAACGCTAACGTTAGCGTATCTGGAACGAAATTGTAACAGAGCGTGTACCTAGGAAGCTCAAGTCTAGTCGATCGGCCAGTGACCGGCGTTGACCGGTTGGAGGATCTAATCCCCGGGCGCCGCCGTTGGGCGGCTGTCACACCGCCGCTTGCGCAGTCTCCTCGGGGTTGTCCGCGGGCATGACAGTTTTCGCCATGCGTTTGGCGAAATAATAGATCCGCTTCAGCTTCTCGATGATATCCATTTCCACGGTATAGGCCGCCAGCCGGTTGGGTTCCTCGGCCACCAGGCGGCGTGCCTGGTGCAGGGCCGCCGAGCTCATCAGCCGGTTGATATCCGACTTCATGCCGATGACTTCGCCGGCGGAACCCTGATCCTGTTCCACCACGGCGGTGGTCGCCAGTGTGGCCGTGGACGCAACCACCTCGTGCAGCCGGCTCAGTATTTCGCGCGTCGAGTTGCTGATGGAAACTCCCTGCCGGATACGCTGGTTGCCCAGGTGCACCAGGTCGGTTTCGATAATGTCGCCGATGTTCTCCAGGTCGTTGACCGCGGCCATCAGGTTGATGAATTCCTGGGTCTGGTCTTCGGTCAGGGTTTTGCGGCTGATGCGGCCGAGGTAGGCGATGATGGCACGGTGCAGTACGTCCACTTCGTCATCGATGCTGGCGATGCCCTTGAGGCTAAGCTGGTCGCCCGACAGGATGGCAGGCATGATGCGCCCCAGCATGTCCTTGACCCGACCGCCCATGTGGCCGATTTCCATGCGCACCCGCTCCAGCGCCAGCGACGGCGTATCCAGCAGGGCGTCGTCCAGATACTTGGGCCGGGCGATAACCACTTCCTCGAGCGGTTTGTCCGGCACCAGCCACTCTACCAGCCGCGCGAACTGACCCGCCAGCCCGATGAACAGCAGGGTATTGGCGATATTGAACACCGTGTGGGCGTTGGCGATCTGGCGCGGCGTGTCGGCCGCCAGCCGCTGCATCCCGGCCAGCTCGGTATGCGCTGGCGACAGCCAGGTGACGAATTCGGCGAGGTAGCCGATGAAGCCGAGCCACACCAGAACACCGAATACGTTGAACAGCACGTGCACCAGGGCGGCACGCATGGCTTCGCGGGGTTTGCCGATGGCGGCCAGCAGCGCGGTCACGCAGGTGCCGATATTGGCGCCGAAGGCCAGCGCGATACCGGCGGGCAGGGTGATGAACCCCTGCGTTGCCATCACGATAACGATACCGGTGGTGGCCGACGAGGACTGGACCAGGGCGGTGAACAACGCCGCGATCAGGATGCCGACCAGCGGGTTCTCCATGCGCACCATCAGGTCCAGGAACGGCTGGTAGCTGCGCAGCGGCGCCATGGCGTCGCTCATCACACTCATGCCGAAAAAGATCAGGCCCAGCCCCATCAGCATGGCGCCGTATTGCCTGATCTTCTCCTGTTTGGAGAATGACAGCATGCCGAAACCGACCGCCACCATCAGCAGCGCCGCCTTGGTGACCTTGAAGGCGACGATCTGGGCGGTGATGGTGGTGCCGATATTGGCGCCCATGATGACGCCGATGGACTGCGACATGGACATCAGCCCGGCGGTGATGAAGCCGACCACCAGCACCGTGGTGACCGACGAGGACTGAATGACCGCGGTTACGAAGGCGCCGGTTACGGCGCCCATGAAGCGGTTGGTGGTGAGCCGGGCGAGGATGATCTTCATGCGCTCGCCGGCGACCGCTTTCAGCGCCTCGGCCATCTGGTCCATGCCGAACAGGAACAGCGCCAGCCCGCCGAACAGCTGCATGGTCATGGTCCACCAGTGCATGGTTGCGTCGCCGGCGTCGGCGGCCAGTACCGGCGCGGCGCCCAGCAGGGCGCCGGCGGCGAGTGCAACGGGCAGTTTGCTGCGTACCTCTGCGCCGCTGAGCATGTTCTGCATCGGTCTCATTTTTTCGGCTCGGACTTGTCCTTTTTGGTCTTTGCCTTGACGATGGTCACCGGTATGGGCGACAGGTTGACGATCTGTTCGGCCTTGGAACCCAGCATGATGTGCTTGAGCCCGGTCCTGCCCTGGCTGCCCATGACAATCATGCGCGCGTTGATCTTGGCAGCCGTTTCCAGAATCCGGGTGACCGGCAGGCCCACCACCAGCAGGGTCTCGGCGCCTGCCAGTTTGTGCCGTTCGGGGTGGGCCTTGCGGGCCTCGTTGACGAACTCGTCCAACATGTCGGCGGCGACATCCTCCATGCGGCGCAGCTGTTTCTTGCGGCCTTTTACGGAGTAGTAGCCTGGGGCGTCGCCCGGGTCATGCACGACGTGCAGAACCGCGAGGGGCGCACCGATATTTTCCGCCAGCTCGGCGGCGCACAGCAGCGCCGCTTCCGAGTAGACGGAAAAGTCGACGGGTACCAGGATGGGCAGTTTTTCCTGTTGTTCAGTCATTGTTGTTGTCCCCGCTGTGGTCGCCGTGACGGCGTGGACGGCTCGAACCCGGTCGGGCCGTCAGGGCGCGCTCGGTCGCGAACCCGGCGCCGGCACCCGCTCAGTTTGCACTCTGCAGACGTTTGTGGAAATAGATAAGCAGTTTCTCGCGCAGCTTGGACTGCTTGTGTTTGGTCGCCGCCGCCTTGCGTTTCTGTGCCAGCGCAATGAACGTCTCCTGGGAGCTCTTCGATTCCTTGCCTTCCACGCCCTGGCGTTCCACGTAGCTGCCGTCGGGCTGCATCTCCCACACGTTTCTGCGGCTGGACAGCTGGGCATCGAGTATCAGGCGCAGTTCCTGGCGCAGCTTGGGGTCCTCCACCGGTGCCACCACTTCCACGCGGCTTTCCAGGTTGCGCTTCATGAGGTCCGCCGAGCCGATGTAATACTCCTCGTCACCGCAGTTGTGAAAGTAATAGATGCGCGAGTGTTCCAGGAAGCGTCCCGTAACGCTGATCACGGTCACGTTGTCGCTCAGCCCCGGCACGCCCGGGCGCAGCCGGCAGGTGTCGCGCACGATCAGATCGATCTTGACCCCCGCCTGGGCCGCGCGGTACAGCGCGCGGGTGATGTCGGCATCCTCGAGCGCGTTCATCTTGAACTGGATGTGGCTTGGGGAACCGGGCGTATGGCACTTGATCTCGCGCTCGATCTTGCTCAGCAGCGACTGCTTGAGAGTGTAGGGGGCGGTCAGGATCTTGCGGTAGGTGGGCGGCGGCGAATAGCCGGTCAGGTAATTGAACAGCTCGGTGAGGTCCTGGCCGATCGCCTCGTCGCAGGTCAGCATGCCGAGGTCGCTGTACAGGCGCGCGGTGCCGGCGTGATAGTTCCCGGTGCCGATATGCGCATAGCGGCGCAGGCCGTTGTAGTCGCGGCGCACTGCCAGAAGGATCTTGCTGTGGGTCTTCAGGCCCACCACCCCGTAGGTAACGTGGATGCCGGCATTCTCCAGGCGTCGCGCCCAGCGTATATTGGCGGCCTCGTCGAAGCGCGCTTTCAGTTCCACCAGCACCGCGACCTGTTTGCCGTTGCGCGCCGCGCGAATCAGGGCATCGATGATGTTGCCCTCTGCAGAGGTGCGGTACAGCGTCATCTTGATAGCCAGCACCTTGGGGTCCTCGCTGGCGGTGTGCAGGAAACGCTCCACGCTGGTGTTGAATGACTCGTAGGGGTGCTGCAGCAGCAGAGAACCCCGTTCGCGGATAATGTAGAAGATGGAACGCGAGTCAAAAGCCAGGCGCGCGTTGTCGATCGGTACGTGCGGCGAATCGTGCAGCTCGGGGATCTCCAGCCCGGCGATTTCGAACAGGTCGCGCATCGCCATCAGCTCGTCGACCTCGAACACGTCCGCTTCCTCGTTCAGACCGAGTTCCGCGGCCAGCATGCCGCGATGCGTGGGGTTCATGCCTTTGCGCACTTCCAGGCGCACAATGGGGGCGAAATGACGGTGCCGCAGTTCGGTTTCGATCATCGCCAGCAGATCGTCGGCTTCCTCCTCCTCGATTTCCACGATGGCATTGCGGGTGACGCGGAACAGCTCGCAGGACACGATCTCCATGCCCGGAAACAGCAGGTCGAGGTTGTTGGCGATGACATCGTCCTGGGTGACAAACACGTTTTCATCGCCGACGCGCAGGAAGCGCGGCGCCATGTCTCTGGCTACCGGCACCTTGACGCGTGCGATGTGGATGGCGCTGCCGCCCGGATGGCGCAGTGACACCAGCAGGTTCAGGGCCAGGTTCGATATCAGCGGGAACGGGTGCGCCGGATCCAGGGCCAGCGGTGTCAGCAACGGAAAGATGTTGGTGATGAACTCCTGGCGCAGAACCTCGCGCTTGGCTGCGTCCAGCTCGCTGTACTTGACCAGCCGGATGCCCTGCGCATCGAGCAGGCCGCGCAGCTGGCGATAAATACGGTTCTGCTGCTGATGGATGTCGCGCACCACGCTCTGGCAGGCGGCGACCTGCTCGATCGGCGTGCGCCCGTCGACGGTGGGAGTGCGTATGCCGGCGGCGATCTGCTGCTTGAGACCGCCGATACGTTTCATGAAGAATTCGTCCAGGTTGCTGCTGACGATGGCCAGAAACTTGACCCGCTCCAGCAGCGGGGTCAGATCATCCTCGCTCATGCGCAGCACGCGGCGGTTGAAGTCGAGCAGGGTCAGCTCGCGGTTCAGGTACAGTTCGGGGGAATCCAGATTGAACTCCGTCTCTGCAGCGCCGGCGGTGCTCGCCGCGGCGGGTGGCTGCACCTTCGGCTCCGGCTTCGGCTGCTGCGGTGCGGAAACGTTGGAAGCGGACAGAGACTCGGCTGTTTTCTTCATCTAAATATCCTGTGTTGAGCGGAATGCGGGACCTAATCCGAAAGTATAGCAACCCAGTCGGTTTTCGGCCGCACCCGGTTGCGGCTCCAGGTGCGCTTGCGGGAGACTGGCGTGGTGTTCGGGGCGGCGCTATTTACTCCGCTGGTGGGGGCTGCTAACTTGGTCATTATGCGCGCCATTGTTGTCAGACACTACAAGACCCTGCTCAACGCCGCGGGCCAGATCATGGGGTGGAAAGATTCCCCGCGCGACAAGGACTGGCTGGCCGATGTGGGCTTTGTCGACGCGCAGCTGCGCCGGCACGGTATCAAACTCGACGCGATTTATTCCAGCGACCTGGAGCGCGCGCGCCAGACCGCGATGTATTACGGCCGCAGTCACGGCATCCACATTGTGCATGACTCGGCAGCGCTGAACGAGCTCGACTACGGCCTGCTTTCCAGGAAAAGCAAGAAATGGGTCGAGCAAAACGTCCCCGAACACAAGAAAGATCCCGACTTTGTCTACCCCGAGGGCGAGAGCTTTCGCCAGATGCAGCAGCGCAGTGTCGCCTTTCTCGCCGCGCTGGCGCAGTCGAGGCCCGACGATACAGTGCTGCTGGTGGTGCATGCCGGGGTGATCCGCGGGCTGGTCAGCCATTTCCTGGGTCTGGAATACGCCGAACATCTGAAGCGCAAGGTGTCGCACCGCTACATCGGCGAATTCGTGTTTGCCGGTGGCAGCTGCGTGCGTTACGACGAGCTCGGCAAGCTGTCCGGCTTCGTGCGCCAGCAGGGCGGGGTGGATATTCCCTGGAACCTGTCAGCGGCTTCGAAACGCGCCGCGGGCCGTTCTACCGGGCCGGCGCGCGGCCTGCTCGCCGACTAGACCCTGTCGCAACATGCGTCTTTGCGCGCCCACGCGCTGTTGTGGACCCTGCTCCGGTGCTCATTTACTGCGTGTGACCTGCGCTCCTGGCAGGGATGTGCCTTGCCGGCACGCCCCATTCGCTATTTTTACCTAGCCTCTGATGACTCGCTGCCAGGTCGCCGCAGGGCGCGCCGCGCGCCGCCTGCTCGTGCGTGCTGGCGGCGCGTTACTCCCTGTAGCGCGCGACTGGCGCGGGCTGCTCAGCGCGTAGGCTTGGTGGGGAACACCGGTGCCGGCGGCGGAGGCGTGGCGGTATTCTGCGACCAGCCTTGTGCCGCGGGCTTGTGCGCGGCGCGCGTATCGGCACAGTAGATGTGCGGCGAGGTGCCTTCGGTGCTTACGTAGGTGATCAGGCATTCCTTGTTGTTGCTCTCGTCAACGATTTTCCTGGCGATCAGATCGCCCTCGCGCAGGTGGCTGTTCTGGACCATGCCGCCCTTGGCGCTCTGCAGGCTGGCGTAGCACTCCAGTGACGGCGAGGTGTTGCCGGTGTTCACATAGGCCACCAGGCAGGTCTTGGTGCTGTCGGGATCGACGATCCGGTACACGTCGAGATCGCCTTCGCGCAGGTGTCCGCTGCGTACCAGCGCATCGGTCTCACGGTACTTGGCCGCGGTGACGTTCTTGTAGCAGTCAAGCGCCGGCGACGTGCCCTCGGTGCTCACATAGGCGACCAGGCAGGTGACGCCGTTCTCGAAATCGCGCATTTTGCGCACCACCAGTTTGCCTTCCTTGAAGTGTCCCACCTGCCCGATGTTGGAGCGGAACCCGGATACCACGTCGTAACAGTTCATGGTCGGGCTGGTGCCCGTGGTTCGCACGTAGAAGGCCAGACAGATGCGGTTGCTTTCCAGATCGGAAATGGTGCGCACAATGAGATCGCTCTCGCGCAACTGACCGGTCTGTACCAGCAGGGTGGACTGGTAATCTCCAGCCTGAGCCGCAAAGGATAGCCCCAAGGTAAGCAAAGCAAGTAACCGTTTCATTTTCTGACTCCCAATCTCTTTCTCGTTATCTCTTTATCGCTGCCGACCAACGCGCGGGTCGACAGGTGCTGCGGGGCTTCGAAGAAACGCCAGCTGCTGTACCTATTTTCGCACAGTAACGTCGCAACACACTATGTATAACACGTTTAGTGTAGTACAGCCTGTTGCCGGTCAGCTGCCGCACGCGACGGCGGCAGGCGGTGTCGCGACCGGCCGCCGTACCGTCTGGTGTCGGAGGTGACGCCGGATCCCGGACTGTTGCAGCGCGTTGAATCTGTTGCAGACCTGTTGCATGTCTGGACCGGGGCGGCAAAAAATTTTTTAACACAAACAGATAGAGCCTGACGGTAAGGTGGATTGTGATCCAAAGCGTTGCAATCCCACAACCGGTGACTATCCATAAACGGACTAAAAAACAGCCTGTTGCAAATTTGGTATACGGATTGCAGACAGCTTAGGGCAAAACGCTCTGCGCCGCGGGCAGTTCGACCGTTGCGGCTGCCGGGGTTGATAAACAATAGCGTCGGGGAGACCGTCTGTGGTGTCGGTAGTCTATAATTTTTCACCGGAGTCTCCTGTCGGTAGGGCTTTGCGGTAACCGGGCTGCGCTGTCCCGAGGGTTGGGAAACAGCAACCGGTTCCGGTAAATGCTTTTCATAAATGGCGAGTGGAGATGGTACGGTGATGCGTAAAACAGCGCTTTCAATTCTGTCTGTTGTGCTGCTGCTGGGCGCAAACGCGGCAGTGCTCAATGACGCCCAGGCATTCGACATGGGCAACATGATGAACCCGTCGCGCTGGTTCGACGATGACGATCGTTATGACCGCGGCTATCATCGCGGTTACGGTCCGTACGGCGGCTACGGCTACGGTCCTTACGGTTATGGTGGTGGACCCTATGGCTGGGGTGGCTATCCCGGTTATGGCGGCTGGGGCGGTTATCCCGGTTATGGTGGCTGGGGCGGGGGCTACGGCCAGGGACCCAGCACCATTGTGGTGAATCCGTCGCCCGACAGCTCCCGCCAGGAGCAGGCGCCGCCTGCACCGCGTTTGCCGGAATAACACCGCCCCGTTTCGCCATACCGGCCTGACCGCTGGCGGAATTCGCCAGCGCCGCCTGGTGATACGGGCAGCGCGCGGCGCCGCAACAGGCACCGAAGAGCCTGCGCCATGCCACGCGGGCTTGTTTCGGTCAGCCGTCAACAGGCGCCGTTCGCTTTACTGGCGAATGCCCTCCACGGACAGAAACAGTTCCACCTCGCGTGCCGCCGGTCCCAGGTCGTAGTCGATGTCGAAATCGGCCAGTTTCAGCACCGTGGTGCCCTGGAAACCCCGTCGGTATCCGCCCCACGGGTCCGGCCCGTGGCCGATATGCTGCACCTCGATGCTGACTGGTCGAGTCACCCCGTGCAGGGTCAGGTCACCGCTCAGCGTGGCGGTACCATCATCGTTTTCGCTGAACCCGGTGCTCACAAAGCGCGCCTCGGGGTACTCGTCGACCGCCAGGAAATCCTCCCCGCGCAGGTGCTTGTCGCGCTCGGCGTGATTGGAGTCGATACTGGCGGTGCGGATGGTCACCTCCACTTGCGCGGCAGCCGGGTCCTGCTCGTCGTAGGAGAAGCGTCCGTCGAAGTCGTTGAAACGTCCCAGTAACCAGCTGTAGCCGAGGTGCTTGATGCGGAACTGGATAAAGGCGTGCGCTCCCTTGGTATCGATAATGTAATCGGCGCCCTGTGCCGGACCGGCAGCGCTCAGGACAAGCGCCAGTGCGGCGCCCTTCAACAGTCGGTTTCTCATTCGCTCACCTCGCGGAATTATGCCATTGATGGTATCAGTATTTGCTGCTCAGCATGCGTCTGAGCGTGTTGTCACGATCGATGAAGTGGTGCTTGAGCGCGGCGCCGGCGTGCAGGGCGGTCGTGCCGAGCAGCGCATAGGCGAGCAGCTTGTGCACCCAGCCGGCGATGTCTGCCTGGTGCTCCAGGCCGCTCAGGGTGGCGGGCACGCTGAACAGCTCGAACACCTCGATGGGGCGCCCGTCGGCGGTCGATATCAGGTAGCCGCTCAAGGCCAGCGCGAACAACAAGCCATCCAGCAGGCGATGCACGCCGACCGCAATGCGCTCCTGCAGCACCGCGCCGAGCGGCCGCGGGCGCGGATTGATCCGGCGCCACGCCAGGCGCGCCAGCGCGACTCCGAACAGCAGCACGCCGATGCTCTTGTGGAGCTGCGGCGCGCGCTGGTACCAGGGATCGTAATAAGTCAGTTCCACCATCCATACGCCCAGCGCAAACAGGCTGATGGCAGCCGCGGCGATCAGCCAGTGCAAGCCGATGCTGGCGATGCCATAGCTGGTGTCGGTGTTACGCCACTGCACGTCTGATCTCCGTTAGGCCGTGCCGCGGCGGGCGACCGGTCGATGCCGCACGCGCCGGCGGCGCCGTGGTGCATGCTATGCTCGTGATTATACCGGCCGAACGACAAGGCAACAGGTGCAATAACAGCGCGCGGAGGAGGCTCAATGAACAAACACCGGGTGAGTTTCAGGTACTTTTCGCAGGAGGACCTGCTGCAGGCGGGCGGATTCGATCTGCGGATGGCCATGCAGGTCGCCGAGAAAGCGATGCTGGATTTCGCGGCGCAGCGGATCCTGTTTCCGGAAAAAATCGTGCAGATCTTCGACCCGGTCAGCCAGGAGCGCATCAACTGCCTGCCCGCGACCCTGCTGAACGAAAAGGTCTGCGGCGTGAAGTGGGTATCGGTGTTTCCGCGCAATCCCTCGCTGCACGATGTGCAGAACCTGTCGGCCATCTTTGTCCTGTCCGAGATCGAAACGGGCTTTCCCATAGCGGTGATGGAAGGCACCCTGGCGTCCAACATGCGGGTGGCATCCATGGGCGCCATTGCGGCCAGACACCTGGCGCGCGAGGACAGCGAAGTGATCGGCTTTATCGGCGCCGGTGAACAGGCCAAGATGCATCTGCTGTCGATGAAGGTGGTGCGACCGACGCTCAAGGCGTGCCGGGTGGCCGACACCAGTGCACAAGCCGAACAGCAGTTCGTTGCCGAGCTGGCGCCGCTGTTTCCGGACATGGAGTTCGTGGCCGCCAACACCCAGGCGCGCGCCGCCATGGACGGCGCCGACATCCTGGTGACCGCGACCAGCGCCCAGGCGCCGCTGCTCAAGGCCGGCTGGATGAAGCCGGGCGCCTTCTACAGTCACATCGGCGGCTGGGAGGACGAGTACGAAGTGGCGCAGCAGTGCGACAAGATCGTGTGCGACGACTGGGCCACCGTGACGCACCGCACCCAGACGCTCAGCCGCATGTATGCCGAGGGGCTGATCTCGGCCGCGGATATCCACGCCGATCTGCACGAACTGGTGTCCGGCCACAAGCCCGGGCGCGAAGCGGCCGACGAGCGAGTCTATTTCAACGCTGTGGGGCTGGCCTATATCGACGTGGCGATCGCCCTGGCCATGTACCGGCGTGCGCTGACCGCCGGCGTGGGTCGCGAGCTCGACCTGCAGCAGTGCATGATATTCGAGCATGCGGACATCATGCAGCAGGCCCGGTTGTAGCCCGCGGTGTTCAGGCGCCTTGACAACGATGGCGGCGAGCCGGTGAATGTCACTATCAACGGTCAGCCGGTACAGGTGCGGCGCGGCGAGACGGTGGCCGCCGCGGTGCTGGCGCAGGGGCTGACGCATACCCGCACTACACCGGTATCCGGCGCGCCGCGCGCACCGTTGTGCCTGATGGGGGCGTGTTACGAGTGCCTGATGGTCATCGATGGCCGTCCCAACCAGCGCGCCTGCATGGAGACGGTCAGGGAAGGCATGCGCATCGAGTGTCAGCAGGGAGCGGGCGAGGCAGGGTGATCCAGGCGCACTATCCGCTGGTCGTCATCGGTGCCGGTCCGGCCGGGCTGGCCGCGGCGAGCGTGGCGGCCGGGCAGGGTATCGAGGTGGCGCTGTTCGATCAGCAACCCGCGCCCGGTGGTCAGATTTACCGCGCCATCGAGTCGGTGTCAGCGCAGCGCGCCGAACAGCTGGGTGCCGATTACCGGCGCGGCGAGGAACTGGTGCGCGCGTTCCGGTCCAGCGGTGCGCAGTACTTTCCCGATACCCGGGTGTGGTCCCTGACCGCGGGCCGCGAGATCGGCCTGCTGCAGCAGGGCCGGGCGCAGATGCTCAGCGCCGACCAGGTGCTGATTGCCGGCGGCGCGATGGAACGGCCGGTGCCGTTCCCCGGCTGGACGCTGCCCGGGGTCATGAACGCGGGTGCCGGCCAGATCCTGTTCAAGGCGCACGGCATCGTGCCGTCCGACGGTGTAGTGCTGGCCGGCTCCGGCCCGCTGCTGCTGTTGCTGGCCTGGCAGTACCTGCACGCCGGTGTCGAGGTGCAGGCGCTGCTCGACCTGACGCCCATGGTCAACCACCTGTTCGCGCTGCCACGGCTGCCGCGCGCCCTGCTGGCACGCCACTACCTGACCCGGGGGCTATTCTACAAACGCGATCTCAAGCGCGCCGGTATCAGTACCCTGCACAACGTCAGCGCGCTGCGCGCGCACGGCGGGCAGCGTCTGGAGTCGGTCAGCTTCCGGCACCGGGGCCGCCGCGAGCGGCTGGAAACCGATCTGCTGCTGGTTCATTTCGGCGTCATTCCCGCGACCCAGCTGACCCAGGTAGCCGGCTGTCGCCACGACTGGGACGCCGGTCAGCAGTGCTGGCGACCGCGCTCGGACGCCTGGGGACAGACCAGCGTGGCGGGTATCCTGGTGGCGGGCGACAGTGCCGGAATCGGTGGTGCACGCGCCGCCGAGCACGCCGGCCGACTGGCGGCCCTGCAGGCGCTGCATGCGCTGGGCCGTCTGGATGCCGCCAGCCGCGACCGGCTGGGACGCCAGGACCGCCAGTGGATGCAGGAAGATCTGCACATCCGTCCGTTCCTGGAGTCGTTTTTCCGTATCTCCGACGCCATGCTGCGGGTGCCGGACGATGACACTCTGGTGTGCCGCTGCGAGGAAGTCAGCGCCGGCGCCATCCGCGCGGCGGTGGCCGACGGTCATCTGGACAGCAACCAGGTCAAGTTCCTGACCCGCTGCGGCATGGGGCCCTGTCGGGGCCGCCAGTGTTCGCAGGCGGTGGGCCACATCATTGCCGCGGCGAGCGGCACAACGGTGGCGGAAACCGGCCACTACCGCGAGCGTCCGCCGGTCAACACACTCACCCTGGCGCAGCTCGCCGCGCTGTACCCCGAGGAGCGCGAATGAAGGCAGACGTGGTCATCGTGGGCGGCGGCCTGATGGGTTTTTCCACTGCTCTGCACCTGGCGCTGCGCGGCAGCCGCTGCGTGGTTCTGGAAAAGGACAGCCCCGGCCGGCACGCTTCCGGGGTGAACGCGGGCGGCCTGCGTCAGCTCAACCGCCACCCGGCGGAGATACCGCTTGCGGTGGCGGCCGCCGAAACCTGGCATCACATCCGCGAACTGGTCGATTCCGACTGCGATGCGCGCTTCCCGGGCCAGGTGCGGATCGCGGAGAACGCCGCCGACATGGAAAAGCTGGAACAGCGCGCGGCGCTGGTACAGTCGCTCGGCTACCGGCACGAGGAACTCATCGGCCGCGGTGAGCTGTACCGGCTGGTTCCGGCGCTGGCCACGCACTGTGTCGGGGGCCTGATCTGTCGCGGGGATGGCTACGCGCGCCCGTTTCATGCGCTCACCGCCTTCCGCAACAAGGCCGTCTCGCTGGGCGTGCACTACCTGCACTCCACCTGCGTGGACCGGGTGGAGCAGAGCGGCGGCGACTGGCGGATACAGTCAGCGCGCGGTGAGTTTCGGGCCCCGGTGCTGGTCAACTGCGCCGGCGCCTGGGCGAATGGCATCGCTGCCATGCTGGGCGAGCCGGTACCACTGACGCCGGGCGCGCCCATGATGATGGTGACCGAGCGCATGCCGCATTTCATCGACCCGGTGGTGGGCGCGGCGAGCCGCAAGCTGTCGTTCAAACAGATGCAAAACGGCACCCTGCTGATCGGTGGTGCGCACCTCGCGCGGCTCGATCTGCAGCGCGAAAGCACCGAAATGAACTGGCGCAAGCTGGCAGTCAGCGCCCGCACGGTGCTGGCCTTGTTTCCGCACCTCGTCGACGTGCGCATCGTGCGCGTCTGGGCCGGTATGGAAGCGTTCATGCCGGATCATATACCGGTTATCGGACCCAGCAGCACGGCGCCCGGCGTGTTCCATGCTTTCGGTTTTTGCGCACACGGGTTTCAGTTGTCACCGGTGGTCGGACGGATTCTCGCGGAGCTGATACTCGACGGGCGCAGCGAGCTGCCGGTGGCGCCATTCAGCATCCAGCGGTTTACCGCCTGAAGTTCAGAGTTCAGGCAAACGGGACGCGCAGTGTCCGACTGGTAGGCGCAACGCGCAGTGGCTATGCTTAGAACCTGACTGATATCCCGCGCGAGCCGCGTTGCTGGCCAAAATACCGGCCTGCAAGACGCAGCGCGTCGCACCATGGAGCAAAATCGCCTCGCTCGCGACCGCGGGGGATTATGAGACAGGTTCTGATTATGCACCAGCTGCTGCCAACCGGGGGCCTGACCGGAAGGTGTGTTGCCATGCCGGGTGATCCTTCAGCTGCCTGTCTGAACCGGGAGCCTGTGTGAGCAATCTGCGCCATGTCATCAACTTGAGCCTGTTTCTGTTTGCGGTCTGGCTGGTGCTTTCCGGCCACTACACCCCGCTGCTGCTCGGGCTGGGTGTGTTGTCCAGCCTGTTCGTGGTGCTGCTCGCCATGCGCGCCGAGCTGGTCGACCGGGAGGTGGTTCTGGTGCTGCTCAAGCCACGGGCGTTGCTGTACTGGTTATGGCTGGGCGGAGAGATCATCAAGTCGAATATTGATGTCACCCGGCGCATACTGGATCCGAAGCTGCGCATCAGCCCCAATGTGATCCGGGTGAGGGCGACGCAACGCAGCGACCTGGGACGGGTCACCTACGCCAACTCCATCACACTGGTGCCGGGCACTGTGGCGATGAGTGTCGAGGCGGATGAAATTACCGTGCATGCGCTCACCCGCGCAGTGGCTGCCGACCTGCAGAGCGGAGAAATGGATCGCCGCATCACGGAAATGGAGGGTGACTTCTGATGTTTGCCGTCGCGGCAGGCGCAATCCTGGTGGCGATCGCGCTGGCGCTGATCCACGCCTTCCGGGGGCCAACCCTGTACGATCGCATCCTGGCGGTAAACATGGTCGGCACCCAGATCGTGCTGATGGTCGCGGTGCTCGGGTTTCTGGCCGGGCGCCCGGAGTTCCTGGATATCGCGCTGGTGTATGTGCTGATCTCTTTCGTCAGCACGCTCGCGGTGCTCAAGTTCTGCTGCCGCCGGCACACGCCGCCGGACTGTCACTGCAAGGTGGGAGACGAGGACTGATGCAGCTGCTGGTCGATAGCCTGAGCTGGGCGTGTCTGGTCGGCGGTGGACTGTTTCTGATCGCCGGCGCTATCGGTATTCTGCGCTTCCCGGATTTCTATTCCCGTCTGCACGCGCTGGGCGTGTGCGACACCATGGGTGCGGGACTGATACTGCTGGGCCTGATGTTCCAGGGTGGCCTGACGCTGGTCACCGTCAAGCTGATGCTGATTCTCTATTTCGTCATCTTTACCGGGCCCACGGCCATCCATGCGCTGGCCGCGGCGGCGCGCATCTCGGGTGTTGAACCGTTGGGCAGCGAGGAGGGGCGGCAGCAATCGAACACCTGATAAACAATGTGCTGCTGGGACTGTTGGTCATTACCGGCCTGGTGATCGCACGCATGCGCAGCCTGTTCGCGGTAGCCATGTTGACCAGTATCTACAGCCTGTTGTCGGCGGCGGTGTTTGTGGTTCTCGACGCGGTCGACGTGGCCCTCACCGAGGCCGCGGTGGGGGCGGGGTTTTCCACTATCGTCATGCTGGCGGCGGTATCGCTGACCAGCGAACACGAGCAGGCGCCGAAGCACCGGGCGCTGTTGCCACTGCTGGTGGTGGTCGCGACCGGTGCCGCGCTGATCTACGGGACGCTGGACATGCCGCGTTACGGGGATCCGGCTGCGCCCGTTCACCAGCACGTCATGCCGGCGTATATCCAGGGCTCGCCCGCAGAGATCGGTGTACCGAACGTGGTGACCGCGGTACTGGCGAGCTACCGGGGTTACGACACCCTGGGCGAGGTGACGGTGATTTTCACCGCCGGGGTCGGGGTGCTGATTCTGCTGGTGGCGCGTTCGCGCAGCAAAGAGAAGGAGAACAGGAGCGAATGAAATCACTGGTGGTACTGCGCGTCATTGCCAAGCTGTTTTTCCCGCTGATCCTGATTTTCGCCCTCTATGTCCAGTTTCATGGCGATTACGGGCCCGGCGGCGGTTTCCAGGCCGGGGTCATCTTCGCCACCGGGTTTATTCTCTACGCCATGGTGTTCGGTCTCGAGGCGGCGGGGCGAGTCATACCGCCGACCCTGCTGCGTGTGCTGATGGCGGTCGGCGTGCTGATGTATGCCGGGGTCGGTTTCGAGAGCCTGATGCTGGGCGGCAACTTCCTCGAATACCGCGTGCTCGCCGATGATCCGCTGGGCGGTCAGCACCTGGGCATCGCGCTGATCGAACTCGGGGTGGGGATCACCGTGGCGGCGGTGTGCATTGCCGTCTACTACGGCTTCGCGGGACGCGTACCGGAGTAGCGACGCACGGCGCGTGCTGGGAATCTATGGCGGATCTGCTCGGACTGTACAATTACTGGGTCGTCATCATTCTCATGATGACCGGTTTCTATATTGTTATCGCGCGCCCCAATCTGATCAAGAAAATCATCGGCCTGTTCCTGTTTCAGACCTCGGTGTTCATTCTGTTCATCAGCATGGCCAAGATCGAGGGCGGCAGCGCGCCGATCGTCGCGGCGGGCCGGGTGGTGTATTCCAACCCCCTGCCGCATGTGCTCATTCTCACCGCGATCGTGGTCAGCGTCGCGACCACGGCGCTGGGCCTGGCACTGGTGGTCCGCATCAAGGAGGAGTACGGCACCATCAACGAGGACGATATCCACGTCCAGGACCAGGAGCAATGAGCCCGGCGCCGTGCTGACGCTCCACGCTCCCGCGCTGCAGGTCGCGCTGCCGCTGGCGGCCGCACCGCTGTGTCTGCTGCTGCGCAGTCCGCGCCTCGCCTGGGCCCTGGCGACCCTGGTGAGCTGGTCGGCGTTCGGCATTGCGCTGCTGCTGACACACCAGGTGATGCTGTCCGGCCCGCTGAGTTATGCGCTGGGCGACTGGGCGGCGCCGCTGGGCATCGAGTACCGCATCGATATGGCGAGTGCCCTGATGCTGCTGATAATCACCTCCATCGGCGCGCTGGTGACACCGTTTGCTCTGCGCAGCGTGGAACACGAACTGCGCCCTGACAGTATCGGCCTGTTCTACACCTGCTACCTGTTGTGCCTGACCGGTCTGCTCGGCATTGTGGTGACCGGAGACACCTTCAACCTGTTCGTGTTCCTGGAAATCTCTTCGCTGTCCTCCTATGTGCTGATCAGCCAGGGTTGCTCGCGGCGCGCGCTGACCGCCGCCTACCAGTACCTGGTGATGGGCACTATCGGCGCCACTTTTATCCTGATCGGCGTCGGTCTGCTGTACATGATGACCGGCACCCTCAACATGGCAGACCTGGCGCAGCGACTGCCCGCGCTCAGCGACAGCCGCACCATCCGGGTCGCTTTCGCTTTCATCACCGTGGGTGTCAGCCTCAAGCTCGCGCTGTTTCCGCTGCACCTGTGGCTGCCCAATGCCTACGCGTTTGCCCCGTCGGTGGTGTCGGTATTTATCGCCGCCACCGCCACCAAGGTGGGGGTTTACGTGTTATTGCGGCTGTTTTTCACCGTGTTCGGTGCGCCGTTTTCCTTCACTGCCATGCACGTCGGCGACATCCTCATGGTGCTGGCGGCGGCGGCCATGCTGATCGCCTCTCTGGTCGCGGTGTTCCAGCACAACATCAAGCGCATGCTGGCCTATTCCAGCGTGGCGCAGATCGGCTACATCGTGCTCGGCATCAGTCTTGCCTCAGCGGCCGGGGTGGCCGCCGGCATGATTCACCTGTTCAATCACGCGCTCATGAAAGGCGCCCTGTTTATGGCCATGGGCAGCATTTTCCTGCGCCTGGGCTCGGTGGATATCCGCGACATGCAGGGGCTGGCCCGGCACATGCCGTTCACGGTGGCGGCATTCGTGGTCGGTGGCCTGTGCCTGGTGGGGGTGCCGCTGACCACCGGCTTCGTCAGCAAGTGGTACCTGGTCGAGGCCGCGCTCGGTTCCGGGCGCTGGCTGCTGGCGGTGCTGATCCTGGCCAGTTCCCTCATTGCACTGGTCTACATCTGGCGGGTGGTGGAAGCCACCTGCTTTCAACCTGCGGTGATGCGGGAAGGGCGGCTCAAGGAAGCGCCCGTTAGCATGCTGGTGCCGACCTGGGCGCTGATCGCCGCCAATCTGTATTTCGGTACCAATGCTTCACTCACCTCCAGTATGGCGCGGCAGGGCGCCGAGACCCTGCTCGGGGTTGCCGCACGCTGATGCCATGCCGAAGCTGAGCGACACCGCGACATGAACCCCGAAGTCATCCTGCTGGCAGCGGTGGCGGTGCCGTTCGTTGCGCTGCCGGCGGTGCTGGCCCTGCACCGTCACCCGAATCTGCGCGAGGCGGCGACCCTGACCAGCGCGCTGTGTCTGGTGTTGCTGGTGCTGTCGCTGCTGGATCAGGTGCAGCAGGGCGGACGGCCGGCTGCCCGGGTGGTCGAAACTCTGCCGGGGCTCGCCATCGCCTTCGAGGCCGAGCCACTGGGCGTGCTGTTTGCGCTGCTGGCGAGTTTCCTGTGGCTGGTGACCTCGGTGTATTCCATCGGTTACATGCGTGGCCACGGCGAGGTCCACCAGACCCGTTTCTATGCCTGTTTCGCCGCTGCGCTCGGCAGCACCATGGGCGTGGCGCTGGCGGGCAATCTGTTTACGCTGTTCATTTTCTACGAGCTGCTCACCCTCACGACCTACCCGTTGGTGACCCACGCCGGCAACGCGGCCGCGCGCCACGCCGGGCGTGTCTATCTGGGCCTGTTGCTGGGCAGCTCGGTGGCGTTCTTCCTGCTGGCCCTGATTGCCACCTGGTCGCTGACCGGCACGCTGGCGTTCCGCCACGGCGGCATACTGGCGGGCGTGGTGTCGCCGGGCACTGCCGCTATCCTGCTGGCGCTGTATCTGTTCGGGATCGGCAAGGCGGCGCTGATGCCCCTGCACCGCTGGCTGCCGGCGGCTATGGTGGCACCGACGCCGGTGAGTGCACTGCTGCACGCGGTGGCCGTGGTCAAGGCCGGCGTGTTCACGGTGCTCAAACTGGCGGTGTACATCTTCGGTCTCGATTACCTGGCCGCGCTTCCGCTCACCCAATGGCTAATGTATGTGGCCGCGGCGACGTTGCTGCTGGCGTCGCTGATCGCGCTCAGGCAGGACAACCTCAAGCTGCGGCTGGCCTATTCCACCATCGGTCAACTGGCCTATATTGTGCTGGGTGCGCTGCTGGCGACACCGGCCGGGGTGCTGGGCGGCGGCCTGCACATGGTGACCCACGCGTTCGGCAAGATCACGCTGTTTTTCTGCGCCGGCGCCATCCTGGTGGCGAGCGGCAAGACCCGGGTCAGCGAGATGCGCGGGCTGGGGCGGCGCATGCCCTTCACCATGGCGGCGTTCCTGATCGCCAGCCTGAGCATCATCGGCGTACCGCCGCTGGGCGGCTTCTGGAGCAAGTGGTTTCTCGGGCTGGCGACGCTGGACGCCGGCCAGGCGGCGATGCTGGCGGCGATACTGGCCGGTTCGCTGTTGAGCGTGGCCTATCTGCTGCCCATTCCCTTGCGCGCTTTTCTGGGCGCCGGGGAACCGCAGCCACCGGCCGGGCAGCTGCAGGAGGCGCCGCTCGCCTGTGTGGCGGCGCTGCTGCTGACGGCGTTCGGCTGCCTGGCGCTGTTCGTGGTTCCGGACCCGCTGTACCGCCTGCTGCAGTTGCTGGCAGGTCCCGGCTAGGAGCGTAGCGATGCAACCCGAGCGTCAACATGTCTTCGATAGACCCGCCAACGTGAAACGTCTGCTGGGGGTCTTGTACCTGCTGTGCGTGCTGCTGCTGGCGGTGGATTTTATCTACCACCGTCACGCGGAGCATCCCTGGGAATCGCTGTGGGGCTTCTACGGACTGTACGGCTTCGTCGCCTGTGTGTCCCTGGTGCTGATCGCAAAACAGCTGCGCCGCCTGCTCAAGCGCCCGGAGCACTATTACGATGAGTAGTGTGCCTCCCTTCGTGCTGTTCTTCGCCGCCGGGCTGCTGCTGGCGTTCGCGCGCGGCTGGACGCAGAAGGGCGTTCTGCTGCTGGTGCCGGTGGCGGGCGGGCTGGCGCTGCTCGGTGCACCCGAGGGTCAGGTGGTGACGCTGTCGCTGCTCGGCTATGAGCTGACGCCGTATCGCGTTGACCGCCTCAGTCTGCTGTTCGGTTACCTGTTTCACCTGGCGGCCTTCATCGGCGCGTTGTTCGCGCTGCACGTGCAGGATCGCGTGCAACATGTCGCCGCCATGCTCTACGCGGGCAGTGCGCTGGGCGCGGTATTCGCCGGCGACCTGATCACGCTGTTCGTGTTCTGGGAACTCGCGGCGCTCAGCTCGGTATTCCTGGTGTGGGCCAGGCGCACCCCGCAGGCGCTCGGCGCCGGCTGGCGCTACCTGGTGATACAGATCGTTTCCGGGCTGCTGCTGCTGGCCGGTGTCCTGCTGCGCTTTCACGAAACCGGTTCGCTGGCCTTCGACTACCTCGGCCTGCAGGGCGCGTCCGGCTGGCTGATCTTCAGCGCTTTCGGCATCAAGTGCGCCTTCCCGCTGCTGCACAACTGGCTGACCGACGCCTATCCCGAGGCCACACCCACCGGCACCGTGTTTCTGAGCGCCTTCACCACCAAGATGGCGGTCTACGCACTGGCGCGCGGATTCCCGGGTACCGAAGCGCTGGTCTACATCGGCGCGGTGATGACCTGCTTTCCGATCTTCTACGCCGTCATCGAGAACGACCTGCGTCGGGTGCTGGCCTACAGCATGATCAACCAGATCGGCTTCATGGTGTGCGGCATCGGCATCGGCACCGCGCTGGCCATCAACGGGGCGGTGTCGCACGCCTTCAACGACGTCATTTTCAAGGGCCTGCTGTTCATGTCCATGGGGGCGGTGCTGCACATGACCGGCCAGATCAACGGCTCGGAGCTGGGCGGCCTGTACAAGACCATGCCCATCACCGCGACCCTGTGCATTGTCGGTGCCTGTTCCATTTCGGCTTTCCCGCTGTTCAGCGGTTTTGTCAGCAAGTCCATGGTCATGGCGGCGGCCCTGGAACAGGGCTACGACTGGGTCTGGCTGGCGCTGCTGTTCGCCTCCGCCGGGGTGTTCCATCACGCCGGCATCAAGATTCCGTTCTTCGCCTTCTTCGCCCACGATTCCGGGATCCGGGTGCGCGAGCCGCCGCTCAATATGCTGCTGGCGATGACGCTCGCAGCTGCGTTGAGCGTGTTCATCGGCTGCTATCCCTGGCTGCTCTACGGGCTGCTGCCGTTCCCGGTCGAGTACGCGCCCTACACAGCGACGCACGTGATTGCACAGCTGCAACTGCTGTTCTTCTCGGCGCTGGCCTTCACCTGGCTCAAGCTGAGCGGCCTGTATCCGCCGGAGCTGCCCTCGGTCAACCTGGATGCCGAGTGGCTGTACCGGCGCCTGGCACCCCAACTGGTGCACAGCGCGGTGCGCGTCGGCGGCTCCTGGCCGGCACGCCTGCGCTCCGGTATGCAAAGCCGGCTGGGACAACTCACTGCCATCCTGTCGCACTACCACGGTCCGCAGGGCATCCTGGCGCGCACCTGGGCCACCGGCAGCATGGTGCTGTGGGTGGTTGTCCTGCTGGGGATCTACCTGATTGCCTATTACTACTGAGCTTGCCAATTGTTCGAGTTGCGTGCCTAACTGCGAAGGACGCGAAAGAACAAACCTGCGGGAAACGTGTGTCAAGCAGTTGCCAGGCTCAGACTGGGCCGCCCGCCGGCTGACGACGCAAACGTACTATTGATTGCATCTGTGCAGGAGCGGGTTCTTTCTTCGCGTACTTAGCGTCCTTCGCGGTTAGTTTAAAGGCGTGCGTTCTACGAACCCGTAGTGTGGGCTGAGCCTGCGAAGCCCCACGATGCCGATGGTTCGGGTTTCCCGCGCGTTCAACCCAGGTGCAGGAGCGGGGCTACCCGCGAACGCCTGATCAGTTCTCTTCCGTCGCTGCAACCGAATAGGCAATGCTCCGGTTGCGCCCCGACTGCTTTGCCTTGTACAGCGCCTGGTCGCTGCATTCGATCCAGTGCTGGTGATCCCGGATGTCCTCGCCGCATTGGGCAAGGCCCAGGCTGATAGTGAAGCGGATAGCCTTTCCGTCATGGGTCACGGTGTGATTTTCAACCTGCGTGCGCAGGCGTTCTGCGAACACCATGGCGCCCTCCGGGACCGTGTCAATCAGTATTACGGCAAATTCTTCACCGCCGTAGCGTCCGGCAATGTCGGTGGCGCGTTTGCATTCGGTCAGCAGCTTTGCCGTGATGCGGATAACTTCGTCTCCGGCCTGGTGCCCATAGGTATCGTTAACTTTCTTGAAGTGATCGATGTCAAACAGGACCAGGGTGCAGGGTGCCCTGGTGCGGTGGACACGTTTGAACTCCGCGATCAGGCATTCTTCCCAGTAGCCGCGATTGTTGAGCCCGGTGAGCCGGTCGGTGCGGCTCAACGCTTCGAGCTCATCGTTGGCTTGTTCCAGCTGCATTTTCCCCACAGCCATATCGGTTACATCGTAGATGATGATGCCGATATGGTTTACCTTGCCGTCGGCGGATACCAGTGGAATCAGTGTTATGTTCTGATACATGGTTTCCGCCGTCCCGGTGATGGGACGATAGTTGCGGAACCGGAACAGGTAGGGGCGCTGTTCCCAGGTCGTGAAAGCGCGATTCTTGAGCAGGAAGACCGATTCCGCTTTATGCCTGAACCAGGTTTCCGGAATCGTGTCGAATGTTGCGAACAGGTTCTTGCCGATAACGTCGTGCGGCGCTTTACCGCTGTGGTTGGCCATGAAGCCGTTCCACACCTGAATCCGGTACTCGCCATCGATTACCACCAGGCCGACGTCCATGGTCTGGATCATGTTCATGAGCCAGTGGAATTCTTTTAGTTCGGAATGCCTGTTTGGCATGGCTCAGTCCAGGGCGTAGGCAAGTTGTTTGTTCAGCGCCGGCAGGGAGTCTTCCGTGAACAGCAGCAGCAGATCACAATTGATACGCCGGTTTTCGATGCTGTAGGCAATTTCGATAGCAAGGGTACGCTTCCAGTTCGAGGCATTGTATTTCAGCAGATCCCGCACTTTCACGTGCCGGCCGATGACCATGGGGTGTCCCTGGCTGAAGCTGATATCCAGCTGGTCGGCGATACCGCTCAGGCAGGCGCCGAGCAGGATGTTGGCGACATCCATGAGCAGTTCCAGCTGTGCCGTTTCGTCGATGTCACCTTTGTACTTCATCAGTTCGGCGATATCGGTGAAGCTCGATTCGTTGAACATCAACAGGGCTTCGCCGGCGATTCCGGCGCCTATGAAGCCCTGGCACACGGCAGACAGTGTGTCACTGTCGGCCACCTCGTTGAGTGCCATGCGCAGTTCACTCACTTCGATCATGTTGACGTTCGGAATCGGCAGTATCACGAACACCCCCAGCAACCTGGCCAGCAAATCCCCCGCGCGCCCCATGGCGACATTGGCGACCTCCTGGTAGGCATCGAGGATGTCGACTTCGACTTCGATGGCGCCGCGTCTGCCTTTGCGTTCGCCGCGGATGCCGTAGCGAGTGAGAATATCCTCGATTTGCTCACTGCTGACCGGTTTCTGAATGAAGGCCAGCGCCCCGAGCTGCATGACACGCTGATAGGCTTCCGGCTGTATGTCCCCGGAAACGACGATGACCATGGTCGGCAGGTCATGGGCGCGGATGGCCTCCAGCACCTGGTAGCCATCCATCTCCGGCATATTGAGGTCCAGGAACAGAACTTCGCCTTTCCCCGCCTGCACGCCAGCGACACCCTGTACCCCGTTTTCGGCGAAACTGACCTCGACATCCCAGTCCTGCGGCAAGGCGCGCGCCATCTGTTTGCGTGCCATGCTGGAATCGTCGCAGATCAGGACTGGTATGGTCATATCAGGAGCCTAGTATGGACACAGGCCGGCCAGCAAAAGGTCGGCCGACCGCCCATCATACCGGGGTGTAGAAAAAGAATGAATACTTTGGACAAAGTGGGCGATGGCGCGGGGTGCCGCCCGCGTTCAGGGCCAGCCTGTCCCGGGTGCTCGGTCTGTGCTGCCACGCCGGTTAGCAGGTGATTTAACATGTCGCGAACCGCAGAGGACGCAAGAGAGTTTATGGATTATTGAGGCACATATTGACAAAGCCTCATGTCTCCCAGCGGGACGCCGTGAATACATCCCTGTAGGCTTGACGGCCGCATCCCTGCGGCCGACACCCGCCGACAGACATGAGGCTTTGTCAATGCAGTCTAGGTTCGAGTAAGTCTGGTAGCTGACTCGTGTCAGCCAGGTTCGTCAAGGCCAGCCTGAGCCTGGATAACGCGTTCACACAAATTTTTCCCTGTTTTTCCTTCGCGCCCTTAGCGTCCTTAGCGGTTAACGTCAGTTGTCTGCGTATCAGGCACGCAGATGACGCGCCTGGCGCGCCGGTGCGCGGGGTGTGTCGCGCGGTGCGGGCATCGAGATTGCGCAGGCAGTCGTGCAGGAACCGCGGGCAGCCCTTGAAACCGTGCACCGCACAGTCGCGGCCCAGGGCAGAAAGCACCAGCCCGGCATCCAGGGCGAACACACCGGTCAACGCTTCGTGCAGCAGTTCGAACAGGCGCGACAGGGCGATGCGGTGGGTCTGTTGCGTACGCGCATACAGCCAGTCGGACAGTTGCAGGAAACGTGCAAACGGTTCGTCGCCGAGCAGCAGCGGCAGAGTATGGGAGAAACGCCCGGAATTGGCGATCAGGTCCCAGTAGCGCGCCAGGCGCGTCAGACGCTGCAGGGTGGGGAAGTCGATGTGGGCGGTGGCCAGCACGCTATAGGGTGGCTGCGGCGCAAAGCGCAATCCGTAGCTGTCACTGTGGCGGCTGATCGGCGCACCGCGCAGGCGCTTGAGTATACCAACCTGGATTTCATGCGGGCCCAGTGAATGCAGCCGGTCGAAACCGGCGCCGAAGCTGGCCAGATCCTCACCGGGCAGGCCGACGATGAGATCGGCGTGAATGTGCGCGTGGCTGTGCTGGCGCAGCCAGCGCAGGTTGGCCGCGGTGCGCGCGTTGTCCTGCTTGCGGCTGATCAGTGCCTGTACGTCCGGGTTGAAGCTCTGCACGCCGACTTCCAGTTGCAGGGTGCCGGGGGGGAATTGCGCCAGCAATTCCTTGAGGCCGTCGGGCAGCCGGTCCGGTATCAGTTCGAAGTGCAGGAACAGATCGTCGCTGAGCCGCTCCAGGAAAAACTGCAGAATACGCCGGCTGCTGTTGACGTTCAGGTTGAAAGTCCGGTCGACGAACTTGAAATGACGCGCGCCGCGCGCGTGCAGCGCGTCCATCTCGCTCAGAAAGCGGTCCAGCTCGAACGGCCAGGCGGTCTTGTCCAGTGCCGAGAGGCAGAATTCGCACTTGAACGGGCAGCCGCGCGAGGCTTCGACATAGATCAGCCGGTGGGCGATGTCGGCATCGCTGTAGTAGCGGTAGGGCAGCTCCAGCGCGGCGAGCGCGGGTGGAGCGGCTGCGATGATCTTGTCTGCCGGGCGCGCGCCAGCCAGCAGCTGTTCGCAGAGCTTGCGAAACGCCAGATCACCCGGTCCGGCGATCACATAGTCGGCGTCAGCGACCAGCGGCTGGCCGGCCTGTTCATGGCTGACTTCCGGGCCGCCCAGCACAATAAGCAGTTCCGGTGCCACCTGTTTCAGGGTGGCGACCAGGTGCGCGGTCTCGGCAACGTTCCAGATGTAGACCCCCAGCCCGAGGACCCTCGGTTGCAGCGCCAGGAGCCGCTCGGCGATGTCAGGGGCGCGCTGGTCGAGGCTGAACTCGACAAGGGTGGCGCGCTCGCGCAGCCCGCCCAGGTTGGCGTAAAGGTAGCGCAGGCCCAGGGAGGCGTGGATATATTTGGCGTTCAGCGTGGCGAGGACGATGTCGGGCATGGCGGGCCGGCCGGGGATAACAGCGCGCAGTTTAGCGGAGAAATGCCCGCCAGGCCCGCATCTGTTTGCTGCGCGACCGGCGTTTCGGTGCAAACCGGGTCGTTGCAACAGCCTGTGTCAGGCTGCAGGCTGCTCCCGGGCGCCGTTTAGCGGTGCTGCGACCCGGGCTTCTGCAGGCTGGCCGCACTCAACAGGATGACTTCGATTTCCTCGATGATTTCTTCCTGGCGCCGGGCGTTGGACTGACGGGCCAGTGCGGCCGCATGCTCGTCCAGGTGGTCAACGGCGCCATCCAGGTGCCGGACCCGACGCTGATTTTCCGCCATCAGTGACGTATACAGAATCTCATTCAGGGCCGCGAACAGATAATGCTCTGTCAGCTGGACCAGGAAATCAGGCGCGGGCAGGTTGAGGAGTGGCGGCTGCGCGAGCCCCGTTACCTCGTGGAGATGTTCCTGAAACGGTGGCAGCAGCTTCCGGGTGAGCGGCTTCCCCTGGTCGTCACCGTGGTAAAGCGCGTACAGGTGCGGCGCGCCGTACTCGGTATGCAGGGTGGCCAGCATGTCGATGAGGCGTACCAGCACCGCCTCCACTTCCTCGACTACGCTGGCGCCTTCCAGCAGGGCGGCCGCGCGCGGATGGCCCTCCAGCGCCGTTTGCAGTTTGCGCCCTGTGGCGATCACGATGGGCAAGGCGCCGGCCGCTTTGTCGCGCTCCGCGAGCTGCAACTGGTGCAGCAGCGCGGCGTTGAAATCACCGCAGAACCCGCGTTCCGAGCCGACCAGCAAATAGATTTCCCGGCCCGATTTCTGCTCCGGCAAAGCCTCCGGAAAGCTGCTGACGAAGTCGCCGGCCACCGCCTCGATGCCTGCGAGCACAGCATGCTGCGAGCCGAGAAACCGGTCCAGCTTGCGGGTTTCCATGTAGGCGAGGTTCTTCATGGCATTCATGATGTCGCGGATCTCGCCGAGGCTGTGTCTGTGCAGCTCAAGCTGGCGGCGGCTTTTCATCACGGTGTTGCTCCAGGGCGTATGACATCCAGCCGGCTATGGCCTCGACCCACTGTTCGCGCGGGCTGTCGAGGGTGAGGGGCGAGTCCTTTACGCCGGCTTCGAGCGCAGCGAGCAACTCGCGGATGGCGTCGTGCTCCTGGATGTTGTCAAAGTGACCGTCGTTGAAGGCGATCAGCAATGCCATCTGGAACTCGGCCGACAACGGCGCCAGGCGTTCCTGTTTCAGGATCTCGCGCAGCGCGCGCCCGCGCCGGATGGCGGCCTCCATGGACGCTTCCAGGCGCGCCCCGAAGCGGGTGAATATTTCCAGTTCCAGGAACTGAAGATAGTCGAGCTTCATGCGACCCGCTTCGGCCTTGATCCGCGGATGCTGGGCCTGGCCGCCAATGCGTGACACGGAGCGGCGGATGTCGATGGCCGGGCGAAATCCGCTCGCGAACAGGCCCTGATCGAGGTAGATCTGGCCATCGGTGATCGATATCAGGTTGGTGGGTATATAGGCGGCGATCTCACCCTGCATGGTCTCGACGATGGGCAGGGCGGTCATGCTGCCGCCGCCGTGCGCGGCATTCAGGCAGGTGCTGCGTTCCAGCAGCCGGGCATGCACGGAAAAGATGTCGCCCGGGTAGGCTTCGCGTCCCGGCGGACGGCGCAGCAGCAGTGACAACTCGCGGTAGGTCTTGGCGTGGCTGGCCAGATCGTCGTAGACCACCAGCGTATCGCGGCCCTGCTGCATCCAGAACTCGGCAACCGCGCAGCCGGCGAACGGCGCCAGGTGCTGCAGGCCGGGCAGACTGGTCGCTTCCGCCACCACCACGGTGGTGTATTCCAGCGCGCCGTATTCCTTGAGGAGTTCGATGGTACGGACCACGGTGGAGCGCTTCTGGCCGATCAGGGTGTAAACGCAATACACATTCCTGCCGCGTTGATTGATGACGGTATCCAGCGCGATCGAACTGCGTCCCAGCCCTTCATCGCCGATCAGCAGCTGGCGTTGCCCCTTGCCGATCGGGATCAGGGTATCCACGATCTTGATACCGGTATACAGCGGCTGGTGAACGAAATCGCGGGCCACGATCGGCGGTGACGGCACTTCGAGTGGCTGCAAGCGGGTGTGCGATGGTGCCGCAAGGCCATCCATCGGGCTGCCCAGAGGGTCGATGACGCGCCCCAGCAGGCTGTCGCCCGCGGGTATGCTCAAAGTTCGGCCGCTGAGTTCGACGCTGGCGCCGGCGGTCAGCGCCTCGCTCTCGTGCAGCAATATGGCACCGATCAGGGTTTCGGTCAGGTCGAACACCATGGCGCGGCTGCCGTCCTCGAACACCAGCAGGTCGTCCATGGCGGCAGAGGGGAGGCCGGCGATCCAGGTGATGCCGTCTCCCACCGAGATGACACTGCCCCGCTCGGAGATGCGCAGCGTTGGCCGGTAGCGCTCCAGCCACTGGGCCTGACGCGCGAGCGGACCACGCGTGATGTCAGGGGTAGTGCGCGTCATGGGCGAATTCCGCCAGGCTCTTGAGTTCGTCCTGAAGATTGGCGCTCAGCTGCCAGGCGCCGATGCTGATGCGCAGCCCGGCCAGCAGGGCGCTGTCCTGCTCGAAACGCAGCGGCAGGCTCGACCCCATGGTCGCGGCCAGCGCCTGGCGGAGTTGTTCACGCTGGGTCTCAGACAGCGGCCAGGCGCTGCTGACGGTGATGGTTTCAGCTGTCCGGCCGCAGTTGTTGCGCAGCGCCGCGATGCGCTCGTCGGACAGACGGGACAATTGTTCCAGCATCAGGTCCAGCAGTCGCTGCTCGAGCTCCGGGCCGGCCAGCTGCCCCAGCAGGCGAGAGGCAAAGCCGGCCGCCTGCATGAGTGCGGTTTCCTCGGCCTTGTGCACGGCGTCGGCCTGTCGTCGAGCCTCCGCAACCCGTGCCTTTTCCTGCTCCTGTTCCAGTTGCGACTGCAGTGTCGCCAGTCTTCGTGTGCGTTCCGCTTCGATCTCGTCGGCCAGCTGTTCGCGTGCTTGTTGTTTTTCCCGCTCCCAGTCGGCGAGCCGCTGCCGGTACTGGTTCTGCAGCGCCTCGGCGTCAGTCCGCAATTGCCTTGCCTCAGCCAGCGTTTGCTCGATACCGGCGCGGCGCCGCGCGATGACTTCCAGCACCGGCTTGTAGAAAAAGCGCTTCAGGATCCAGACCAGGACCAGAAAGTTTATGATCTCGAGAACAAAGGTTGACCAGTTCAGTTCCAACGTTCTGCACCTTGCACTGGAATGTCTGTCCTGCCGGGGTTCAATACGCGTTACTGCTTGATGAGATATTCCAGCAGCGGATTGCGGAACAGCACAATAAGCACAATGACCAGCACGTAGATGGCCAGCGATTCAATCATGGCCAGGCCGATGAACAGGGTGCGCATAATGGAACGTTCCGCCTCCGGTTGGCGCGCCAGCGCATCCATGGCGCGCGCAATCGCCCAACCCATGGCGAGGGCGGGCAGCATCACCCCCAGGGCGATACCGAGGATCGCAGCGACCGTTGAGGCCAGGGTGAAGTCGGACAGGTCGGGCATGGCTCACTCCTTTTTCTGCTGCCGCAGTTGTTGTGACTGCAAACCGCCGGCGACGTAGATCAGTGCCAGCATACCGAAGATATAGGCCTGTACCAGTGCTTCGACAATATGCAGCATCAGTATGGGCACCGGGGCCAGGAACCCGGCCACCAGCAGGATCAGCAGTGCGGTCATTTCGAGACTCATGATATTGCCGAACAGGCGCACCGCCAGGGCGATGGTGCGGGTCACCTCGCTGATCAGGTGGAACGGCAGCAGCACCGGGCTGGGACTCAGATAGTGACGCAGATAGTTGCCGAGACCCTGGGCGCGGATGCCGAACCAGTGCACCGACAGGAACACCAGCAGCGCCAGCCCCGCGGTGGCGGACAGATCACCGGTCGGGGACTGTACACCGGGAATCAGACCGCTGAGGTTGGCGATCACCAGGAAGATCCACAGGCTGCCGATGAACGGCGTCAGCTGTTGTGCCTGCTGTGGAGCCACCGCGGCGACGGCGTTTTCGATGACTGACACGATGCCTTCCAGGGCGGTCTGCAGGGGGCCGGGTTGCAGGCATAGACGCGCGGTGCCGAACCAGGCAAACAGGGCCAGCGCGAACATCAACACCCAGGTGGTGAGCACCGTGGTGGTGATTGCAACCGGTCCCAGCTGCAGCGCCACCGAGGCAATGATGTCGCTGTCACCCATGTCTTACTGGTCCCTTATCAGAAGGTAGACATTGATCATGCCGATCATGACGCCCAACAGGATCAGGCTCACGGTCCAGCGAATCGAATAGCCTGAGGCCAGGCCGTCGAGCCAGCGTCCCAGGTAGGCGCCGCCCACTACCGGCAGTACGAATACCAGGCCCAGCGTGCCGATATAGACCGTCTGCGACATCAGCGTGGGCCGGTCATGCTCGGCCTGTTTCATACGCCGGGCCTGGCGCTCGACCTGTCGTTTCAGATCATCACGATCGGGCACGGGTTTATTCACCTTTGCGGCCTATCTCCCACAGACGCCTGAGCAGCGATTCCTCCATGCGGCGCAGGCTTTCCCGCGTGCTGCGCAGCTGTTCCTCCTCGGCAAGCAGTTGCTCCTGCAAAGCGGTGCTGATACGCGTGTAGTCGTCGTCGCGCAGATAATGGCGGGTGCTGAGGGTCAGGACATTGTCACGAAAGTACAACACGGCCCCGGGCATTGCCAGGTATTGCCAGTCGCCGGCGGCGGCGCGAAAACGGGCCAGGCCCGTCACCAGGGCGGTCATCATGCGGGCATGATTTGCGCAGATGCCGAAGCTGCCGGAGTCATCCTCGCCGACGAAACTGCTCACCTCTTCGATGCGTTCCGAACGCCTGGTGTCCTGTAGCAGCAGGGTGAAGGTGTTCATTGCGCCGGTTCCTGCATGGCACCGCGCATATAGCACTGATCCTCACTGATCTCATCGTATTGCCCGCGCAGAAAGGCCTCGCAATCGACCAGGGTGCGCTGCAGGGGTACTGAAACGCCCTGGATGCCGGTATGCGCGGCGGTGGTATGAAACGGCTGGGTGAGATAGCGCTGCAGCCGGCGCGCCCGCAGCACAATGCGGCGATCCTGCGCCGAGAGCTCCTCGATTCCCAGCATGGTAATGATGTCTTCCAGTTCCTGATAGCGGGCCAGGTGCTCGCGCACCGCTTCGGCGACCGAATAGTGACGCGATCCCAGCGTATGCCGGTCCATCACTCTGCTGGTTGACTGCAGCGGGTCAACGGCCGGGTAGATACCCTTGCCCGCCTGGCTGCGCGACAGGATGACCGTGGTGTCCAGGTGGCTGAGGATGGTGTTGACCGCCGGATCGGTCATGTCGTCCGCGGGTACGTATACGGCCTGTACCCCGGTGATCGCGCCCTGGCGTGTCGACAGGATACGATCCTGCATCTCTGCCACCTCGGTGCCGAGTGTGGGCTGGTAGCCGACGGTCGCCGGCATGCGCTCCAGCAGGCTCGATACCTCGCTGCCCGCCTGTACGAAGCGGAAGATATTGTCCATCACGAACAGCACTTCCTTGTGCAGCGTATCACGCAGATATTCCGCATAGGTCAGCGCCGACAGCCCGACGCGAAACCGCACACCGGGCGATTCGTCCATTTGCCCGAACACCATCAGGGTCTGCGGCAGCACGCCGGCACGCTCGATCTCGTGCCAAAGTTCGTGACCCTCGCGGATGCGCTCGCCCACGCCGGCGAACACCGACACGCCCTTGTGCAGGTTGGCGACGGCCTGCATGAATTCCATGATGAGCACGGTTTTGCCGACACCGGCGCCTCCGAACAGGCCGGTTTTGCCGCCCTTGACGAACGGACACAGCAGGTCGATGACCTTGATGCCGGTTTCGAGCACCTGCCCGACGCCGAGCGCCTCGCTCAGCGGCGGGGGGCGCGAGTGAATGTTGCGGAACGCGTCGTGCGGCAAGGGGTCGCCGCCGTCCAGCGGTTCACCGAAGAAATTGAGCAGGCGCCCGAGGCACTCCGGTGCCACGGGCACATGCAGCGGGGCACCGGTATCGTAGACCGGCATGCCGCGGCGCAGGCCGGCGGAACGGTGCAGAGTGATGGCGCGCACGCGCTGTTCGTCGAGGTGCTGATGCACCTCGAACAAATAGGTTTCGTGATCGAGATCGGTGTACAGCGCCTGGCGCAGGATCGGCAGCGGGCGGCAGGCGATGACCACCACCGGGCCGTGTACTTCGGTTATGGTTCCGATGGGAAGGGGGTCCTGCTGCGTGGATGCTGTTCCCGCCACCGTTGTTCATGTCCTTCCGGTTTCGCTGCGCCCATGCCGTAGCCCCGTACGCGCGGTTTGTCGCCGGATCGGTTTCGGCGTCCTTGCTTCAAGTTTAGGCCATGGCCCGGCCGCCGCCATAACCGGGCTGACGCCTGGCCTGCACCTGACCGCCTGCAGCCGCGAGCAGCGGGAGCCGCCGCAGCTCCGGGCGCGCAGGCGGCTCATGGTCAGGCCTGACGACCCACCCGGGTGGCGGTCCAATCGTGTTCCATTTCGCCGGCGAAGCGCGCTGCTTGAAGCAGATTTCCTGATCGTCAGTATCCAAAACAATCGTTGTACTATCGGCAGCTTAGACGCGTATACATTTATGTCAGGAGGGTTCACTCGCAAGCGCCGGCAGGCGCTTGAGAGGCGGCCCGCTGAAAGGCTCGCCGAGCGGTGATGCCTTAACTGGAGCCTGGCAATGAGAACTAGCAACCTGGGTGGATGTTCGACTGGCCGCCTGTCCTGGTGCCGATGGGTCTGTTGCGTCAGCTTTGTGCTCTTCGCGCCGGCGCTGTTTGCGACGCCTTTGCAGCAATCCGCGGACGGCCAGGGACTGGTTTCGATCGAGGCGGAAAACTTCGACGCCAATGTTGCTCAGGGTGGACACAGCTGGACGCCGGACACCACCTCGGGCTATTCGGGTACCGGGGCGGTGTGGGCAAGTCCCAATGCCGGCGCGACGGTCAACAAGGCTACGTCGTCAACAGCCCACGCCTGGATTACCAGATCAATTTCGTAGCCACCGGCAGCTACTATGTGTGGGTGCGCGCCAGCGGCGCCACCAAATCCGACGACTCCGTTCATGCAGGTCTGGACGGAAACGCGCTTAGCTCCGCGGACCGGATCAGCGGTGTCTACGCGAACTCCTGGGTCTGGTCGGGCGCGACGCTGGATGGGCCGGTAGCCAGAATCAAAGTCAAGACAGCCGGTGTGCATACCTTGAATGTGTGGATGCGCGAGGATGGTTTGCGCCTGGACAAACTCGTGCTGACGCTTGACCGCGCATATATCCCCACCGGCATGGGTCCGCCGGAAAGCCCGCGAATGCCGCGAGCGCCGCCCCAGGTATGGCCGACGAACGGCTGGGTCGCGGCAACTCCGACCGAGATGGGAATGAGGTCTGACCTACTCGAACAGGCGCGAGACTACGCCCTCACTGCCGGCGGCTCCGGGTTCATCACGCGCGGCGGAAAACTAGTCATGTCCTGGGGCAGTCCGACACAGCGCTATGCCTTGAAATCCAGTACCAAGTCGATCGGGGTGACAGCCGCTGGCTTGGCATTGCAGGACGGGCGCCTTAATTGGAACGACCTTGCCGTACAGCACCTGCAATCGTTCGGGATTCCGCCCGACACCAACGCCGCCACCGGCTGGCTGCAATCGATCACGCTCCAACAACTGGCCAATCACACGGCCGGCTTTGATAAACCCGGCGGTTTTGTGAGCCTGCTCTATCAACCCGGCACCACCTGGTCCTACAGCGACGGTGGTGCCAACTGGCTGGCGGACGTGCTCACGGTGACATTTGCCACGGATCTCAACAGTGTCATGTTCGATCGGGTGTTCTCCAAGCTGGGTATTCGTCCAGCCGACCTGGTGTGGCGCAAAAATGCCTATCGGGGCGATACCATAAACGGTATCAAACGACGCGAGTTCGGATCCGGTATCAGCGCATCCGTCGATGCGATGGCTCGCATCGGCTACTTGTATCTGCGTGGCGGACTTGGGATGGCACCCGTATCCTGCCGCAGAGTTTCATCGACCAGGTCCGCCAGCCCGTGGTTTCTCGCAATCGGACTCCCGTATCCGACCCGGTGGATTTCCCCCATGCAAGCGAGCACTATGGTTTGCTCTGGTGGAACAACGCCGATGGGGCGCTGGCAAACGTACCGAGCGACGCCTACTGGTCGTGGGGTCTCGGAGACAGCCTGATCGTGGTCATTCCGAGCCTGGACATCGTTGTCGCGCGCGCCGGCGACAGCGGCTGGCGTCGCAAGTGGAACGCCGATTACGCAGTGCTTGCGCCGTTCATCGAACCCATCGTGCGAGCGGCGCAATAGTCTGGCTACCAGTCATTTCTGTCGATAGCTGACCGATCGCCAGCGGTATAACCCGCTGGCGGGACTCGCTTCACATCGCCGAACGCGGCCTTTACCGATAGATCCGGCGGGCGCTACTGTTCGCAGCTGCCAATTGGCAGACACCGACATATAGTTGCCTATTGTCAATGCCCTGCCTGGACCCTGTCCGAGCGTCCGGTGCCAGTGGCATATCAGCGTTTGGTTACTTAACCAGTCCCGGTGTATGTTCCCCCTCCCAGACAACGAAATATTGAAGGAGGAGTCACCGATGATCAGGATACGAGTAGAACCCACCAAGCGTGCCTTGGTTGCCTTGTCCTGCGCTGCCGCGCTGGCCTGCGTTTCGCTCCCCGGCCACGCCGCCAAAGTCACCGCCACGGCGGACATCAAGGGCTGCGAGGACGCCAGGATTTCCGGCACTGCAACCCTCACCGAAGAGAAGACGCAGGAGGGCATCAAACAAGTGACCATTCACCTCAAGGTGAACGGTCTGTCCGATGGCAAACACGCGGTACACATACACGAAACCGGTGCCTGCGAACCCTGCAGCGCTGCCCGGGGTCACCATGATCCAGGCCCGTTCGGACAAACGCGACCGGACAGCGCCGGCGACGAGGTGCCCGCAACAGACATCAATCACCCGTACCACATGGGGGATCTGATCAATATCGACGTGAAGAACGGCAAGGGTTCCATGATGCACACCACCAATCGCATAACCCTCTCGCCGGGCCGGCTGAGCATCCTGGACGAAGATGGCAGCAGTTTCATCATTCACACGAGTGAAGATACTTACTGCGACGAGGAGAGCGATCTCAAGAAAGGCTGTGCAGGAGGGGCGCGCGACGCCTGCGGAATCATAACAGCCGATTGAACGCGCCAGTCGCCGGGGTTAGACAAGCACTCACTGTTCACAGTGGCGGCCTTCGGGTCGCCATTTTGCGCTTGAGGGCATTGGCATCGACTGGAGCGCGGATCTGTCCTCTGCTGGGCCGCGGTTGCCGGCCGTTGCGGTCCTGGTTTGCCAGTCCCGGCGGCCTGCAAGCAGTCGTTCCGGGCGGACGGAATGCGCCCGCCAAGTAATTGTCAGGTGTAAAAGATAAGAGACTCCTAATCTGCTCTTGTTTACGTTTTCGGGGTCACTCCGGACCCGTGTGATATGGGCAAGTCGCTGATAAACTTAGCAAGGTTTTGTATGGTCGGATTCTTGCACGGGACCGTTGGCGCTGAGCGGGCCACCTTGCGGCGGTAACGCTGCATTACGGCCCCGGCGTACGCCGACAACAAGATTCTCCGATGCAAAACAGCCCCGGGAACAACTGTTAATGACATCGCTCCTCGTGCGTGCCCTGTCCGTCTTTGCCATCGGCCTGGGCACTTGTTATGCGCAAGCGGAAACTCTCACCGTTATGCAGGACACCTTCGCTAATGGGAAAACGCCGACTGCGAATTATGCCGCCCAGCCGGAGCTGAAGGTCAATGCCTGGTCATCAGCCAGCGGCTTCATACAATTTGACGTTGCGGCTCTCCGGGGGCAGGTCATTACTTCGGCCATCCTGTCGATCGAGGTGACGGGAGGGGTGCGAGGTAATGGCGGCGTTGTGGAATTGCGCCCTATCGAGACGCCCTGGTCGGAGTACAGCCTGACGTTCGGCAACCAACCGGCTTTCGGGGCGCCGCTGGCAACGTTGCCGATATTCGGTGGGGACGTCGGTGGTACCGTCAGCGTCGGTGTCACCAGCATAGTCCAGGGCTGGGTGGACGGCAGCATTCCGAATTACGGCTTCGCCCTGACTTCGTCCGAAACGGACAGGATCAACGTGCTCTTAGGCGGCAAAACGGCCAGCATCGATGTGCGTCTGGCTAACGAGCTGAAAACCACGCCCGCGCAAGTGGAGCTGACATGGCTTGCTCCGAGCACGCGCAGCGACGGTTCTGCCCTGTCGCCGGGTGAGATTGGTGGCTACATCCTGCAGGTCAATGGCACGTTGTTCAGTGACGATATATCCGGTCAAGCGGTTGCCTTGACAGTGGGCAGCCTGTTACCAGGCGACTACTGCTTTGAGCTCGCAACCCGCGACATTGAGGGCCGGATTGGTCCATTCTCGGATGCTCAATGCTGGTCTGTTCGCCCGGTGCCCGTGCAGCCATGATAGTCCGGCGGCCGCGCGCAGCCGCCGTGTCTCGTTGATGTTTCCCGCTATCCAACGCAGGCCGGCGCAGCTGTTGGTCGCCCGCCAACGCCTTGTTGCTCAATCGGACCCCCGCGGGACTGTTGATGTTGTGGGACAAAAGCTCTAAAGGCTCTTATGCTCAGTGACTTATAACGCCGCAACCAAAGCACAGACGAAACTGGCACGCATGATGCGATAGCCCCGGTGAAGGCAGTACACCGCCAACACCAACCGGAGGCATCAGTCATGTACCAGACCCAGGACCGCATTGAAAGCATATCCATCGACGGCTTCGACGACCACGACCACGACGTGCCCGCTTCGCTGGAGCACTGGTCGCTGGACGACTTCGGCGACATCCTGCCGGTGCGGAGGATCACGTCATGAGAGCGCGCAGTTTTGCAACCGCGGCCGTCGCCCTCGCTCTGTTCGCCGCGCACAATGTGTCATACGCAGAGGCGCCGTCGCCGCACAGCTGGCAGATGAAACGCCTGTTCAAGCCCACCGCTGCGGACCTCAAATCGGAAGCCAGGGGCCGGGTGATGATCTACGACGGCTTGACCGATAAGACGGTGGAGCGCGCACTGCACGAGCAGTTCCACCGGGTCGACGCCATGATGTTCACTCGCACGGTGGTGACCGACAGCAACGGCGCAGCACGCCGCGACCCGGACAGCGGTGGAGTGGTTTACGAAGACGACGGCTGCGACTGAGCGCCCGTCTCTTCGGGAGCCGCCCAGACGGCCCCCAGGTGCCGCCAGCGGAGGTTGCGACCTACACAGCCCTTGCACTGCCGTATTGGGTGAGGCGGGCGCAACGACAAGCCTGTTACTGCCAGCTGTCCTGAACCAGGGCCACTGCCGGATTCAGGGTTTCATAACGGCCGGTGTCGAATTTAGCGGCAAAGAAGTCGTAGACCTCGCGCAGGGTCGCCCTGGTTCCCTCGGTGGGCTCGAACACGCCGGGGTTACTCTGCGCGGCGTTCGGGAACAGCTCTGCCGCCACGCGGTCCGGGTGTTGTTCCAGCAGTCGGAGAAAATCCAGCGCCTTCTCGATGCCGAAAAAATGGGTCAGGTACAGCTCGGTGCGCCCAAACCCGGGACCGATATGCCGGGTCAGCTGCTGTTTGTTGCTGAGTGCGAATTCAGCCGCCAGCAGCGCGGCTATTCTGGGGCTGTAACGCAGCGCCAGAATATGCCGATAGACGACTGGATTGGCGACCCCGGGCCGCCGGCGGCCGTTCGCATCGGTAGCATATTCAATCTCAGACGCATACAGGCCGAGACCGTACTTTCCGCCGTAGGTCTTGATGCTGTCGAGCCAGGTGGCCTCGGTGAATTGATACAGTCCCGCGGCGGAGGAACGCCGGGCTTTCTTGTCCGGATCAAAACTGCTCTCGGTGTAGGCGAGTTCCATGAGGTAGGGGAAGTTCAATCCGGTACGCAGACTGGCCAGTCGGATGGCCGTCAGCACTTCGCTGTCGATGCTGAACGCGTCCTGGTCACTGCGTGCGATAGCGGCAAAAACACTCAGCATCGAGGCCAGCTGCTGCGCATCGGCGGTCTCCTGCGAGCCGTCCGCTGGCAGGTAGTACTGCCGGAACTCCGCGAGCGCCTGCCGGGTGTGTTTGCCCTTGACCCCATCGGCACGCGCCTCGCCGAGGTCAAAACCCAGGGCCATGAGATCGTCCTGTTGTTGCCGAATCGACCCGTCGCCCTGCAGTTCCAGTCCGTCTAATCTCAGCGGATCGTCCAGGGCGCGCAGAGACGCGCGCGCCGTGCTCTGCAGCGCCGCGGTGAACGCTGCGCCGCCGCCGGGCGTTGCTGTGTCGGTGTCAGACTTGTTGTCATGCCGCAACGTGCTGACCGCAGTGATCCCGGCTGTTGGCTGTCGGTCGGAGCCGGGCGCGGGAAGCTGCAGTGCACCGGCAGCGGGGAGGGCGAGCGGGGTAGAGGCCGCGAGTGGGGGGCTCTGGCGCGGGTCAGCCGCGGCGCGTGCGATCGTGTGTCGCGCGGGACTGCGCGCAGCGCTGTCAGCAACAACTCCGTTATCATCGTCCCGCGCGGCGTTCCAGTAGGCGGCGCTGGCCATTGAGCCCAGCAGCAGCGACGCACCGGCGACCATTTTCCAGGAACTGGGGCCAGCGGGCGACTGTTCCGGGGGTGGGGCGGACTCATCGGTCTGTTGTTGCGGCGGCGCGCTTGCAGCAGACCGGTGGCGCTCCAGTTCCTCCTGCAGGCGAGCCAGCTCAGCTTGCAGTGCGGCGGACTTACGCTCGAGCTCGGCGCGAACCTGCCGGTCCGCGGCGCTCTGATCGCGCGCCCGCTGCTCCAGCCTGTCCTGCTGCTGGTGCTGTTGATGCAGTTGCTCGGCCAGCTCGCGAACTTTTTCGCCCAGGGTTCGTTGTGCCGTTTCGGCGGCTGCGATGCGCGCATCTGCAGCTTCGCGTGCGCTCTGATTGAGGCGCTCGGCCTCCGCCAGCTGTTGCTCGACCCTGCCCAGCGTATCGGTCAGGCGGGTCTGCTCGTCACAGGCCTGCTGCTGTTCGGCGCGGGCCCGCGCCAATGCCTCGCGCGTGCCGGCAAGTTCCGCCTGCAACGCGCCGCGCTGGTCACTTAGCGTTTGCTCGAGCTCGCTTATCCGCCGCGCGGCGCTCTCCTGGCGTTCCGCGGCCGCGGTCAGTGAAGCTTCCAGCTCACTGGCGCGCTCGAGTGACCTGGCGTGTTCGGATTCGAGTGCAGCGAGACGCTGCTGTAGAGCGTCGATCTGTTCACCCGCAGCGTCCTGTTCGGCGCTGTAACGCATCTGCGCCTGTTCCAGCTCGGCTGCCAGGGCGTCGCGTTGCTGCTCCAGCGTGGCCAACTGTGTTTCGCTGCGCTGCTGTTGTTCGGTCGCAGCGCTCAGGGAGGCCTCGAGCTCACGCGCCGTATTCAGCGCCGTGCTGTGCTGAGACTCGCTGTCTGCCAGGCGCTGTTCGAGAGTGCTGATTCGTTCACCCGCAGCGTCCTGTTCGGCGCTGTAACGCATCTGCGCCTGTTCCAGCTCGGCTGCCAGGGCGTCGCGTTGCTGCTCCAGCGCGGCCAACTGTGTTTCGCTGCGCTGCTGTTGTTCGGTCGCAGCGCTCAGCGCAGCCTCGAGCTCACGCGCCGTATTCAGCGCCGTGCTGTGTTGAGACTCGCTGTCTGCCAGGCGCTGTTCGAGAGCGCTGATCTGTTCCTGCGTTGCGTCCCGTTCCGCGCCGGCGGCTTGCTGCGCCTGCTCCAGCTGTGCTGCGAGCGCTTTGTGTTCCGCGTCCAGTCTGGCTCGCTCGTCCCCGGCGGCGGCCAGCTGTGCGCCAAGGGCCTCCAGTTGCGCGACGCGTTGACTGTCTTGGGCCCGCTGCTCCTGCTCGTACTGCTCGCGCAGGGCTTCGCTGCGCTGCTCACTCTGCTCCAGTCTCGCTGCCAGGTCCTCACGCTGCCGCCGTTGCTCTTCGAGCTCGGCCTGCTGCGCTTGCAGCCGGGTCTCGAGCGCCCCGGCACCCGCGTCGCGCTGCGCCTGGAGCTCTTCCAGCTGCCTGCGTGCCGATTCAGCATCAGCCCGCGCCGCGGCGAGCCGGGCAGCGACCGCGTCGCGCTCACTGGCCAGGGCGCTGGCCCGCTGGCCGAGTTCGTGGTAGTCATGACGCACCGCAAGCAGGTCGCGCGCCAGTTCCTCGATCTTAAGGGTGCCGGTCTGCCCCAGCACAATCACTTCGTCGTGGGTGTCCGGGTCTTCGGCAAGGAAATGTTTATCGCTCACTTACGCCACCGTTGTGTTCTTATTTATAACCTGTCCGGTGCTGTTCGGCGGAAATCCAGTCCGGCGGACTGACAGGCGACTGCCGATCCATCGGGCCAGAGGCAAATACAAGCAAGATCTATACTGCTGGAAGAAATGTGTTGCCGGTAAGCAGCTTAGCGCAGCGGCATTGATGGGCACGGGGCATATCTGTAAAGATTTCCAGAAACCCATTCCGGTATCTCTTACACAGCGGCGGCGACCGCGCCGGCGCTTCCCACACTTGCACGCGGGCTGCTAAGCTGAAATGGCATGTTGCCGGCCGGGTAATCCGGCCGCGCCCAGGCGGAGGCGGATCCGAACGACTGATGAAACAGGCAGTGTCTTTGCACTGGGATTCGGCGTCCCGTACCCACGTGGGGACGGTACGCAAGCTCAACGAGGATTCCGTTCTGGAGCGGCCCGACCGTGGTCTGTGGGCGGTCGCCGATGGTATGGGCGGACACGCGGCGGGTGATTTCGCCAGCGCCGCAGTGGTCAGTGCGCTGGACCGCATTTCCGCGCCAGCCAGCCTCGGTGCGCTGGTCGGCGAAGTGCGCCAGCAGCTGCAGGCGGTCAACCAGTCGCTCAGCGAGGAAGCCCGCCAGCGCGGACAGGAACTCATCGGCAGCACAGTGGTTGTATTGCTGTTGTTCGGTGCCCACGCCGTGGTGCTGTGGGCGGGCGACAGCCGAGCCTACCTGTATCGGGAAGGCGAGCTGAAAGCGCTGACACGCGATCACAGCCAGGTGGAAGAGTTCGTCAACCTGGGCCTGATCACACGCGAACAGGCTGAGGGACACCCGGCCTCAAACATCATCACCCGCGCCGTGGGTGTGGCCGGCCATCTGGAGCTCGATTCCGAGATGTTCGAAATCGCAGCGGGCGACAGCGTACTGCTATGCAGCGACGGACTGTACCGCGAGCTCGACAACGCCGAGATCACGACCTGCCTGGCGATGAATGACTGTCAGCAGGCCTGTGAGGCGCTCCTGGAAACGGCGTTGGCGCACGGGGCGCGCGACAATGTTTCGGTGGTGCTGGTGCGCGCGCTGCACGAAGAACAGGTGACGCGCACTCACTACAACCCTTCGGTACCCCCGGGCGGCGGGCGCGCTGCGCGCGACGACGATCCGACCACCTGCTAGTGGGCCATGCGGTAAGTTCTGTAATTCTCAGAGCCCCGCTATTGGGTCAAGGCAAGGCGCACTGCGCAGGGAATGGCACGCCCTTGCCAAGGAGTGCAACGCCGCATTGACCCAATAGCGGAGCTCCCTTCGGGCCGGCCCACAAGCCTCATCGGCCGCGTTACGCTCGCTTGAATTAGCGACGGCTAGTCCTGCGCTCACGTGCCTTGCCGATGAGGCTTGTGGACCGGCTGAGAGTTACAGAACTTACCGCATGGCCCACTAGGTCGTGGCAGGCGTTCATATGGTCCCAACCTTTGCCGGATCAGTTGTTGGCCGGCGCCCAACTCCTGGCATCCATCCGTTCCCGCGGGTGCTCCGCCGGACGTTGTTCCAGGTTCTGCTAAGCTTCTGATTTATTGCCGTTGTTTATGAGCCCGGTCGGCATATGTCTGGAGCTGGCACGGGTCCTGCTCCAGCATCGTTGCAGCGAGTGCTGCGGCGACCCCGGGGTGGCAGACCCCGGGTGCGGTTACTAAGCTTTGCGGCACCCGCGGTGGTTTTACCCGATACACCAGACCCCGTCCCGCGCGGGGCGCAACGAGGATCGAGGACAGCATGCAGCGGATCGGCATCATACCGGACGGCCACCACTCCAGGCCCGCTTACCGCACCGGCGCGGTGCTCACTCTGGCCTGCTGGCTGGCCGGTTGCGCGGGGCTGGGTGGCCCCGAGTATCAGCGTCCCGAGGTGGCCGCCAAGGACAGCTGGTCACAGCCGGAGGGCGTGACGGTGTCCGCTGCGGCCACCATCCAGCCCGACTGGTGGACCGGTTTCGGCGACCCCTACCTGAACCAGCTGATCGAGCGCGCCATTGCCGATAACATCGATATCCGCATTCTGGCCGCGCGCAGCGGTGTGGCACAGGCGGGCATCGACCAGGCCAGCGCCGGCCTGCTGCCGACGCTGACCGGTGGCGCCGGCACCGATACCTCCAAGGTCACCGGCAGTTCGCAGAGCACCAAGTACAGCGCCGGCGCCGAGGCCAGCTGGGAGCTGGATATCTGGGGCAAGGTGCGCAAGGGCGTCGACGCGCAGGAAGCCGAGTACCAGGCCTCGGAAGCGGACTGGCGGGCCGGCTACCTCACCCTGGTATCGCAAGTGGGCGCTGCCTATTTCCAGATCCGCCAGTTCGACGAACAGATGGAAACGCAGCGCGAAACCATCGAACGCAACCGCGAGATACTGGCGATCTATCAGGGCATGTACGAGGAAGGGCTGGTGCCCAATACCCAGGTGTTGCAGCAGCAGGCCGAAATCAACCGGCTGCAGAATCAGCTGCTGGAGCTGCAGCGCCTGCGCAAGCTCACCGAAAACAGCCTGGCGACCCTGCTGGGCATGCCCGCCGATACGCTGCACGTGCCGCGCGCCGCACTGCGCGGCGCGGTGGCGCCGCTGGAAGTGCCCGCCGGCCTGCCTTCCGAACTGCTGGCGCGCCGGCCCGATATCATCGCGGCCGAATACCGGGTACTGCGCGCCTACAATCTCGAGGGGCAGGCGCGACTGGCCAGGCTGCCTTCGGTGAGCCTCACCGGCAGGGCGGGCAAGGCGGCCTTTTCGCTCGCCGACCTGCTCGACACCACGACTCTGGGATTGTCCTCGCTGCTGTCTTTTCCGATTTTCGATCCCAATGTGCGTGCCCGGATCAAGGTGAGCGAGGCGCAGACGCAGGTGGTGGAGGAAGAATACCGGCGTACCGTCATCACTGCCTTTGAAGAAGTGGAAAACGCGCTTACCAATCTGGCGGCGCGTAATGCGCAGCAAGAGGAACTGGCGAGCCGGCGCGAGAAGCTCGCTGTGGTGTCCGACCAGGTGTATGCGCAGCTGGATGAAGGGCTGGTGTCACAGCTCGAGGTGTTCGAGGTCGAGCGTTCATTGCTGGATTCGGAGCAGCAGATGCTCGCCAATCACTGGCAGATCCTGACCGATACCATCACACTGTACAAGGCACTGGGCGGCGGATGGCCCAGGGAAACGGTCGGGTTGACGTCCGATAGCAGACACTGACGACAGGCATAACCCGGGATGCAGCTCATTCTCAAGCCGGTTTCCCAGCCCGAGCTGGGTGACATTATTGTCAACGACACCCTGTTCGCCATCGGCAGGCACGAGGAACCCTTCGCGGGATACGATGCGCGGCTGGTGACGCGGTTGTCGCGCCGCCACGCGCGTATTTTCGAGCAGGACGGTGTGGTCTACCTCGCCGATCTCGGCAGTCTCAACGGCACCACGGTGAACGGCGAGCGCGTCGACAAGATACCGGTGAAACTGAAGCCGGGTGATGAGCTGTGTTTTGCCGGTCTGTGCTACCAGGCGGAGCTGCTCGGTGCCGCGGCAAAACAAGGTGCCGCGGCGCCGGTGGCGGCGCCGCTCCAGCTGCTGCTGAAGCCGCAAGACGCCGGCAGCCTGCTGGAGCCGGTGGTAGTCAGCCAGTTCCCGTTCCTGGTCAACAAAAAGAGCGACGTTTTCTCCCGCTACAGCGAGCGGCTGCCCGACCAGCTGCGCTATCTGTCGCGCCGCCACGCGCACATCTTCATGCGCCACAACAGCCTGTATATCGAGGACCTGGGCAGCACCAACGGTACCTATGTCGGCGGCGAGCGCCTCGAGGAGCACGCGCGCGAGCTGCACAGCGGTGATGTGATTGCGTTTGGCGGCGACTGTTTCGTCTATCGCGTGGAACTGGTCTATCCGGACGCCCAGGCGCCGCAGACCGCTGTCGATCCCACCACCCACCTGGCCACCCAGGCGACCGGCGGCGACGATGTCACCCGCACCACCTTCGTCAGCTCGGCGAACTCGTTTCTGGATATTTTCTGCATCGAGGATGCCGCCGGCGAGCAGGAGCCGGCGGACGCGGCAGCGCCGGAACAGGCCTCGGAGGCGGACCCGGGCGCCGGCGCGGGACCGACACGCGGCTGGCGTGCGCCGTTCATCCGCCTGAGCTCTGCGCTGCGTGAAGCACGCCGCGCCCTGGCCGAGGAGGGCGAACAACGCCCGCGGCGGCGCTGGCTGAGCGGCCTGGTGCTGGTTGCGGTCGCGGCTGTCGCCGCGGCGGTATACATGACTGCGGCGCCGCAGCGTAATATCCGCGAGCTGCTGGACGGCGGCGAGTACCGGCAGGCGGCGCTGGCGGCGGGTCGCTACCTGGAGCGTCACGGGGACGAGCGTGACGTCAGTGCCCTGGCCACCGAGGCGCTGCTCAAGGCGACTGCGCCGGACTGGACGGCGGCGGTGATGAACGGGGATGTTGCTGCCGCACAGCGCAGCATCGCAGCGGGCCGTGACCTGGCCGGGTCCAATACAGACGCCGCGCACTACCTGGATATCATGCAGTGGGCAACCGGTCTGGAGCAGTTCATGGTCGAAAGGGGCGGGCCGGACGCGCCGCTCGTGATGTTCGCTCAGGAGGATCGCATCGAGGCGTTGCTGGCCTGGTGGGAGGCGGATCCCAATGCTCACCACCGTGCGCTGGCGGCCATTGTGCAGCAGGTGCCGGCATTCGCCGAACTGCGTGCCCGCTTGCTCAGCCATCAGCGCGCGCTGCAAAGCCACAAAGCGCTGGATATTGCCGCCATCGAGCGGCTTGTCGCGACGGTCGAGGACAAGCTGCAGGCGGGACAGGCCGAAGACCTGATCGCGGTGCTCGCGGAGTTCGAAACACGCTATCCGCGCATCGAAGGTGCGCAGCAACTGAACCGCGACCTGGATCGCTATCTGCCCGTCGAGGCACACCTGGATGCCAGCGACTGGTTGCAGGCGCAGCGCGCCCTGCAGCAGGCCGATTTCCAGACCCCGCCGTTCCGCGCGCGGGCCGCGTATATTTCGGCCCGCTTGTTGCCCCCGCAGTCGGTGCTGGCGCGCTACCAGGAGGCTATCGAGGCGTGGCGCGATGGTGAAGCGGAAACGGCGGCGACGCTGCTGAAACAACTGGCTGCGGCGCGCTGGGGCGAGCCGGCGCAGCGGCAACTGGAGCGCAATCGCGCGATCGCCGCCGACTACGCGCAGCTGCAGCAGGCCCGGGGGCAGGATGACTATGAAGAGCGACTGCTGGCGTTTTACGGCGAACTCGACCCGGTGGAGGACCGCTACTTTATCGCGGCGCTCAAGGATGAATTCGAACTGCACCGCGAACAGGCGCTGGCGCGCGCCCGCGCGAGCTTCGAGGCTGCGCGCGCGGGCTGGAACAAGTACCGAGAGCAGGGCGGCATACGCGGCCTGCATCGTCTGGAGGCCGGCGTTTCATCCAGCTTCCGCAGGCTGGCCGCGACGCTGAGCGCATGCTATGCCGATGTCAGCTACGCGACCCGCCTGTACGGCCTGCTCGATGCCAGCTATCCGGACGACTGGAGCACGCTGTATCGGAACATATCCAACGAGGTCAGGTTGCAGCGCCGCTCGCTGGCGGAGCTTTCCATGGTGTTGGAACCTGCGCTGAAGCAGGCTAAACTTGAGTTGATCCCGGTGTTGCCGTCGGACCAGCCCGAGAAAGCGCCTCCCGACAGCTCGAACGAGAAACAATAAGGGACACAGTACCGCGAATCGCGATCCGAGGTAGCGCGCGATGACTCAGTACGGATTCCGTAGGGGTGGGTTATGAGCGCTAAGGACGAAAAACTCAGGCGTCTGTCTGCGGCACTCGACGATCACAGCGCCGAGGGCATCGAAATTCTTTATTCGGAACCGTCCAGGATCATCAGCATGACGATTATGCTGATGCTGTTGCTGGTGATCGCAATTGTGGTGTGGTCGTTCTTCGGGCGCGCCGACGTCATCGTTTCCGCGCCCGGTATCCTGGCGCCGGAAGACGAGGTGCGGCGGGTATACACGCCCATCGATGGCGAACTGGTCGATATCTACGTCACCGAAGGCGCGCCTGTGTCGGAGGGCGATCTGCTGGCGCGGCTCAATGCGCGCGATGCCATACAGGTCGCAGCCAATGCCCTGGAAGCCGAGCTTGCGCTGGAGGAGGTGGAACAGGAATACCGCGAGTTCCCGGCGCGCCGCGTGCTTATGGAACGGCACGCCGAGACGCTCAAAGACCAGATAGAAACCGCCGAGCGTCTCAGCGAAAAGCGCGTCACCGAGGGGCTGGCGAAGCTGGCGCAGGCGCAGAAGGCGAAACTCGAGGAAGCGCGCGGCAACCTGGAAAAGGCGGCCCGCAACCGCGATTCCGCCAAGCGCGAATGGGACAAGTTCAAACGCCTGTTCGCCCGCCCGGGTGGCGGCGGCGTGTCCAAGAACAAGGTCGATGAGGCGCGTGATGCCTACCTGGTGAGCCAGACCGACTACAAGCTCGCCGAGGCCAGACTGGGGGAGCTGGAGTTCCAGCTCAGCGAGGAATACGCTCAGGCCAAGGCCGAGTTCGAAACCAGCGACCAGAAGCTGGAACAACTGCGCATCGACTACGAAAAGGCGCGCAACGAAATCAAGCGCGAGGCCTACCGCGTGGAGCTGAAATATCGCAGCGCACGGCTGGCGGCCGAAGCGGCCACCCGCATCAAGTTCGAGAATATCGATGCGGAGAACTTCCTGCGTATTCTTGCTCCGGTATCGGGTGTGGTCACCGAAGTGGCCTTTACCCAGGAAGGCGACAAGATACAGGCCAACACACCGCTGCTCAGTATCGCGCCCAAGGGGGCGCGCAGCGTGCTCAAGATCGACATCAACGAACGCGACCGGGGCTTCCTGCGCGAAGGTCTGGAAGTGAAGATGAAGTTCAGCGCCTTTCCCTACCAGCGCTACGGCTTCATCAACGGCACACTCGAATACATATCGCCGTCGGCACAGCGTTCCGGGGCGGAGGCGGTGGTCTACACCGGACACGTCAGCCTGGACAAGGATCACTACCGGGTCGATGACATCGACTATCCGCTGCGCTATGGCATGGCCGCGACAGCCGAAGTGGTGGTGCGCAAGCGGCGCCTGATCGATATGGCGCTGGACCCGCTGCGCCAGATATGAAGCGTAATGATCGCGGTCAGGAGACCGTTGCTGCCCTGACGTGCAGCCATACCGACTTGCGACGAAAACAGTAAAAAACACGGCATTCCATGGGAGGCACGAGCGACAATGACTGATCTGGTAAAGATCGACGACGAAGTCATCAGCTGCGAGGATTTCATCAAGCTGCTCAAGTTCAGCGGCACCTTCGACGGCCTGTTGGAAGACATCGTCAAGGACAAGCTGACGGTGCACGCGGCGAAAAAGGCGGGCCTGGAAATCACCACCGAAGAACTCCAGGAGCGCGCCGATCAGTTGCGCCGGGTGAAGGGTCTGCACCGCGCGGTCGACATGAACCGCTACCTCGACAGCACCGGCCTGACCCTGGACGACTTCGAGCAGTTTCTCACCGAGATGCTGTACCACGAAAAGATGCTGGAAAAAGTCGGCAACGATGCGGCGGTGGACGAATACTTCAACCTGAACGCGCCCCGCTTCGACAGCATCGAGGTCAGCCACATCGTGGTCGACTCCGAAGGCAAGGCCAGGGAGATCATTGCGACCCTGGAGGATGACCCCGACAGCTTCGAGGATCTGGCGCGGGAACACTCGCTGGCCGACACGCGCGACGATGGCGGCTATGTCGGCAAGGTGCTGCGCGGCGCGCTGCGCAGCGACGTCGAGGCCAAGGTGTTCAATGCAGGCGAGGGCGATCTGCTCGGTCCGTTTCCCTCCGCGGACGAATCCTATTTCGAGATCTTTCTGGTCACCGCCAAGCGCCCGGCCGCGCTCAACGAGGACACCATCGCCGAGGTGCGTCGGCTGCTGCAGGATGCCTGGATCGCGGCGCGCGCCCGCGAACACAATATCGAAATCCTTTAATGCCAGCGCATGCCGACGTTTTGCCATAACAATAGGGGACGACACGCAGCTGCACGGCGGCTGAATAAGGAGCGCACGCCTTGAGTCAGCAGGGTTCGGTTGAGTTTCTCGGCTCGGTGGAGATGTTTTCCGCGTTCAACCCGGGCGAGCTGGAAGCGCTGGCGGCGGGCGCCGAGCTCAAGAGCTACGAGTTCGGCGAGACAGTGTACAACGCCGGCGACCCTGGCGACGGCCTGTATGTCATCAAGAGCGGCGCGGTGCGCATATTCACCGAGGAGCAGGGCAAGGAAATCAGTATGGGGGTGCGCAAAGCCGGCGAAGTGTTCGGCGAAATGGCGGTGCTGCGCGACTACCCGCACGAATCCTCGGTACGAGCCTCTTCCAAGACCGAGCTGCTGTTTTTCCCGCGTACCGCTTTCGCCCCGCTGCTGGACAGCAATCGCGATGCCCAGACTTTCGTCGCCAGCTACGTCGCCATCAGTTCCCTGGGCGGCTTCGTCTCGAGGCTGTTCAAGCTGCGTGGCAAAGTCGACAAGAAAGAGATCGAGGAATACATCCGCAGCGTCGGTATCAAGCGCATCAGGGCCGGCAAGACGATCCTGGAGCAGGGCAGCACCGATGACCGGCGCCTGTATGTGCTCCGCCAGGGGCGGGTGCGCCTGGTGCACAGCGAGGGCAACACCGAGTATCCCCTCGGCAATCTGGAGCAGGGCGAGATTTTCGGCGAGAAGGCCTGCCTGCTGCGCCAGGAACAGCCCGCCTCGGTGAGCGCGGAAACCGACGTGGTGCTGCTGGTGATACCGGAGCGCACCGTGCACTTCATTCTGGAGCGCAACCCGAAACTGCGCGACGTGCTGGAAGAACGCGTACGCTTCTTCGAACGCGACCTGGAACGGCAGAAGGTGCTGTCCGAGCGCCGCAAGCGGCCACTGTTGCTGGACCTGTGGTCGCGCCCGGAGTCGGGTGAACGCATCATAAAACGCTTCCGGCTGGTGGAACAGGCCGAGGAGATGGACTGCGGCGCGGCCTGCCTGGCCATGATCTGCCGGCACTACGGCATTCCCATGACGCTGGGCAAGCTGCGTGAACTCGCCAATGTGACGCGCGAAGGCGCTACCCTGGACAGCCTGGCGCGGGTCGGCGAATCGCTCGGCTTCACGACCCGCGGGGTGCAGTGCACCTACCAGGCGCTGCTCGGGTTCGAGCTGCCGTTCATCGCCCACTGGGAAGGCTACCACTACATCATTGTGTACGGCATGTCCAGGCACCACGTGTGGGTGGCGGACCCCGGGCCGGGCTTCCGCAAGATGACGGTGGAGGAGTTCGAGAAGGGCTGGACCGGCACCTGCCTGCTGTTCACGCCGGGCACGGACATGGTGCAACTGGCCGCCACGCGCTCGCCCTGGCTGCGGTTCATCGGCTACCTGAAGCCCTACAAGAAGATTCTCGCGCACCTGTTCATCGCCACCTTCGTCATCCAGATGCTGGGGGTGGCGCCGCCGATCATCATTCAGCACATTCTGGACGAGGTGATCGTGCACGAAAACGTGTCGCTGCTGCACGTGCTGATCGCGGGACTGATCGTCGCCAACGTGTTCACCCAGCTGACTTCGGTGATGCGCGCGTTCCTGTCCAACTTCATGGTGCGCAACATGGACTTCGCCATGATGTCGGGCTTTCTGAAACACGCTCTGTCGCTGCCGATTCCGTTTTTCGCCAAACGCAAGACCGGCGACATTTTCGCGCGCTTCCAGGAGAACCAGACCATCCGCGCGTTTCTGACCGAGTCGACCATCAGCACGGTGCTGAATCTCCTGATGGTGTTCATCTACTTCAGCATCCTGTTCATGTACAGCGTCAAGATGACTTCGCTGCTGGTGCTGCTGGTGATTCCCATCCTGGTCCTGACGGTGGCGGTCACGCCGAAACTGAAGGCCTACGCGCGTGACACCTTTCAGGCGTCCACCGATGCCGAGTCCACTCTGATGGAAATCATCGGCGGCGCGGAAACCGTCAAGGGCATGGGTATCGAGCGTCCCATGCGCCTCAAATGGGAGAAGAAGTACACCAATGCGCTGGACGTGCGTTACCGTGCGCAGCGTTTCAATATCCTGGTGGGGCTTGCCAGCCAGCTGTTCAGCGCCACCATCAGTATTGTCATCCTGTGGACCGGTGCCAACCTGGTGCTGGCGCAGGAGCTCACCATTGGCCAGCTGATCGCGTTCAACGCCCTGATGGGCAGTGTTCTGAGCCCGCTGATGGGTCTGGTGGCGCTGTGGAACCGGGTTCACGAGGCCGGCGTGGCCATGGAACGGCTGGGCGACATCCTGGAAATGGAACCCGAGCAGAAGCCGGAAGAAATCAGTTCCCGCGTGCTGCTGCCCGACCTGAAGGGCGATATCGATTTGAAAGGGGTGTATTTCCGCTACGGGGGCAACGAGACGCCCTATGTGCTGGAGAACATCAGCTTCTCCATGCGTGCCGGCGAGCTGGTTGCCATCGTCGGCCAGAGCGGCTCCGGCAAGACCACGCTGGCCAAGCTGCTGGTCGGTTTCTACCTGCCGAGCGAGGGCACCCTGACGGTGGACGGCTACGACCTGACGCGTGATCGACAAGGAGTACTACCGGGCCCAGATCGGCTATGTGATGCAGTCCAACCTGCTGTTTTCGGGCACCATCGCCGAGAACATCGCCAGCGGCGAGGAGAACCCGGACCGCAACCGTATCATCGAGGTGGCCAAGCTGGCCGACGCGCACGGTTTCATTACCAACATGCCGCTCGGTTACGAGCAGGTGGTGGGCGAGCGCGGGGTCGGGTTGTCGGGCGGCCAGCTGCAGCGTCTGTGCATTGCGCGCGCGCTGTACCACAACCCGCGCCTGCTGATTTTCGACGAAGCCACCTCGGCGCTGGATACCCATTCGGAAAGCAACATCCTCAGCAACATGCAGCAGATCCTCAGGGGCAGGACGGCGGTAGTGATCGCACACCGGCTCAGCACCATCATGAGTGCCGACAAGATACTGGTGCTGTACAACGGCAGCATTGTCGAGGAAGGCAGGCACAGCGAACTGGTGGACAGGAAAGGCATGTACTTCCAACTGGTCAAGAAACAGATTGCGAGCGGGTGATGAAAATCATAGAGTCAAAAGCGGAATCGGCGATCTCTTACGGCGGGCTGATCGAGAAAATCGAGATCCTGCGCTCGACGCTGCGCTGGGCGTCGACACTGGAACGCCCGCAGATACAGAAACTGCTCAGCCAGTGTAACGCGCTGCGCGATGAAGTCATGCAGTTGTCGCGCAAGGAGCGCTTTGTCACCGCCAGCGCCGCCGGGCAACGTGGCCGCAAGCAGACCCTGGCGCAGCGGCGCAAGGGGCTGCTGGATCGCAGTTTCGTGTTCGAGGGTGTGTTCGGCGAGAGCCCCAAGCTGCTGGACGCCCTGGAAATCGCCGAAAAAGCCGCGCCCACCGATCTGCCGGTGCTGATCGACGGTGAGAGCGGCACCGGCAAGGAGCTGATGGCGAAAGTGATTCACGCCAACGGCAGCCGTGCGGACAAGCCCTACATTTCGGTCAACTGCGGTGCCATCCCGGACAATCTGCTCGAGTCGGAACTGTTCGGTCACAAGCGCGGCGCGTTCACGGGCGCGAGTTCAGACCGTGCCGGCAAGTTCGAGACCGCCAACACCGGCACCATTTTTCTCGACGAAATCGGCGAACTGCCGTTGCCCGGACAGGTCAAGCTGCTGCGCGTGCTGCAGTCCAATGAAATCCAGCGCGTGGGTTCCGACAAGACCATCGATGTCGATACGCGCATCGTCGCCGCCACCAACAAGAACCTGATGAAAATGTGCCGCGAGGGCAGCTTCCGCGAGGATCTCTTCTACCGGCTGAGCGTGATCCAGGTGACCTTGCCGCCGCTGCGCGAACGCAAGGACGAAATCTCGCTGCTGATCGAGTATTTCGGCGACGAGGCGGCCGAGAAGCTGCAGCGCCAGCCGGTCAAACTGAGCCGCCGGCTGCGCACCTTTCTGCTCAATTACGCCTATCCCGGCAATATACGCGAGCTGCGCAACATCATCTTCCGCATCGCCTGCCTGGCCAGCGATACCGCGGATTTCGAACACCTTCCCGAGACCATTCGCCCCGCCACCCAGGAGGCGAAGGCGGAACAGGGCGACGAAGAGCTGGCCAAGATGTCGCTCACCGATCTCAAGAAAGCGGCCAGCGACGCGGCCGAGCGGCAGTTCCTGGAACGCGGCCTGCAGGAACTGGGCGGCAAGGTATCCGAACTCGCCCGCCAGCTCGACATGAACCGCTCGCACCTGCAGACGCTGCTGAAAAAACACGGCCTGCGCTCCAAGGAATACCGGGCCAAGAGCTAGACAGAAATTCGGACCACTGGTAGGTTGGGCTGAGCGATGCGATGCCAACACGCCGGTCAATCATAGAGGCTCGTTCTTAACCTCAAGGCGCACGCAGGCGCGCGAAGGAAACCCCGATTCTTTCTATTTGCTTCGTGTTCCTGCGTGGTTGTGGTGTGTCTTCGGACGCTCGATCCCGCGCCGGTCATGCTTGACCGCGAAGGCGCGCGAAGGCGCGTAAAGCAGATCCCGATGCGTGACCTTGCTGCGCGTAACTTCGCTGGTGAGGTGTGTTTTAGACGCTTGATCAGAGCCGATAATGCTTAAGCACAAAGGACACCAAGTCAGGCAAAGGAAGCTTAAGACCGATTTCCTGATTTTCCTTCGCGTCCTTGCGGTTAAACGCTGTTTCACCGCGTCATCATGCCAGCCTCACCGGTTGGCCGCCATCAGCGCCTGGCGGTTGCGGTTTTTCAGCGTTGTGATCAGGCCTTCGACGCCCTGGCTGCGCAGGATGGTCGAGAATTCCGATCGGTAGTTGGTGACCAGGCTGATGCCCTCGATGCGGATGTCGTACACCAGCCAGGGGCCGCTGCGGTTATGGGTCAGGAAGCTGAGTTCGATCGGGGCGCCGTCGGCGCGGTGGACTGCGCAGGTCGACGGTGGCGGTGCCCCTGGCGGACGGCTGTGCGGCCTGGCTGACGTCGATGCGCTCGCCCTGGTAGGCCATCAGCGAACTCGCGTAGGTGCGCACCAGCAGGGTCTGGAATTCCCGCGTGAATTCGCCCAGTTCGCCGGCAGCGACTTTACGCGCATGCTTGCCCAGCACGATGCGGGCGATGCGTGGCATATCGAGATGCGGCACCACGGTCTCGTTCACCAGCGCGTAGAGTTGCGCCGGCGCGCTGTTGGCAGATCCCGCGTCGTCGTCGAGCCGGTCCATGACCTGTTGCACGGTATCCTCGATAAGCGCCGCTGGCGACGTCGTGTCGGCGCGGCTGCGCCGCTCACCGCGGCCGGCGTCGTGGCGTGCCGGTAACTCGCTGGCGTTAGCCGCTACGTGCAGCAGCGACAGCAGGCTCAGGGCGACGAGGTAGGGGAGATAGTCTTTACGCATGCCGGTCATTCCTGCTCAGTGCAGCGCCGCAGCGGCGGCCTGTTCGCGGGTGTAGAAAAAGCCGCCGCGGATGAACCCCGCGATGACGGTTGGCTTGATGGCGGTGATGCGGCCGCCGGCATCGCGCTGTGCGACCCATTCGTCCGGCAGCCCGTCCAGCAGATGCATGGGGGCCGGACGGCCATCGGCGAAGCGCGCCAGCTCGACACGGCCGCTGGCCGGGTCGTAGAACGCCGGCCTGAATCCGCTGCAGCGATTTTCCTGGCTGACACCACCGGTGCCGACGAAAGCCAGGTTCTGTCTCCTGAGTGTCTCTGTGGTCAACAGGTTGTTCATGGTCGCGCCTCGCTGATTGCTGTGTCCTGCTCTTGCCGACAGTGATCAAGCAGTGATCGTGCCAACACGCCAGAAATGACACGGCAAACTACGCAAGTGGCCGAAAACAGGACGTTTGAACGTGCCGTGCCGGGCGGGAGGCGTGCCTGCAGGCTGTGGTTGGGCTCAGAGGGTGGTCCGCGACCAACAGCAGCCGGTCGGTCAGCCGGGCCGTGCCCGACACGTTTGGCCGGCAATCAGCCGGCCGTTGGCGCGCGAAGCCCGAACGTCAGTGCCGCCCCGTGAGAAGTGCGGGCTCAGAACAGGCGCGCGGTTCGGGGCGGCGAGGCTGCGGTTTACGGGACCCGGGGCGTCCGGGTAGCGACGGCGAGTGCAGGCAGCCTTAGCGCGTCAATTCGCTGGCCATTGCCCTCAGGCGACGGGTTTCTTTCTCGATCGCGTCTTGGCTTTCTGCCCTTGATGTCCATGGAAATGACTCGCAAGGCCGGAACCAGGGGAATGCGGCGATTGCGTTCGTCGGAGCAGAACGTGTCCAGTGCCGCGCTAATGATTTCGTACCTGCCGAAAGCGAAGTTATCCCGGATCTGCGATTTGCCGAATACCAGCCCGTCGTAAACACCCGCGACGTAGGACAGCTTCGGCAGCATGGGGTCGATGCCGACATCGTTGAACTTGTCGAAACTGGTCCACCAGGCGCAATCGGTTTGCAGGCCGCCGGCATTGTTCGCGGCCGCGCCGCCCGCTGATGAAATCAGCAGGATAATGAACATTGTGGCAAGTTTCATACACTGCTCCAGTACGTCCTGCGCCGATGGCTTGTCGCCCGGCCTGCTCCGCCGCGGTTTGCAGGGCGCTGGGGCCAATCGGAGCCGCGGCACATCGTGCGGCGCATTGGACGGGTGCGGCCACCGCGGCAAGTGTATCCCGGCACGCGAACAGCCGCCACAGCGTCGGTGTGTTGTCGGGCTGCCATCGGCGGCCCGGCTGCTGTAGCTGTACCTGTGGCCGGCGCCCGGCATAAGGCATGAAGGTTTGCCAGTCTGGTCGTGTGTGAGTTCCGCAAAAAAAAAGCGGAGTTCACCAGGAACTCCGCAAATCAGAGGAGGAGTAGAGTTTGTGCGCTGTCAGGAGCCGGCCTGAATCAGAGCGGGACTGGCTGCCGAGATCGACATCACGTCGAAGCTGTTCACGATGGTGCCGGAGTTCCCGCCGCCGTTGTACACGTTGAAGATGGTCGGGTTCTGGTTGATCACGTTGTAATCGTAATCAATGTAGTTGTTGGTGACGTTGTAAATACTGGTCGGCGCCGGGCTGCTCACGGAAGCGGCCCTGTTGCGCGCTACCGTCCAGCCGAGGCTGAAGCCGCCGCAGATCTTCAATACTGCCGCCTGGTCGAGGTCTTTGCTGTGTGCCAAATCGTTAATGATGAGTGTGCTCATTATGCTGGTCTCCGTTATTCGATGGTCAGAATCTGCTCTCTGGTCTAGCGGCCTGCCGGTCCTGCCTCCGCTGGATGATCAGTTAGTTTGCAGGTGGCGTGCCAATATCGCTGTATCGCTCGTGTTGTGAATGTAACGCATTATTTTATAAAAGGTAAATAATATTCCGGCAGGGCGGGGGCAGATTCGCGGTGGCTCGGTTCGCCGGCATTTGTACGGGTCGGGCCAACGGATTGCGGCTGAAACGTTTGTTCGCCAGGAACAGCGCCCCGCTGCCCGCCTGGTCGCACCCTGTTCCTCGACAGCGAGGCGAGGCACTTGCCGGCGTATTCCCTTCGCGCCGGACACGCCCGGCCTTGCCGGCGGCTGGAACGTCTGATGGTTTTGTCTGCACCCCGGCCGTGACCCGGGTTGCGGTCCGGCAGTGTGCGGTAACAGACACTAACCACGAAGGAAAACGAAGGACACGAAGGAAAACCGGGAGATTCGTTTGAGGGTTCCTTTGTGGTCAATGATGAGGGGCTCTGATCCAGCATCCACAACTCAGCCCGACCACCCGGCCGGTAACGAGTGGGAGCAGCCAACTTTGCTCCCGGGACTGTTTGTGGCCAACCGACTTCCGGACCGGCTGAGGCGCCCTCCGGGATTTGGCTGAGGATCCGTAGCTGTCGCAAATGAGTCATTAATACATAGTCTTATAGAACTATCGGCGGTGCGGGCACGGAGTTTGGCACGGCTCCTGCTCTAGGGCTTAGGCGTGAACACCCGTGTTCATTCGACTCAACCCAACCGGACCCGTATTCGTCACAAGCTTAGGAGACGCGAAATGAAGACTTTGAAGATTAACGACCTGGAACTCAGCAAGGACCTGGATGACGCTTCCATGAAGACTGTCAGCGGCGGCATGAACTTCGGTGCGCAGGGCGGCCAACTCGCCCCCGTGGACGTCGCCGGCGGCGGTTTCTTCAGCCCGCAGGTGGTCACCAGCGTGCCGGTAAACGTTCCGGTTTCGATTCAGCTCGACCTGGACACGGTGCTGGACCTCGACACAAGTGTCGCCAACGTAATCGCCTCGGCTTACTCGGGTATCAGCCAGTAAGTCCTTGCGTGCCTGCGGTTTGTCGCGCCGTCAGCGGAGGTCTCCGGACCTCCGCGCCCGGCGGGCGCAGCGGCTTCGTTGCGTTTCCGTGCCCATCGACTAGGCTAACCATAGTTCGGCAATCGATGCAGAAATCGGTGCTGGGCGCCCGGCCTGCAATGGATTTTGGCCAACGCCGGGGCTGACAACGAGACGCAGGCACCAACCCAGCAAACACTACGCCCCGTGCGGCCCAGGGCCTGCACCGGCGGAGCCAACAACCGTAACCAGGAGGCCAGAGTATGGACCGACGTCATTTCATTCGCTTCGGGTTTGCCGCTATCGGCACCACTGTGGTCGCGCCGCGCATTGTGCTGGCGAGCGCGGCCGAATCGCCCATGGCCGGCGGTGTCTATTACACCGAGGATGCGCCCGGGCGCTGGAGCAAGAAAGTGTTGTCACACCTGCCCAACGTCGAAGTCGAGAAACAGCAGCAGGCGGCCACGGTTCGGGTTCTGACCCGGCACACCATGGAAGAGTACGATCATTACATCGTGAAGCACATTGTGCTGGACCAGGACTTCGGGTTTATCGCGGAGAACATGTTCAACCCGCTGCAGGACAAGGAACCCCTGTCGGAATTCGATCTCGGCGACTACAGCGGTCGCATCCACGTGTTAAGCGTCTGCAACCAGCACGATACCTGGTTGAATATCGCCGAGGTGTAGAGGCCTGGCGGGGCGCGCTGCAGCCACTGCCAGTACTCGTGAGGCCGGAGCCAGTGACGTCATTCCCGGCAGGGGGATGGCAGGGCACTGGCTCCGGCGGCAGTAGCGTCAGCGCGGCTGCTGCAGCCCGCTGCTGTTGCTGCGGCAGCTGCCACGCATCGATCTCAGGGGCTGATGGTGTAGCCACCGGATTCGTACGGAGTGGCCGGCCCAGGTCCATAGCCGGGCCTGGCACCTTGGTCGGGTCCTGTACCGGCCCCGGACCTGGTCCGTAGCCCGGCCCGGGTCCATAGCCGGGTCCCGCACCTTGGTCGGGTCCTGTACCGGGCCCCGGACCATACCCCGGCCCTGGCCCGTAGCCGGGCCCGGGTCCTAGCCCGCACCTGCGCCTTGGCCGGGTCCGGCACCGGGTCCCGGCCCATACCCAGGTCCTGGCCCGTAGCCGGGCCCGGGTCCATAGCCCGCACCTGCGCCTTGGCCGGGTCCTGCACCGGGTCCCGGCCCATACCCAGGTCCCGGTCCGTAGCCCGGACCCGCGCCCTGGCCCGGTTCAGCGCCACTTTGACCAGCTCTGTAACCGTAACCGGGGCCTGCTGCGCCTCGCCCCGGTCCGTAGCCGTAACCGGGACCCGAGCCGCGCCGGTTACCCATGCCAAACCCCGAACCGCCGCGTTCGCCGGGCTCGCGCCCGTAGCGCATAGCGCGCCCCGAACCCCGGTCGTAGTCCGGCCCCGGTCCGTAGCTCTGGCCCGGGCCCCGGTTGCTGCCCATTCCCATGCCGCCTGCCGCGGCGCTGCCGACATAGGCCGTTGCGGCGAGTGCGGCAACGGCGACGATACTGCGTAGGGTGATTGTTCTGTTCACGTCGTTCTCCTCAGTTTTGGGCCACAGCATGGCAAAAGGCAGCATCGCTTCACCCCCTGTGAAATATCAGCAGCAAGCAACACGGATCAACCAGAGCGCTGACCAGGCAATCGCTTCGACAACACGACCGCTGCCGGTTCGGTGTTTCTCTTTATTGTAGCCTCACTGATAATGCGCCGTTCATGCGCCCGGGCGCAACCGGCGGGCGGACTGCGCGAGCAGGGCTGCGCGGGTATTCACGGCGGGGGCGCGGAGAACACCGGGATTGAAAGCAAATTCGGACTCTCGCTGCTGCGCTCGTCGCGCTCGCGCCGGGCCCGACCTGGCTGCCAGGAAGCCAGATCAAGCGGCCGCGCACACTGCATAAACATATTGACTTCAGGGTTTCCCTGATGGATAAATGCGTGGTTTGCGTCTAAACTGTTTGCACGCGCTCCCAACCATACACCAAATCCAAGGGAGACTCGTTCCCCAGAAAATTCCCCGCAACCGTCTGCGGGGATTTTTTTTGCACCGCGCCGGTGTCTGGAAGACTCTTGTTTCACATCGAGATCGCAGAGGACGGAATTAGTCAAATCCTGCCCTGTGCTCGGCATAGCTTTCCAGTCTCTGTGGTCTCTGCGGCCTCGATGTGGATATCAGCCGTCCGAATGCTCACATCGAGATCGCAGAGGACACGGAGATGCTGAATCCTGCCCGCGATCGGCATAGCTTTCCAGTCTCTGTGGTCTCTGCGGCCTCGATGTGAATATCAGCCGTCCGTCTGCTCACGGCGCTCCTGCGCTCGCGTGTCGGCAGTGCCGGGGGCATCGCTCAGAACGAGTCGGCCTCCAGTTCGAGGTAGATACGGTAAGCGTTACCGCGGTTGCTCGCGTCGAAGGCCGGCATGGCCTGGTAGGCTGACCAGTCGGTATTTTCATAGGCCTGATCGAACGGGATAAAGTCATCCACCGCCTGCTGCATCGCGTCGCGTACGTACTCGATGTAGTTTCTGGTGGTGCTGACGGCCGCCGAGATGTCGTTGGATGCATCACCGTGTCCCGGGATGACATAGCGTGGTGGGGGCTGCAGGGCGGTGAGAGCGTCCAGACCTTTCAGCCAGTTCGTGGTGTCGGTTTCGGGGCTGTCGAGAAACGGGACCCTGCCTTCATAAATGACGTCGCCGCTGAACAGCACGCCATAGTCCCTGACCAGCATGATCGTGTCGCCCGGGGCATGTGCGGGTCCGAGATGCTTCAGCTCAAAGCTGATGCCACCCAGGGTAAAGGTCGCGGCAGCGTCGAATGTCTCGTCCGGCATGACGATATAGGTGTTTTCATCCACCCACGGATACAGTGCCTCACGGCGCTGCGCCAGGCGGCGCTGCGCATCCTCACCCTGGCTGGCGCGGTCGCCGCCTGCATACCCGAGTGCCAGGCGTTGTGCCCACACCGGCGGGTCGCCCGCATGTTCCTTGAAGGCCTGCAGGCCATACACATGATCGGCGTGGTAATGGCTGATGACGATACGCGCCACCGGTTTGTCGGTGACCTCGCGTATTCTTTGCAACAGCCGGTAACCGAGTGCCGGTGTGCCCAGAGCATCGAATACCACCACGCCCTCATCGGTTACCACGAAGCCGGCGTTGGACGTATGGCCTTCGTTATCAGCGCCGGGTACCCCGGAAAGACCGATAACATAATAGACGGGTACGTCCGGCACCTGGTGCAATACGAAAGGCAGGCTGACTTCGCCATAGGGCGTATCCACCGCGTCCGCTGCCGCACTGAATGAAGCCGCGACCAGCCACGCCGCTGCGAAGCAGCCCAGTGCGGTGTGCGCCCGGGTGCTAAGACCCCGGGCAAACTGCCGCCACACCGGCAGAGCACTACTGCATGTAGGCATAACCTTCTTCCTGTTGCAGACGCACAATCTCCGCATCGGCCATGGGCACGATCTGTACGAATCCGTGAATGTCCTCCGGCTCGAAACCGTGGCCGCGTGCGGCTATCCGGCACATCCTGATTTCAATAGTGCCGCCGACCGTCAGACTCTGAGCGCGGACCATGAGTTCCTTGTACTTGTGGTAGTTCTCGATTGCGAACAGGGGTATTTCGTCACCGTGCAGGACCAGCACGATCGAGGCCGCGAAAGGGTCGGCCTGGTAAAGATTGTTCAGGTAGCTGGCTCGATCGAGGACGCGTGACAAGGCCGTCGCGGTCCGCAACGGCCACGTCATAGACGACTCGCTGCGGTGAGTAGTCGACATTATGGGGTTTGCCTTTGCCCCACGGTGCAGTCTCCGCGGCTAACGCAGAGGTCATACTGAAAACAGCGAAAAGGCATGCCAGTGGCCAGGCGCAAGGTGTTTGCATGAGTTACCTCCCCTGCAGTGTTGCGGGTATACGTTAAGCCGCGCGTTGCGATCCAGCGCGATGCAATGATCGCCAGCGCGCCGCGACGCTGCCCAGACTCTAACGTGCCGTGGCTTGCAAAGCGAGATCCGGTAGACAGGGTAGGGGTGTTGTATTCACATCGAGGACGCAGAGAGCGCGGAGGCGTAGAAGGCGATTGCAACAATGCAATGAGTTGGTCGTCTCGGCGACCTCTGCGGCCTCGATGTGAACGCTGCATGCGGTTGGGGTGCGCCGGACGCCGCAGTTCTCGCGCCCCTGTTGCAGGGCTGCAAACTTCACCCCGGCGGGTGTTCTCGCCGGCCCAACAAACGGCCTGTCCAGGGGGCCTCCAGGCCGGGGTACAACCGCGCCGGTAAAAAAATAAAACCCGTTGCAATAGTCGGTTAGCGATGAAACAGCGCCGGTGTGCGAAAGCTGGCACAGCGGCTGCAATACAGGGGTCGTGGACCTGAGTAGGTTGGGCTAACAAGCCCAACAACACGGAACAGACGTTGGGCTTCGTACCTCAGCCCAACCTACATGCTGACACTGAACCTTAGGAGAACCTGACCATGATGATCAAAGACCTGGAAATGAGCAAAGAACTGGCCCGTGAAGAGCTGTCTGACGTGCGCGGCGGTGCCAACAGCATCGTGCAGGGCGGCCAGTACGCCCCGGTAGCGGTGCAGGGCGGCGGCTTCTTCAGCCCGCAGGTTGTCACCAGCGCCCCGGTGAACGCACCGGTCGCGCAGATCAACGACAACGACCTGCATCTGGACATCGAGAACAAGACCGCCAACGTGCTGGCTTCGGCCTTCACCGGGGTGTTCCAGTAAGACCGGGTGTTCGGGGTTGCCTCGGGTAAGGAGGCAACCCCGGCCCACCCCGCAACGAGGTACCCGTAGGTTGGGCTGAACGGACGTGAAGCCCAACACCAGATGACAGACCCGTTGGGCTTCGTGAACTCAGCCCAACCTACCTATGACACTGACTTTTAGGAGAACCTGACCATGATGATCAAAGACCTGGAAATGAGCAAGGAACTGGCGAGCGAAGAGCTGTCTGACGTGCGCGGCGGTGCCAACAGCATCGTGCAGGGCGGCCAGTACGCCCCCGTGGCGGTGCAGGGCGGCGGCTTCTTCAGCCCGCCAGACTGTGACCAACGCCGCGGTGAACGCCCCGGTCGCGCAGATCAACGACAACGACCTGTATCTCGACATCGACACCAAGACCGCCAACATCGCCCAGTCGCTGGGCACGCTGATCTGGCAGTAAGCCGCAGCGCGGACGTTCCGCAACGCGAAACGAAACGGAGGCCCTCGGGCCTCCGTTTTCACTGCTTGTTGCAAACGCCTCGTTGTTTTCTGCTACAGGTCTTCAACAGGCCGACTGCGAAACTTTGAAAGAGTCGATATTCTGAGTTTCCCCTTCGGGCATATCATGCTGGTTGTGCGTCGAGCCGCGTCGGGTGGCGCTTACCTCGGGTAGTTTGTGGCGGGGGGCGACACAGACCCTGTGACAGGGCCGGGTCGTTTGAACGGCCACGATTCCTGGCTTCAGGATGTTTTGACAAGGGCTAGCCCCGGCGCAAAGCGGGGGCGCAAAGTCACCGGTCTAAGGGGTTGACCTTTGACTGCAGGACTAACGGAATAACCAGCGAGTCTCTCGGAGACTGTCGCTTCCGCATGGCCGCAAAGGTCGCCGAGACGAGCAAATCCATCCCGGGATTCAAACCGCCTTGCAACCTCCGGGTTCTCTGCGTCCTCGATGTGAATACAGTACCCCATGGTTTTCAACCAGCGCCATGCGTGGCGGAAACGAGGGTCTACCGATATGGGCGAAGAACAACCAGTCGCCGAAGGGCGCCCGATAACAACTGAAACTTTGGAGAACCTCGAGCTGTTTCGCGGCGAGAGTCCAGAATCCCTCGACTGGGTTTTGCGTTCCTGCGCGGTGCGATCGCTGCCGCCGGGCCAGGTGTTGCTGGAACCGGATAGTGACAACGATGCTCTGTACATTATCCTCGCCGGTCGCGCGCAAGTGAGATTCACGCACGATGAATCTCACTCGAACATACACCTCGAGCCGGGCGAATGCGTAGGCGAAATGTCCATTATCGAGGGCGCTCAGCCCTCGGCCATGGTAGTTGCGCATTCGCATTGTCGGGTAATGGTCCTCGACGCGGAGGTCATCTGGACGCTGATCGACCGGTCCCCGGTGGTGGCCCGTAACCTGTTGTACATCCTCTCGACACGCGTGCGCAGAAACAACCTGGCACTGGTGCGGAGTCACCAGCAGCAGCGCATTCACGAACGCGAGGCCCTTAACGATTCACTCACCGGCCTGCATAACAGGCGTTGGATGGAACGCACCCTGGCCAGGATCGTGGAACGCTGCGCGCGGGCCAGGGAGCCGCTGGCTTTGCTGATGATCGACACCGATCACTTCAAGCGCTACAACGATGACCACGGCCACCTGGCAGGAGACCAGTTGCTGGCTACCATCGGCCGGCTGATCAGCGAAAATGTCCGCTCGACAGACCGTGCCTGCCGCTATGGGGGCGACGAGTTCCTGGTAGTATTGCCGCAGGCCGGTCCCGCCGAAGCCATGCAGATCGCCGAGCGCGTGTGCCGCTCGATCAGGGAGCAGACCGGGCAGCGGGGCGCCGGCCGACTGAAGGCCGCAGCCAGTGTGTCAGTTGGCGTCGCGTCGTTGTGCTCAGGAATGAACCTTCGTCAGCTGCTGGCCAGTGCCGACGCCGCTCTCTATCGTGCCAAGTCGGCCGGACGTGGCGGCGTGTCCCGCTAGGCTGCAGACCCGAATCAAAGCGCGGGCCACCGCTTCCAGACGCCCGGCTTGTTCATCTGATGGTCAGCCGCAGTCAGCTTCTGGTGATTAGGGCTGTCCGGGTTGTTGCACCAGCCCATGCTCTGCGCGATCACTTGCTTGTTGTCATCGGAGATCTTGCGCATCCCACCCCAAAACTGGCAGGTCGCACACCTGTTCTCCGACATGGCATCGACGGCAAGCCCATCCCCGGAGCCACCGTGCATATGCTCATGTTCCTCTGCGCCATGAGCGGCGATGGACCCCAGTGCTACCGTACTGACCAGCAGCTTGCCCGAAGTGGCGAGGAAGTTGCGGCGGGATTCGACTGGCATTGGACACCTCCTTGAGAGTTGGCAAAGATGCTGAGCGATGGCCGGCGTAAGTCGGATCGACAACCCTGCCAGCAGCTGTGCGCCGTGCTTCCTGACCGCCGTTCTGAAGTGTAGCAAACCGGGGCAAAGCGGTGACAACGAGCGGCGACCCCTGTTCCTGTCCCAGACGACACCCGCCGACTGAGTGGCCGACCTGCCGGCAGAGACTCTAACCTGCCGTGGCTTGCAAAGCGAGATCCGGTAGACAGGGTAGGGGTGTTGTATTCACATCGAGGACGCAGAGAGCGCGGAGGGTAGAAGGTGATTGCAACAATGCAATGAGTTGGTCGTCTCGGCGACCTCTGCGGCCTCGATGTGAACGCTGCACGCGGTTGGGGTGCGCCGGACGCCGCAGTTCTCGCGCCCCTGTTGCAGGGCTGCAAACTTCACCCCGGCGGGTGTTCTCGCCGGCCCGACAAACGGCCTGTCCAGGGGGGCTCCCGGCCGGGGTACAACCGCGCCGGTAAAAAAATAAAACCAGTTGCAATAGTCGCTTAGCGATGAATCGGTGCCGATGGGCACAAGCTGGCACAGCGGCTGCAATAGAGGGGTCGTGGACCTGAAACAAGCCCGGCAACTTCGCAACCGAGGTTGGGCTTCGTACCTCAGCCCAACCGACGACTGACACTGAACCTTAGGAGAACCTGACCATGATGATCAAAGACCTGGAAATGAGCAAAGAACTGGCCCGTGAAGAGCTGTCTGAAGTACGCGGCGGTGCCAACAGCATCGTGCAGGGCGGCCAGTACGCCCCGGTGGCGGTGCAGGGCGGCGGCTTCTTCAGCCCGCAGGTTGTCACCAGCGCCCCGGTGAACGCACCGGTCGCGCAGATCAACGACAACGACCTGGATCTCGACATCCAGAACAAGACCGCCAACGTGCTGGCTTCGGCCTTCACCGGGGTGTTCCAGTAAGACCGGGTGTTCGGGGTTGCCTCGGGTAAGGAGGCAACCCCGGCCCACCCCGCAACGAGGTACCCGTAGGTTGGGCTGAACGGACGTGAAGCCCAACACCAGATGACAGACCCGTTGGGCTTCGTGAACTCAGCCCAACCTACCTATGACACTGACTTTTAGGAGAACCTGACCATGATGATCAAAGACCTGGAAATGAGCAAAGAACTGGCGAGCGAAGAGCTGTCTGACGTACGCGGCGGTGCCAACAGCATCGTGCAGGGCGGCCAGTACGCCCCGGTGGCGGTGCAGGGCGGCGGCTTTTTCAGCGGCCAGACGGTGACCAACGCGGCGGTCAACGCCCCGGTCGCGCAGATCAACGACAACGACCTGGATCTCGACATCGCGAACAAGACCGCCAACGTCGCTCAGTCGCTGGGCACGCTGATCTGGCAGTAAATCGCAGCGCGGACACTCCGCAACGCGTAACACAACGGAGGCCCGAGGGCCTCCGTTTTTTTTACCGGGTGTCAGGTTGCAGCTTATGCCGCTCGAGCCTGGCCGGAGCCTGGTTGTGACCTGTGTCGGCAGTCACCGAACGGAACAGGCGATCGGAAAGGTATCTCCCCCATAGCTGCCATTCCGCTGCTCCCGCAGACCGCAGCGGCCCCGTTTAAGAAGCTGGTGCGTCAGCCGGCCCCGGTTGTGGTTCGGTCGATGCAACATTTCGATTGTCACGCGCAAAACTTAGCGTTGGTTAAGAGCCCGGAATACGACTAGGGTTAAGTTCCGTTTCGTCTACGCATCACGAAAAGATTTCCGGCGCAAGTGCAGCGGAACCGTTGCGCAGTCTCTCAGGAGACCTCGTCGCAGCCCAGGAGGAGATGCATGTGCTCAGCGATATTTCGGGTAAAGGCGGGTGCCGATCTTAACCAGGGCCTGGCGCTAACCGCGACCGTGCTTTGCTGTTCTGCAGCAGCAGTGGAAAGCGCGTGGCGTATTGCAGGCACCGGATAATGATGCACCCCTTGTACCGCCATTTGCGGTTTGTTCCCGGCACGGCGATGCCGGCAGGAAAACCCTGTACGGTTGCTTTCCGCCCGATATCGTCTCCGGCGCTCATGCGCAGCGTGGGAATCTCTCGTGCCGGTCACTGACACATGCAGGAAACGTTCGCGTCCGGTGGCGATGCTTTTCGCGTTCTGCCTGCTCCTGATCGAGTCCATCCAGCCTTCCCCGGCGGCGGTCAGCACACTGGAGATCCCGGTGATCGGCAGCGCCGACGATGCGGAGGAGAAGGTCAATACGATCAACGCGGGAAGCATGGTGCTGACCTCGGCCGACCTGGAAATGTCCTGGGACAAATCAACGCTCCAGCAGTTCGGTCTGCGCTTTCAGAACGTAAGCATCCCGGCAAACGCCACCATTACCAACGCCTACATACAGTTCACGGTGGACCGGGCGGACACGGGCGGCCTGGTCAGCCTTACCGTCAAAGGGGAGAAAGCGCTGTCGCCGGCGGCATTCAGCAGTGCCAAGTACAATATCTCCGGCCGAACCCGGACCGCTGCCGGCGCGACCTGGGTACCACCGGGCTGGACGGTGGCCAATGCCGCGGGCGCGGATCAGCGTACGCCGAATCTGTCCAGCATCCTGCAGGAAATTATGCGCCAGCCCGGCTGGGCAAGCGGTAATCCGGTTGCCTTCCTCATTCAGGACAATGGCAGTGGCAGCAAGATGTTTCGTGCTGCCCAGACCGTTGACGGTACCCTCGGGCTGGCAGGCGCGCCATTGCTGCACGTGGAGTTCACAGCGCAGACCGGCGTGGCAGGCGCCTTTCAGCAGGATGCAGGCGGCCTGGTGTCGATCGAGGCCGAGCACCATCATGCGAGCAGCGTATCGCCGGATGGTCACGCATGGCTGTCGGCGGGCGGGAGTTTCCCGGGTTACTCCGGTATGGATGCATTGCAGTCGCTGCCGGAAGACAGGGTCACGATTGAAACGAACCTCGCAAATCAAAGCCCGCGCCTGGATTATCGGGTCAATTTCGCGACGACGGGAACCCACTATGTCTGGGTTCGGGCGCAGGGACCGTTGTCGAGTTCGAACTCGCTGCACCTGGGAGTGGACCAGCAGGAGGTGCCCGGCGCGACCAACATCAGGACGGCGGTGGGCGCCTACAAATGGGTCGGTACCGTTGACAACGGATCGCGCGCGACGCTGGACATCGGCACTGCGGGTCTGCACGCGGTCAACGTGTGGATGCGCGAATCCGGTACGCTGATCGACAAGCTGGTAATCACCAGGGACGCTGCTTACAAACCTGCGACGGTCAACGGCGGCATGGGGCCCGACGAGAGCCCCGAGCTGGCAATGACGACTGTGGCGGCACCAGCCATCAGCCCGAACGGCGGCGTGTTCACGGCGCCCGTGAGCGTCAGTCTGTCCACGGGTACCGCGGGAGCGGCGATTCGCTATACCGTCGACGGTAGCGATCCGACCAGCGCTTCGGCACCCTACACCGGGCCATTCCAGGTGACGGTCGACACGACCGTCAAGGCACGCGCTTTCCTCGCGGGCTACAGCGACAGCCCGGTCTCTGTCGCCTTGTTCGATATCCAGCTGCAGCTCCTGCCGGCAGGCCTGACGCAGTCCTGGCAGCTCGACGAGACCCGTGGATCCAGCTATGGGAATCTGGTGAACGGTAATCCGTCCGCGAGCTGTAGCGCCTGTCCGACGCCGGTGGCCGGCCGGGTCGGCGGGGCGCAGGCGTTTGACGGGAACAGCGACGAACTCAACGTACCGGATGACAGTTCGTTCGACTGGTCCCGCAGCGCGCGCTTCAGCATAGAGGCCTGGATCAGGCGCAACTCGCCCTGCAGTATCACGGGCGAAACGGTTATCGGTCGCCGGGATGCGTCCAGCCTGCTGGAATGGTCGCTGGGCTGCCAGGGCAGCAATGCCACGTTCAGGCTGATCGATACGACCGGAAGCGGGCGGGATCTGGTCGGAACGACAGACATTGCCGATGGCGAGTGGCACCACCTGCTGGCGGCGCGGGATGCGATCAGCGGGAAGAATGTGCTGTACGTGGACGGCGTCCAAGAGGCGTCGGCCTCCGTGAGCTATGCAGGGGGTTTTGCCGGTGTCACGGGTCTGAATATCGGGTGGCTTAACCAGGGCGGGGCGGATTACCACTTTGCCGGTGTCATCGACGAGGTCGCCCTGCACAACCGGATGCTGCCCGACAGCGAGATCCGTCGTCACTACGCGGATGGCGCGCTGGGCCTGCAGCGCGGTTACTGGGGTTGCGGTGCGCCGGTGCGCATCATGCCCCTGGGCGACTCGATCACCCGGCGCTCCAATCCGGGATACCGGCAGGGGCTTTACTCAAGTCTGATCGGGGCCGGCATGGATGTGGATATGGTGGGCAGTGTGCTGGACAGCTGTGTGCCCAATTGCAGTTACGATCCGGACAACGAGGGGCACAGCGGCTACACGCCGACCGACATCGCCGGCAACGTATCGACCTGGCTGAGCCTGAATCCTCCCGACGTGGTGACGCTGCACATCGGCACCAACGTGGATGCGAGTTTTCCCTATCCCGATGTCACACAGTTGGGGGTGATCCTGGATGCGATCAAAGCCTACGATGCCGACATTCCGGTGGTGCTGGCGCGTATCATCAACAAGGCCCGCACCAGTTACGATCCGCAGTTGAGCGTGTTCAACCAGAATCTGCAGGCGATGGCGCAGGCGCGTGTTGCCGCGGGTGACAGGATACTGGTGGTGAACCAGGAGCCCGGCCTGGACTACAGCGCGTCGACCGCGGATTTCCCGGTAGCGGATAACCTGCACCCGAACGCGAGTGGCTCTGCCAAGATGGTGCCGGTCTGGTTCGAGGGTCTGAACCGCTTCATGCCGGCGTGCAACAGCGTAGCACCGCGGGTGATCTCGCAACATGTGACCAGAGCTTCGCGAGGCGTGCCGTACGTCTACGTGGTCGAGGCGACAGGAGTGCCGGCGCCCGCCTTCCGTCTGTCGGCCGCACCTGCGGGAATGACGATCCATCCGGATACCGGGCGTATCCAGTGGACGCCGTCTTCGGTTGGCACCTACCAGGTCACGGTGCAGCTTTCGAATTCTGTGGGCAGCAGTACGCAGAACGTCACGATCACGGTGAACTGAGCGCATCGATGCTGGCATCCGCGACGCGAGGCCGGGGGCGATCTCGCCGGTCGGGTCGAAACCGATGCCATGGCTACGTGACGGTCGTGCCGACCAGGGCAGTTCGCGGCGCCTGTTGCAGGGCCGCAGACTTCATCGCCAACTGTGTTTTCTGCGCTCCAACAAACCAGGGTGCCATGGTCCCTCCAGGGGCATCGTGGATTTCGCCCGCACAGAAAAAAAGCATGTTTCAACAATCAGTTGGAAAATCGTTGATGCCTGGGTGCGGAAGCTGGCACAGCGGCTGCAATAGCGGGGTCGTGGACCTGATGTAGGTTGGGCTGAACGCGGTGAAGCCCAACAACACGGTAACAGACGTTGGGCTTCGTGCCTCAGCCCAACCTACCTATGACACTGACTTTTAGGAGAACCTGACCATGATGATCAAAGACCTGGAAATGGGCAAAGAACTGGCGAGCGAAGAACTGTCTGAAGTACGCGGCGGTGCCAACAGCATCGTGCAGGGCGGCCAGTACGCCCCGGTGGCGGTGCAGGGCGGCGGCTTTTTCAGCGGCCAGACGGTGACCAACGCGGCGGTCAACGCGCCGGTCGCGCAGATCAACGACAACGACCTGCACCTCGACATCGACACCAAGACCGCCAACGTCGCTCAGTCGCTGGGCACGCTGATCTGGCAGTAAATCGCAGCGCGGACACTCCGCAACGCGTAACACAACGGAGGCCCGCAGGGCCTCCGTTTTTTTTGCGCACGTCTTCAGGAGCCCTTCAGCCGGACCGGGGGATCGAGGCCGCTGCCCCCAGAGCGACGCTGGTGTCCTGCCGGGCGACTGCGACATCTCGATGTGCGCGCCGCGCATTCGGCAGTGCCTATGGTGTACACTTAGCCGTGCCCGGCATGCTCTGGTACTCATGGCTAGTTAAAAGAAAACAAATGAACCAACAGTCGAGACCGAATCGAACCCCGAGGATCTCCCTTCGCGCAGTGGCGGCGCTGTTCGTTGCCGTGCTGTTACTCGGCGGCTGTGGCAAGACCCAGGCGCCACCCCCGCAGACGGCTCCCGAAGTGAGCGTGCTCAACATCGAAACCAAGGATGCGCCGGTCACTTTCGAATTTGTCGGTGTCACCGCCAGTTCGCAGCAGGTGGAGGTACGGGCGCGGGTGGATGGCTTCCTGGACGAACGCCTGTACACCGAGGGCGGCATCGTCAGGCAGGGCGACGTCATGTTCAGGATGGACGCCAAGCCCTTCGAGGCAGAACTCGACGCCGCCAGGGCGGCGCTTGCCCAGCAGCAGGCACGGTTGTGGACCGCGCAGGCGAATCTGAAACGGGTCAAGCCGCTGGCCAAGGCCAATGCGGTGAGCAAGAAGGAGCTGGACGATGCGCAGGGCACGGTGAATGCCGCAGCGGCTGCGGTGGAGATGGCCCGCGCCGATGTCCAGACTGCGCAGCTCAACCTCGGCTACACGACTATCGAGGCTCCGGTCACCGGTGTTTCCAGCTTCGCGCGTATCCAGGATGGCGCGTACGTCAACGCGCAGAGCGGACCGCTGACCTATGTGGCGCAGATCGATCCCATGTGGGTGGACTTCAGTATTTCCGAGGACGAGATGCTGTCGCTGCGGCGCCAGATGGCGGAGGGCAGCCTGCGTTCGCCCGGGGAAGAGAAACTGGATGTCGAGATTGTCATGGCCGACGGTTCCGGCTATCCGGAGACCGGCAAAATCTTCTTCCGCGACGCCAACTACAGTACCGAGACCGGCACCTTCCTGGTGCGCGCCACCTTCCCCAACCAGGATGACACACTGCGCCCGGGGCAGTTCGTGCGCGTACGTGTGAAAGGCGCCATCCGTCCCAAGGCGATCCTGGTGCCGCAGCAGGCCGTGCTGCAGGGCGCTCAGGGTTTCTTCGTCTGGATCGTGGACGCCGGGGGCAAGGCGCAGATTCGCCCCGTCGAGGTCGGCGACTGGCAGGGTGACAACTGGTTTATCAACAAAGGTTTGTCGCCCGGCGACAAGGTGGTCACGGACGGCATCATGCGCCTCGCCAAGGGGGCTCCGGTCAAGATCGTCGGGAACGGCACAGGCGACCAGTCGGGCAAACCCGGTGAGGCTGCGGCCGCGCCCGCTGCAGCGACTCCGGACAAACCCGGCACCGCCGGCAACTGAACCGGGAATCACCGCTGATGTTTGCCCATTTTTTCATCGACCGACCCATTTTCGCGATGGTCGTGTCGCTGATCATTGTGATTGCCGGCGCGGTGGCGATGGTCAACCTGCCCATCGCCCAGTACCCGGACATCACGCCGGTGCAGATCCAGGTGTCGGCGACCTATCCGGGAGCCGATGCCCAGACCGTGGCGCAAAACGTCGGTGCGCCCATCGAGCAGCAGGTCAACGGCGCGGACAACATGATCTACATGCAGTCCACCAGTTCCTCGACCGGCAATTACACCCTCAATGTGTATTTCGACCAGGGCACCGATCCCCAGCTGGCGCAGGTCGACGTGCAGAACCGCGTGCAATGGGCGACACCCCAGCTGCCCTCGGCGGTGACCCAGCAAGCGGTCATCGTCAAGAAGACCACCGCGAGTTTCATGCTGGTTATCGCATTGTATTCGCCCGATGATCGTTACGACGCGGACTATGTCGGGAACTATGCCACCGTCAATGTCCTGGACGCCATCAAGCGCATCGAAGGTGCCAACCAGGCGGCCGTCCTGGGGGTGACCGACTATGCCATGCGCATCTGGCTGCGCCCGGACCGCATGGCGCAGCTCGGCCTCACCGCCACCGACGTGGCCAATGCGGTGCGCGAACAGAACCGGCAGTTCGCCGTGGGTCGCATCGGTCAGTCACCCACCCCGACACCGGTGCCGCAGACATTTCCGGTGACCACGCCCGGTCTGCTCACCGAACCCGGGGAATTCGAAAATATCATTCTGCGCGCCGAGCAACAGGGCGCGGCGATGACGCGCATCAAAAACATCGGCCGCGCCGACCTGGGACGCAAGGACTATTCCATACGCACCAAATACCAGGGCAAGGACGCCACCCTCATTGTGGTTTACCAGCAGCCCGGCGCCAACGCCCTGGCTGTCGCCGACCAGGTCTATGCGACACTGGAAAATCTTTCGAAAAGCTTCCCCGACGGACTGAGCTACGATGTGGCGCTGGATACCACCAAGTTCGTCAAGTCGTCCATCAACGAGGTTGTGCATACCTTCTTCGAAGCCGTGGTACTGGTGGTGCTGGTGGTGTTCGTGTTCCTGCAAAGCATCCGCCTGACCATCATCCCAACGCTGGCGGTGCCGGTGTCCATCCTCGGCGCCATGATCGGCATGCTCGCCTTCGGCTTCTCGGTCAACATGCTCACCCTGTTCGGCATGATTCTCGCCATCGGCATCGTGGTGGACGACGCCATCGTGGTGATCGAGAACACCGAGCGCAACATGACCCAGTACGGGCTGGCGCCCAAGGAGGCCGCCAAGCGCGCCATGAGCGAGGTGTCCGGCGCACTGATCGCCATCGTGCTGGTGCTGAACGCGGTGTTCATCCCGGTGGCTTTCCTCGGCGGCATGACCGGGCAACTGTACAAGCAGTTCGCGGTCACCATCGCCATTTCGGTGGTGTTCTCCGGACTGGTGGCGCTGACCCTCTCGCCGGCGCTGGCGGCCATCCTGATCAAACCCGGGCACGGCGAGAAGCGCGGCTTTTTCAAATGGTTCGAGAAGACCCTGGAACGCGCCACCAACGGTTACGTGGCCGGTTCCCGATGGATCATGCGCCATACGGTGGTCGCCTTCGGCGCCTTCGCCGCGGTGGTCGGCTGTTCGGCCTGGCTGTTCTCGGTGTGGCCGGGCGCGTTTGTACCGCAGGAAGACCAGGGCTACCTGTTCGTGCCCTACATGCTGCCTGATGCGGCCAGCCTGGATCGAACCGAAGCCGTCGGGGATCGTGCGGCCGCGTTCCTGATGCAATCATCCGGCGGTGGCCAACGTGTCGCAGGGCGACGGCTACAGCCTGATCGACCAGCAGAGCAAGACCAACCGTGGTCTGTTGTTCGTGTCGCTGAAGGACTTCGAGGAACGCAAGGAGCTGAGGACCTGTCGGCCGCGGCCGTCATCCAGGCCGCGGCGCGGAATTACGCAAACATCCATGGAGGGGCTGGTGATTCCGCTCAATCCACCGTCCATACCGGGACTGGGCGTCACAGCCGGCTTCGAGATGTGGGTCCAGCAGCGCGGCAGCGGCGACTACGGCCAGCTTGCCGGCTACGTGCAGCAGATTGTGGCGAAGGCGAAACAGGATTCGCGGCTGGCGGGAGTCAGCTCCACAGTCAGCGCCGAGAACCGCCAGTTGCTCACCGACCTGGATCGCGAAAAGGCCGAGACCCTCGGCGTGCCGGTTTCCGATGTATACGACACGCTGCAGACCCTGTTCGGCTCGCTGTACGTCAACCAGTTTCCGAAGAATTCGCGCCTCTGGCAGGTGATCCTGCAGGCCGAACCCGAGTACCGGCTGAAGCCGGGCGATATCGACCACATTTATGTGCGCAGCGGCAGGGGCGATATGGTGCCCTTGTCGGCGCTGGTGAGAACCCGCTGGTCGACCGGTCCGGATCTTGTGAGTCGTTTCAATAACTATCCGGCCGCCAAGATCACCGGCGGGCCGGCACCCGGCGTGAGTTCCGGCCAGGCGCTGGAAATCATGGAACAGATTGCCAGCGAGGCATTGCCCGGCGACTACGGCTTCGCCTGGGCCGGCGAGGCGCGCGAGGAGAAGCTGGCCGGCAGCACCTCGGCGATCGCCTTCATCTTCGGGCTGATCTTCGTGTTCCTGATCCTCGCCGCCCAGTACGAGAGCTGGACGCTGCCGTTCGGCGTCATCATGGCGGTGCCTTTCGCTCTGCTGGGCGCGTTGCTGGCAATTGTGCTGCGTGGCATTCCGAATGATGTGTACTTCCAGATCGGCCTGCTCACCCTGATCGCGCTGGCGGCCAAGAACGCCATCCTCATTGTCGAGTTCGCAGTGGAACTGCACCGCGGCGGCAAGTCGCTGTACGACGCGGCGGTGGAGGCGGCACGGTTGCGTTTCCGGCCAATCCTGATGACATCCTTCGCCTTCATTCTCGGGGTGGTGCCGCTCGCCATCGCCACCGGTGCCTCCGCCAACAGCCGCCACTCCATCGGCACCGGCGTCATCGGCGGCATGCTGGGCGCCACAGCCATCGCCATCTTTTTCGTGCCGATGTTCTTCCTGGTGCTGGAAAAACTCGGTGCGAAACGGTCCGCTAGCGAAGCAGCAGCGCCTGGTGAGGAGCCCGATTCGGCGGGTGGCGGTGCGGTTCAACCGCAGGCGCCTCAGGCCCCTGCAGGGAAGCCGGGGAATGAGTAGCATGAAGCGCAACTGGGTTGTCTCGCTTGCGCTGTTCTCGCTGTTCGGCTGCACTGTGGGTCCGGACTACGTACGCCCGCAGGTGGACAGCCCCGAGACCTGGCGCGTCGATTACGCGGCGGCGGCCGATGTCTCGAACCTGCGCTGGTGGGAGCAGTTCCAGGACCCGGTGCTCGACGAGCTGATCGACATCGCGCTCAGGAACAACAAGGATCTGCGCATCGCCGCAGCGCGCGTGCTGGAGTTTGCCGCACGCGTCGATATCTTCCGCTCCGGTTTCTTCCCGCAGATCGGCTACCAGGGTGATGTGTCGCGCAACCGCGCTTCGCGCGAGGTGTTCGGTGGCGTTTCCTCCGGCGACCGCGACTACAACAACTATGCCGCTGCCGCGAACCTGGGCTGGGAGCTGGATCTGTGGGGCCGCATCCGGCGCGCCACCGAGGCCGCGCGTGCCGACCTGCTGGCCGAGGAAGAGAACCGCCGCACCGTCATTCTCAGCCTGGTCTCCGCGGTCGCCACCGGCTACGTCACCCTGCGCCAGCTGGACCGCCAGCTGGAGGTGTCGCGCGAGACCCTGGCGTCGCGTGCCGAATCGCTGCGCCTGTTCGAGATCAAGTTCAAGGGCGGCGTGGTGTCCGACCTGCAGGTGGCCCAGGTGCGCACCGAGTACGAGCAGGCGGCGGCTGCCATTCCTCCGCTCGAGCGCCGGATCGCGCTCAGCGAGAATGCTTTGTCCATACTGCTGGGCCGTAACCCGGGTGCCATACCGCGCGGTAAAGACATCGATCAGCTGATACAGCCGCCGGTGCCCGCAGGCCTGCCATCGACGCTGCTGGCGCGGCGCCCGGATATCCGTGCCGCCGAACAGAACCTGGTTGCCGCCAACGCGCGCATCGGTGTGGCGCGTGCGCAGTACTTTCCCAGCATCTCCCTGACCGGGCTGTTCGGCTATGCCAGCGAGCAGCTGGGTGATGTGCTGCAGGGTTCCGCCAACCTGTGGAACATCGGCGGCTCGGCGCTGGGTCCCATCTTCACCGGCGGTGGTATCTCTGGCCAGGTGCGCGCCAGCGAGGCGGTGCAGCGCCAGGCGCTGGTCTCCTACCTGCAGACGGTGCAGACCGCCTTTCGCGAGGTGGACGATGCGCTGGTCAATGTCCAGAAATCGCGCGCGCAGCTGGTGGCCGAAGGGCGCCGGGTGGCGGCGCTTGCCGAGTATGCGCGGCTGGCCAAGCTGCGCTACGACGAGGGCTACGCTTCGTATATCGAGGTACTGGATGCCCAGCGCACTCTGTTCGATGCCGAGCTCCAGTATGTTGCGGTGCAGGGCGATGTTTACGCTTCGCTGATCGGTACCTACAAAGCGATGGGCGGCGGCTGGATCATCGCAGCGCAGCGCAGCGCCGACCAGGTCGATTTTCCAGCCGTGCAGCCGGGCGGCAAACGAGAGTTCGATTTCCCCGCGCCCACGCAGCCGACTGGCACCGCGGTAGAGGTGCCCTGATACCCCGTGGGGTGGCGCCACTTTGAACCGCCGCGGCAGCACCGTGCACAACATGGGCTGACCGAGCGCTTTAGCCAACAGTGAAGAAAAGGGCTCCGTCATGCTGACTGCCGCCATTTTTCCGGCCAGATGCCCCAGAACCGGCTTTGCTTTGCCGGGAAACCGAGTTCTGGACGCCCTGAGATCGTGGCAGGTTACTGGATTTCAGCTATCATCTCTTGTCGATCTGCACACAAGCGTTTCAAGCGGAAAGGAATCAATGAAAACGTCAACGAAAGCGGTCTTGTTGTCGGCTCTGGTGTTTCCCGGTAGCGGGCATCTTTTGTTGAAAAAATATCGATCTGCAGCCGTGTTGGCCGGCATTGCCTTTGCCGGCCTGTATTACCTGATTTCCAGCGCGGTAGACACGGCTTTGCAGATCAGCGCGGAACTGCAAAGTGGTAATGTCCAGCCGGATGTCGCTGCCATTAGCGACCTGCTGGCGCAGCAGACAACAAGTAGCGATGCGCAGCTGGCAAATCTGGCGACAATCGCCGTTGGCGTTTGCTGGGTATTCGGCATTGTCGACTCGTACCGGGTTGGTCGGATGCGCGACCAGGCAGCCGGGTCGCAGAACACGGTCCGTTGATGCCGGAGAGACTCAGTCTCTGCATCTGTCCTTTCAGTTGCTCAAAGTAAAATAAATCAACTTGCCCCGGCCGGCGCGTATGCGCCGGCCGAGGCTGATTACGCCGCTGCCACGCAGCACGATCTGTTCGTGATGCAGACAGACTTCTTCATCATCCTCGATCTGCACGAAGGTGGCGTTGGTACTCTGGTCGGCGAGAATGAAATTCGTCTCGTTGTAACCCAGGCGCGCATGGATGCGGGACGCGAGTTCCGAATCGATAGCGATATTGCACTGGGCGCTGCGCCCGATAGTCAGTGACGGGCTTTCGGGTGTCAGTGTGATGGCCGTGTCACGCCAGCGCAGACAGAGATTGTGAGCGACCGTCATCCTGTCCTGGTTCAGTGTGGGAACTGCTATGCGGGTGATGGTCTCTTCATGACAGACGACCTGATAGAGGTCGCTGTCATGCGCGCCTCCCGGTGCATATAAGCGGAACCTGGCGCGCGATGCCTCGCTTAGGTGTCCCGTAATGGCCCTGGTGGCAAGGATCTGACCGGCGGGCACCTGCTGCAACAGCTGGTCCGCGTGATCACCGTTCCAGTCCGCCGGAGTATGCGGGGAGTCGCCGATGCGGTGATCGGGCTGCCTGTCCAGCAGTATGCGCAGATAGGACGGGGCCGATGCCTGGCCGTACCCTGCGCAGGCCTGCTGCACTGAGCAGGCAGCCTCGAGGGCGGCAGCAGCGCTGTTGAACAGGCCAACCAGTTGGTCACCAACAATGCGGCTTTCCCGACACATTCCGGATGCGCGCAGAATCCCCTGGACCAAGGCCAGTGTTTCATCCGGCCCGGGGCGCTGCTCCGCCACAGGAAGCGGCTTCCTGCCACCGCCCGGCGCTTCGACTTTGATGAGCAGTACTGTCTGATAAAGGGCACTGACTTCCGTCATGATGGCGCCTCCTGGGTCCGGAAACTGCCTCAGCTTTACCGCCAGTGTCGGGTCGCTCGCCTACCATCAGGCCGCTTTTCGGCAGCGCGTCAGCGCTGCGTGGTCGGGTTGCGGCGTGAACTGTGCTCCTAACTATAGTCGAAGGAAAGACACACAGGTCAGGGAACGATCGCCGTCGGCCGCTCCTTTTTCCTTTTCACGGTCTCGACAAATAGGCTGCGTTGAAAACGTGGTTGGTCGACTTAGCCACTGCGTCTTTTGTGCCGCTGTTGCAGGTGCCCAGACTTCGATATCGGAAGTGTTTTTTCCTGTCCAACAAAATCCGCCTGCAAGGCGCTTGTCAGGCGTAGCAAGATCGCACAGTGCAAGAAATAACAGTTGGGGTAACAGTCAGTTAGTCATTAATCGTGGCGTGTCGGCAAAAGCTGGCACAGCGGCTGCAATAGAGGGGTCGTGGACCTGAGTAGGTTGGGCTGAACGAGGTAAGCCCAACAACATCGCACAGACGTTGGGCTTCGTACCTCAGCCCAACCGACGACTGACACTGAACCTTAGGAGAACCTGACCATGATGATCAAAGACCTGGAAATGAGCAAAGAACTGGCGAGCGAAGAACTGTCTGAAGTACGCGGCGGTGCCAACAGCATCGTGCAGGGCGGCCAGTACGCCCCGGTGGCGGTGCAGGGCGGCGGCTTCTTCAGCCCGCAGGTTGTCACCAGCGCCCCGGTGAATGCGCCGGTCGCACAGATCAACGACAACGACCTGGATCTCGATATCGCGAACAAGACCGCCAACGTCGCTCAGTCGCTGGGCACGCTGATCTGGCAGTAAATCGCACCGCGGACACTCCGCAACGCGTAACACAGCGGAGGCCCTCGGGCCTCCGTTTTTCTTGCTCCGGCAGTGCTGCTGGGCTCTATTTCATACAGCCCGACTTACGGTCGCAACAACGACCTGTAGGTTGGGCTGAGTTCGCCAAGGCCAACGTTTCCTGACCCATTTGGGTTTCAGCCCAGCTTGCGCGGACGTCCGGGGTCAATATTCTACGGGGTTCTCCGGCGTATTCCGCCCCGGAAGACTCGGGACTCGGACAGTCAAGCCGGCCTTCGCGGACGACCCGAGCGCAGTGCAGACAGCGTCACCAGCAGCAGGCTGACGCTCAGCAGCAGCAGCACAATGCTGAGCGGTAATAGCACTTCCGCCATGCTGAACCCGAGCGGCAATGGCGGTGTGTAGCCGCAGGTCGTGTGTACCTGGAACATGACCGGGAACCATTGGTCGAGTGGCAGCCATGACGGCAATCCCAGGTCGAAACCGCACTCACCTTCAACAAACCCGCGCTCGATGCCCAGCAGCAGCCAGGCACGATGGGTCAGCGCTGCCAGCAGCAGGGCAGTGAGCAGGTGTGCTGCCAGGCGTCCCGTCCGCATCCGGTGCACCGCCAGCGCGAACAGCGCAACCAGTATCAGGCCCAACACCAGGATACGCACATGGATACACAGCGCACAGGGTGGGTAATCCATCACGTACTGGAAATACAGCGCGGTTGCTTCGAGCGCCAGACCCAGTGCCAGCAGTGCCAGCCAGTACCAGCGCGATACAGCCATGTTCGCCAGGATGTTCAATACCCGTGTCCTCCGAATTGGGATACCCGCAGCGGTCCGACCCAGCCAGCGATGCAACGATCGCCGGCGCGCCTCGACCCGGCAGAGACTCTAACCTGCCGTGGCGTGCAAAGCGAGATCCTTAGAACGGGCCAGGGGTGTTGTATTCACATCGAGGACGCAGAGAGCGCGGAGCGTAGAAGGCGATTGCAGCGATGCAATGAGTTGGTCGTCTCGGCGACCTCTGCGGCCTCGATGTGAACGCTGCACGCGGTTGGGGTGCGCCGGACGCCGCAGTTCTCGCGCCCCTGTTGCAGGGCTGCAAACTTCATCCCGGCGGGTGTTCTCGCCGGCCCAACAAACGGCCTGTCCAGGGGGCCTCCCGGCCGGGGTGCAACCGCACCGGTAAAAAAATAAAACCCGTTGCAATAGTCGCTTAGCGATGAATCGGTGCCGATGGGCACAAGCTGGCACAGCGGCTGCAATAGAGGGGTCGTGGACCTGAAACAAGCCCGGCAACTTCGCAACCGAGGTTGGGCTTCGTACCTCAGCCCAACCGACGATTGACACTGAACCTTAGGAGAACCTGACCATGATGATCAAAGACCTGGAAATGAGCAAAGAACTGGCCCGTGAAGAGCTGTCTGAAGTACGCGGTGGTGCCAACAGCATCGTACAGGGCGGCCAGTACGCCCCGGTGGCGGTGCAGGGCGGCGGCTTTTTCAGCCCGCAGGTTGTCACCAGCGCCCCGGTGAACGCACCGGTCGCGCAGATCAACGACAACGACCTGCATCTGGACATCGAGAACAAGACCGCCAACGTGCTGGCTTCGGCCTTCACCGGGGTGTTCCAGTAAGACCGGGTGTTCGGGGTTGCCTCGGGTAAGGAGGCAACCCCGGCCCACCCCGCAACGAGGTACCCGTAGGTTGGGCTGAACGGACGTGAAGCCCAACACCAGATGACAGACCCGTTGGGCTTCGTGAACTCAGCCCAACCTACCTATGACACTGACTTTTAGGAGAACCTGACCATGATGATCAAAGACCTGGAAATGAGCAAAGAACTGGCCCGTGAAGAGCTGTCTGACGTACGCGGCGGTGCCAACAGCATCGTGCAGGGCGGCCAGTACGCCCCGGTGGCGGTGCAGGGCGGCGGCTTTTTCAGCGGCCAGACGGTGACCAACGCGGCGGTCAACGCCCCGGTCGCGCAGATCAACGACAACGACCTGTATCTCGACATCGACACCAAGACCGCCAACGTCGCTCAGTCGCTGGGCACGCTGATCTGGCAGTAAATCGCAGCGCGGACACTCCGCAACGCGTAACACAACGGAGGCCCGAGGGCCTCCGTTTTTTTTATTGTCCGGATCCTGCTGCGGTCTCTGGCACCACGTCCCGCCAGCCCGCGCGACCCGCCTCAGGCGGGAGGCCCTTTCAGAACTTGTTCAGATTGGAATCAACCGTGGGCAGTTGGAAGTAGTCGAAAGACGTGGGCTTCTGGAAGAAAGGCGACTGATAGCCGGAGACGCCGCTTCGCCGTTGCACAGTCGAACCACCGGTGATTTCCCGCATCGCCTGCCGGTCCAGCTCCACGCTTTCCTTGAGGTCCTTGATCACGATTTTCGCCATGGCTGCTCTCCCGAAGTTGCCGTCCGCCCGCGCGGCGTCACGCCCGCTTATCGGCAAAGTATAGACGCGTCCGGAGCGAAAAACCCGCCATGCGTCCTGTTCGGACGAGATCGAGCTGTCTGGGCGCGGGGGGGCTGCCCAAAGGGGCGGGCCGGTAGCGCTGCCGAACGCTGCGCGGGCGCCGGATACAATGCGATAAAGTAGATTAAAAAAAGTATATAAGACATTAATATATAGAACAACATGAGAAATAAAGCGCCGTCTGAAACGCGCCGACCATGGGCGTGTGCCGACCCTGGGGAGGGCGTTGCAGCTAAATGCGGACAAAGTTTTCTGTATTGCACTAAACTTGATAAAAACCAGGGGGATCGATGGGCGCGCCGTGTCTGCCGGCAGGGCCTGCTGCGAAGCCATCCGGTACCTCCCTGAAAAAATGAAAACCCCTGCATGCCGTTCCGGCCGGGCGCACTCGGTCCGGGTTCGGCACCGGGCCGAGGGCGCCGGATGGCCCTGGGCTGTAGCGTCGAAGGAGGTCGCACCATGAGTTACCGCTGGTGGTCCAGCTGTCGTACCACGACAGGAAGGCAACGTAGCGTCAACGAAGATGCCTATCTGGGTCTCGACGAGCAGGGCCTGTGGCTGGTGGCCGACGGCATGGGCGGGCACGCCCGTGGCGATGTCGCCAGCCGTCTGATCGTGGAAGCCTTCGAAGACCTGGTCAGGCCACCATCCCTGGACGCCTTCGCGCAGGAAGTCAGGACAAGACTGGCGCTGGCCAACCAGCGCATGCGTGAGGAAGCGCGTCGCGCCGGCTCGGATCAGCTGATGGGAAGCACCGTGGTCGCGTTTCTGGCCTACAAGCGCGAATGGCTGTGCATGTGGGCGGGTGACAGCCGCGCCTATCTACTGCGCGATGGGCGTCTGAGCCAGATCACCCGCGACCACAGCGTGGCCGAAGAGCTCGTGCAGCGCGGCGAACTGCGCCGTGAGGAGGCCGCATCACACCCGTCCGCTAACCGCATCACCCGCGCCGTGGGCACCCAGGATCGGCTGGTGGTGGACCAGTACCGTTCCGCGCTGCGCGATGGTGACGCCGTACTGTTGTGCAGCGACGGCTTGAACAAGGAGGTCGGCGACGACGAGGTCGCGACCATTCTCGACGACTACGATTGCGAGGAAGCCAGTCGTGAGCTGGTAGAACTGACGCTGGAGCGCGGTGCGCGCGACAATGTCACGGTAGCAGTGATCCGTTTCGAAGCCACCACCGGGTTTGGCGATCGTCGTCCCGACGATACCGCAGTCAACCACGGATTTACGCAGCGGATGCCCCCAGAGCCGCCTGTGCGGACCGGGCGCGCGCGGCATGAACCCCTCAGTGAAAGGGCATAACCGGCTATGGCAAGTTTCTCGCACGCATTGAGATCATTTCGCAGCGGGGCGCTGTCGCAACAACAGCTGTTTGCAGAACTGGATCGCATCCTGGAGGACGGTCGCGGCGACGAGGCCTGGCTGCTGCAGACGCTCGATGAAGAAAATACCAAGGTCCCGCTGCCGGCCGACGTGCACCAGGCGGTCAGGAACCGCATCGAACAGGCCGCCGACAAGCGGCGCGATCACAGGCAGGCGCCGGGCGCGGAGGACGACGCGTTTATCGATCCCGATGCCAGCCGCACGCGCCTGGCCACTCAGTTCTTCGTGGACGGTGCCGAGGCGCCACCCCCGGCGGGTAACAACGTAGCGGCGTTCTCCAGCGCTGTGGCAGCGGCGCCGGGTGCAGGGGTCGCGCTGCCGGAGGTCGAGCGCATCAAGGGACTGGGCGACGTGCTGAATGATCGTTTTGTGCTGGAAGAGCGGGTCGGTTCCGGCGGGATGAGCACGGTCTACAAGGCGCTGGACCGGCGCAAGCTGGAAGCCGATGACCGCAACCCCTACGTGGCGGTCAAGGTGCTGAATCTGGAGTTTCGCTCGCACCCGCAGTCGCTGATAGCACTGCAGCGCGAGGCCAAGAAGTCGCAGAGCCTGGCCCACCCCAACATCGTGCGCGTCTATGACTTCGACCGCGATGGCTCCACCGTGTACATGACTATGGAGTACCTGTCGGGTAAGTCGCTGGCGCAGGTTCTGCGCGCGCCGGATTTCAAGGGTATGCCTCAGGACCAGGCGGTCGCGATCCTGGAACAGATCGCCGATGCGCTTAAGTTCGCGCATGACAACGGCATCGTGCATGCCGACTTCAAGCCTGCCAATGTGTTTCTGACCGACAGCGGCCAGGTGAAAGTCATCGACTTCGGTATCGCGCGTGCTTTCCAGCGCCCCGACCAGGTGGACATGGAGGCGACGCGTTTCGATCCCGGATCGCTGGGGGCGCTGACGCCGACCTATGCGAGCCCCGAAATGCTCGAGCACCAGGAAGTTGACCCGCGCGATGATGTGTATGCGCTCGGGTGCATTGCCTACGAGATGCTCACCGGTCGTCATCCCTTCGGCCGCATGCAGGCCACCGAGGCGCGCGACGGCGGATTGCGGCCGGAACGCAGAAAGGGTATGACGCGCAGGCAGTGGAAGGCGATCAGCTCGGCGCTTGCCTTCGAGCGCGACAAACGCACGTCCACGGTCAGGCAGTTTTGTGACGATGTGAGTTGCGATGGGGTCATGTCCTCGGGGTTCATGCGCCTGGGCAGCGCTGCGGCGTCGGTGCTGGTGGTGGCAGGGGCCGCGGCGTATTGGTACAACACGGCCTCGGAACCGGCGTTGCAGGTGGCCGCACTGAACGAGTCAGCCGCGCCCGACAGCGACTTCGGTACCGTGGAGATTCCCGAGCCGGCGCCGGTCGCGGCGGCGGAACAAGCTGCCGGCGTGGCGGCGCCGGTGCCGGCCAACGTCGCGGTAGCCGCCGTGGAGAAACAGCCGCCCGTTGATCCGGACGACCCGCTGGCCACGGCGAGGCAGCCGGCGCCGGTGAAACCCGCGGCTGCAGATTTGCGCAAACTGTCGCTCGGCGCGGTGCTGCCAGTGCTGGACCGGGTGCCCTGTGCCGCTCTCAACGCCAGGCTCAGCGATGGAAACCTCAAGGTCCAGGGCTACGTATCGTCGCAATTCGATGTCAAGCGCCTGGAGCGCGAGCTGCTCTCGCTGCCAGGCGCCCGGCAGGTAGATACAAGTCTCACCCCGGTCAGTGAAGACAAGTGCGGCGCGCTGGACCTGTACGAACCCTACTGGCGCATCAACAAAGCGAGCGGGCAGGGAACAACCATACGCACCCGCGCTGACAGCGGTGAACTCACCGAAGGCGATCCGCTGGTGGTGCAGATCACCACACCGCCCTACGAATCCTATGTCAATGTCGATTACTATGCGCTGGACGGTGGTGTGGTGCACCTGGTGCCGGGGCCGCGCGTGCAGGCCAATCAGGCGCCGCCCAACTACTCGGCAACCATCGGTGATTTGGGAGAGTGGATCATCGCGGAACCATTCGGAACCGAACTGGTAGTGGTGCTGACCACGCCCCGACCCCTGTTCGACGAGTTGCGCGAAGAAGCCGAGCCCGGCGCCGATTACCTGCTGGCGCTGCGCGAACAGCTGGAACGGATGGACAGGGAAGCGGGTGCGGACAAGATCACGGCCGACTTTGTGATGATCAATACCAGATCCAAACCGCTGCTGGAGCGCATTCGCGACAAGGCACTGGGGCAGTGAGCGGAGCACTGAGAGCCTTCACCTCACAGAAGACGCTCAGAGTGCGCCGAGCACGCAGAGAACCCAATGGCTTGAGGGTTTTGTTCGAGAATGAAGTTCTCTGTGCGCTCGATGTGCGTAACAGGTCCTGTTATTCACCCGGGAGCCCGCAGATCAGGCAGAGAATCAAAGATATTCAAGGTTTTTATGCGAGAGTGAATTTCTCGGCGTTCTCTGCGTCCTCGATGTGAGCAACCAGCTCCGGCGCAGCCGTCGACAGCCGCGCGGAGGAATTTCGCCCCGGCGGCCCGCTCGCCTAGTCCGCAAATTCCAGCTCTTCCCGGACGGCATCGGCACCGGCTCGTGCGCAGGCTTCGTCGAGGTCGCCGCCCGGGGCACCGCTGACACCGACAGCACCGACCAGCGAGCCGGCCGCCTGCAGCGGCACCCCGCCGGCCAGCACCATGACGCCATCGAGCAGGTTCAGCTCGTTGACCATGTCTGGACGGTTGCGACGCAGTTGGGCGGATGTCGTATTGGCCATGACGACCGCGTTGGTCTTGCCGAGCGCGAGCTGGGTGAAATAGCGGTTGGAGTAGATATCCCGCATGACGACCAGCGGTTCGCCGCTGCGGTCGGTTACCACTACAGAGACCTGGTAGCCGTCCTTGCGGCAGGCCTCGAGCGCTGCCTCGGCAATGGTGCGGGCCATGTCCAACGACAGCAGTTGCACTTTTACCAGGCCCTCTGCGCCCGTGGGAGCGGCCGTTGTCAGCAGCAGTCCCGCCAGTATTCCCGTCAGTTTTTTCATGGCAGTGCTCCTTAGGTTCTAGCGCGGGATTATGAGATTGGTTCTAGTCAAGCGACTTGGCCACCCGGAATCCGTTGAGGATGTAGCGCACCCCGGTGTCGTAGGTGAAACGGCTGGCCGAGTGGGCGTAGGTCTTGTCGTTGCGCCAGGATCCGCCGCGGATGACGTTTTCGCGGCAATCGGATTGGCTCCACGCGCTGCCGTCCCGCGGCGCGCCGGCATAAGACTTGTGCCAGCAGTCGGCGACCCACTCCCAGACGCCGCCGCTGGTGCCATACAGGCCGTAGGGGTTGGCGGGAAAGGCATCCACCTCGGCCGGCTCTTCGTTGCTCCAGTCGCCGCCGCAGCCCTTACAGTTGGCTTTGCCGCTCTGCATGCTGTCTCCCCACCAGTAACGCGAGCTGGTTCCGCCGCGGGCGGCATATTCCCATTCCGCTTCGCTGGGCAGGCGGTAGTTGTGCCCGGTCACCTTTGACAGCCAGCGCACATACTGCTGGGCATCGTTCCAGCTCAAGTCTTTGGCCGGCGACTTGTCAGACAGACCCGCCGTGTTGGCGATGGCCCGGCAGCTGCCGGCCGCCACACAGGCATTCCACTCTCCCAGTGTGACCTCGTATTTACCGATGGCGAACGGAGAGCTTATGGTGACCTGGTGTGCCGGTCTTTCGCTGCGATCGCCGCGATCATCACCCATCACATAGGAGCCCGGTTGCAACAGCACCAGTTCCGGACAGTCCTCGCAGTCCTTGCTGCCGGGGGCGGCGGCCGATGCTGTTGGTCGCGACACTGGCGGTGGCGTGATCGCCGGAGTTGGCGGCGCTTTCGGTTTCGGCTCCGCTTTGGGTGCCGGCGCGGGCGGGGTTGTCTTGCGCGGTTCGCGCAGCAGTTCTCCGAACACGAATCCGCTGCTGCCGTCGGCCAGATCGATGCGGTACCAGTTCTTGTCACGCACCCGCCCGGTGACGTGTACGCGTTCTCCCTTGTCGAGTTCGCCGACGCGTTCGGCGCGCGGGGTCGGCTGGCTGCGCACATTGGCCTTGGTCGTAACAATATAATAGACGTCCATGTCCTCGACGCTTGGGGCTGGCGTCTGCGCCGGTTGCGGGCTGGAGTCCTTGTAGCGTTCCGCGCGTGCGCGCGCCAGCGGAGCAAAGCGGCCGTCCGGATAGGCCTCCAGATAGGCCTCGTAATCCTCGGCGTGGGTGCTGTTCTTAATGGACTCCCAGAACTCGAGCTCGTACTGGGCCTCGCCGTCTTTGGGCAGTATGCCGGCGGTCGCTGCGCCGATGCCCGAGAGGCCCAGGCACAAGCTTAATACACACACTGCAAGGGATGCTTTTATCATGACTTGGTTCCGGGGCTGGAGTCTTGTTATCAGTTTAGCTTAGCAACTCTGGCCAACAGGCTAGACGAGCGGGCAGAGTTGTGCAACCCGCGCAGCGCCGGCCGCATCACTTGATTTAGCAAATCGGTCATCTATGCTTGGTGTTGCGAGCCGAGCCCGCGGGTCTACCTGGCCACCGGTTTCCGCTCGAGCAAGATGTCGAACGGGCTCAGCGACACCAGTGAGCCGCTTTTCAGACACGGGTCCCGGCACAAAATCATCGGCGCAAAGCGTGCAGCTGCAGGGCCGGCAGAAGGGACACCCAGGAGGACTTGGACATGCTGATAAGAGCAGGTGCGATACTGGCGATGCTGATGGTCTTCGGTGGTATCGCAGTCGCGGAAGAACGCACGCCGGCGCCCAAAGATGCGCGGGTCTACATCATCTGGCCGCCGGACGGGGCCGTCATCAGGGGGGGCAAGCTGTGGGTGCGCATGGGTATCCGCAATGCCGGCGTGGCGCCCAAGGGTGTCGATATGGCGAACGTCGGGCACCATCACCTCCTGATCGATACCGATCTGCCGCCGTTTGACCAGGAAATTCCTTCCGACCGTAATCATCTGCATTTCGGCGGTGGACAGACCGAGGCGCGCCTGGAAGACCTGGAGCCCGGTGAGCACACCCTGCAGCTGCTGATGGGTGATCACAACCATATGCCGCATGATCCCCCGCTGTATTCGGAGAAGATCACGATTATCGTGCCACCGTACTAGCCCGGTATCCCGGTGAGAAATGCGGGCTGGCCGCCGGCGTGACGCGGTTTCCTGACAACGATGAATGAGGAAGGGAAGAGACCATGATGATGTTGATCAGACAGCTGGCGGCCTGCCTTGTCGCCATGACGCTGTGCTCCGGTATCGCAGTGGCGGCCGGGGCAACCGCGCCTGACAATGCCTATCTGTACATCGGCTGGCCCAATGACGGCGAAGTGCTGCCGGCCAACCGGCCGTTCCGGGTCTGGTTCGGTCTGCGCAACATGGGTGTGGCGCCCAAGGGTACGCCGAAACCGAACACCGGGCATCATCACCTGCTGATCGACACCGATCTGCCGCCGCTCGATCAGGAGATCCCCTCGGACCGCAACCACATTCACTTCGGTGCGGGACAGACCGAGACCATGATCGAGTTGCCGCCCGGGACCCACACCTTGCAGCTGCTGATGGGTGACGACAAGCACATGCCGCACAACCCGCCGGTGTATTCCAGGAAGATCACCGTGTATGTGAAATGACGGCGATGCAGTGTTGTACCCGCCGTCAGGGTTGCGCGCGGGCCAGTGCAATGGCCCTGGTTGCGCTCGCCGTGCGGGCCTGCTGGTAGACCGCGCCGAGAAACTCGCCGACAAACCGTTCCTTGTAGGGACGCGTGAAGGCGTCCGGAAAACCCACGTCGATAACCGCGCGGTAATCGATATGCGCAGCGCCGCTGCGAGTGCTGAAGGCAATACGGCCGTGGTTCGCTTTCAGACTGCCTTCGACCTGGTGCCATTCGATCGCGCTGTCGTCGTGGCGGCGCACTTCCACCCGTGACCACTGCTTGCCCACCGGCCAGGGAAACTCGAAGTCGATCAGGAACTGTTCGCCGTGTGCGGTCCTGCCCACCCGCCGTGTGGTGCGAATCCAGTCGTGCAGTTCCGGATAGTCGCTGATGGCAGCGAACACGCGGTGGATGTCGGCGCCTTCGGTCGGGAACAGCGCCTCGGCGTGGATCAGCCTGTGGGCAGAGCTGCCGTCGCGTTCAAAGCTGATTTCGATCTCTGGTTCGGCCAGCGCAGAGCGGGTTGCGCCGGCCAGGCCGACTGCCAGCAAGACCAGCCACAGCAGGTGCGACAGCCGCGTCACGCCAGCGTACCGGGGACAATGTCTTCGAAGTCGGACAGCGACCAGGACTCGATCGGTTCCGGCACTGCGTGGTCGCTCAGCTCGAAGCTTGTCCTCACGACGGCGTCGCTGTGACTGTCCTGTTCGAAGCGGGGTGCGGTGCTGTACATGGTTGAGCCTCCGGCTGTGTGCGTCTGTTTGAAGGGTGCTTTACGCAGGGCTATCGCATCAGTCGTGCCAGTTGCGCGACAGTGCTTGCCTGCGTCTGGCAAGCGTTTGAAAGCAATGTGAGTTTTGTTTCCGCGGCGGTGGTATGGTGGGGCTGCCGGCGGGCGCGCGCGAAGCGAAATGTTTCGTGAACACCAACAGAAACCGCCTCCCGTTTGCTGCCATACAACAGCTGCAACTGCGCCGCCGGGCGCAGCGCGACGGGCCGTTGCGGCGTTGCCATCCTCAGCGGCGGGTCAGATCCTGCCGCGCGAAGCGTTGCGGGCATCGCCGGCCGGATCCGCCCGGAAGGAAGCGCTCCCGGGGTGGGGTTTGCCTGCAGCGCCTGGGGTTGCTGCACCGAGCTCGTGGGGCGGCTGGGCAAGGGTTAATCGCTCTGAGAGGGTTAATATGAGTGGCGAGGTACACTAGAATGGCGCCAACGCGAATGGGTGCAGAGGTGTTGCGCGCGTGGCGATAGCAGAGCAAACCATCCTACAGCTGCAAGGCATCTCGAAGTCCTTCGCGGACAAGCGCGTGGTTTACCCGCTCGACCTCGACATCCGCCACGGAGAGTTCATTACTCTGCTGGGTCCGTCGGGGTGCGGTAAAACCACTTTGCTGCGTCTGATCGGCGGCTTCGAGCGTCCCGACGGCGGCACCATCCGGCTGGCCGGTCAGGACATCACCCGCCTGCCGCCCAACCAGCGTCCGGTCAACACCGTGTTTCAGAGCTACGCTCTGTTTCCGCACATGAGCGTGTTCGACAACGTCGCCTATGGTCTGCGGGCCGAGCGACGCCCGCGCGCCGAGGTGGAGTCGCGGGTGCGCGAAGTGCTGCATATGGTGCAGCTGGACGAGCTTGCCGGGCGCCGCCCGGACCAGCTGTCCGGCGGTCAGCAGCAGCGCGTGGCCATTGCACGTGCGGTGATCAAAAAGCCGCGTCTGCTGCTGCTCGACGAGCCATTGAGCGCACTCGACTACAAGCTGCGCAAGCAGATGCAGATCGAGCTCAAGCGCATTCAGCGCGAGCTCGGCATTACTTTCCTGTTCGTGACCCACGACCAGGAGGAAGCGCTGTCGATGTCGGACCGGGTGGTGGTGATGCGCGCAGGCCATGTGGAGCAGATCGGTACCCCGCGCGACGTGTACGAGAATCCCCGCAACCTGTTCGTGGCGCGCTTCGTCGGCGAGATCAACGTGTTCGATGCCGAGGTGACCGAGGTGCTTGGTGACGGCCGGCTGGTGGGGCGGATCGAGGGCCGGCGCATCACGCTGCCGGCGCATAAGGGCGGCTTTGTGGTCGGCGACGCCTTGCACGTGCTGTTGCGACCCGAGGATCTGCGCCTGCTGCCGCCGGAGCGCGAGGAGGGGTTCAGTGGTGAAGTGGTGGAGCGCAACTACAAGGGCATGACGCTCGAATCTGTGATCCGACTGGAGTCCGGACACGAGCTTCTGGCCAGCGAGTTTTTCGACGAAAGCGACCCGGATTTCGATTACCGGCTGGGGGAAAAAATCAGGGTTACCTGGGTGCCCAACTGGGAAGTGCTGCTGCCCCGTGAAACTGCGCGCACCGTTTAGAACCGCTGTGGTGACCCTGATCTGGGCCTGGATGCTGCTGTTCGTGTTTCTGCCCAACCTGCTGGTGATCGTAGCCAGCTTCCTGGTGCGCGACGATGTGCACTTCGTGCGCCCGGAAGCATCCCTGCAGAGCTACGCGCGCCTGCTCGACCCGGTGTACGCCGGCGTGTTCCTGGACTCGCTGGGCATGGCGCTGACCACCACCCTGGTGTGTCTGCTGATCGGCTACCCGTTCGCCTATGCGGTGAGCCGGCTGCCGGCGCGCATCAAACCGCTGCTGATCTTCCTGGTGATCCTGCCGTTCTGGACCAACTCGCTGGTGCGCACCTACGCCATGAAGTTGCTGCTGGCGACCAATGGGCTGACCAACCAGGCTCTGCTCGGCCTGGGCATCGTGGATGCGCCGCTGCGCATGCTGTATACCGAAGGCGCGGTGATCGCCGGACTGGTCTACGTGCTGCTGCCGTTCATGATTCTGCCGCTGTACGCGGTGTTCGAACAGTTGCGCGCAGACCTGCTGGAAGTCTCCAGCGACCTGGGCGCCGCGCGCTGGCGTACGTTCCGCTACGTGGTGCTGCCGCTGACCATGCCGGGCGTACTCGCCGGTTGCCTGCTGGTCCTGATTCCGGCGGTGGGAATGTTCTACGTGGCCGACGTGCTGGGCGGCGCCAAGCATCTGCTGATCGGCAATGTCATCAAGAACCAGTTTCTGGACGCCCGCGACTGGCCGTTTGGGGCCGCCGCCAGCATCGTGCTGACCCTGGCCATGGCGCTGCTGCTGTACGCCTATTATCTCAGCGCCCGCATGGTGCGCAGGCGGAGCGCCGACGATGCGCTGGCTTAAGCACGCCTACCTCGCCCTGGTGTACCTGCTGCTGTATCTGCCCATCGCGGTGCTGGTGGTGTTTTCCTTCAATGCATCGCGCAATCCCTACCGCTGGCAGGGCCTGAGCCTGGAGTGGTACGCCCGGCTGTGGGACAACGACGCGCTGATCCAGGCCGCTGTCAACTCGCTGTTGCTGGCCACCAGCGCGGCTACCTTGTCCACGCTGATCGGCACGCTGACGGCGATTGCGCTGCACCGCTACCGCTTTCGCGGCAAGCGGCTGCTGAACGGTATGCTGTTCGTGGTGATGATGTCACCCGACATCGTGCTGGCGATTTCGCTGCTGGTGCTGTTTATTCTGCTCGGCGTCAAGCTGGGGTACCTGTCGCTGCTGCTGGCGCACGTGACCTTCTGTCTGCCGTTCGTGGTGGTGACCGTGTATGCGCGGCTGAGCGGTTTCAATGCCCAGATCATCGAGGCGGCGCGCGACCTCGGCGCCAGCGAGTGGCAGATGCTGCGCACCGTTCTGGTGCCGATTATTTTTCCGGCCGTCATGGCCGGCTGGCTGCTGGGTTTCACGCTGTCGCTGGACGATGTGGTGGTGAGCATTTTTGTCACCGGTCCGACTTTCGAAGTGCTGCCGCTGCGTATCTATTCCATGGTACGCTTGGGCGTCAAACCGGAAGTCAACGCGCTCGCCACCGTGCTGCTGATCCTGTCGCTGCTGGCCCTCCTGGCGTCGCAGTATTTTCTCGCCAGGAAATAGATCCAGAAATCGATAATCCATAAAGGAGACCGAAACCCATGAGACTGCTTGGAACCGCGCTGCGGGTTTGCATGCTGGGCCTGATTACGACCGCACTGAACGCGGCAGAGAAAGTGCTGTATGTCTACAACTGGTCCGAGTACATGCCGGAGGCGGTGCTGGAGCAGTTCGAGGACGAAACCGGCATCAAGGTGGTCTATTCCACCTTCGACAGCAACGAGGCGATGTACGCCAAACTCAGGCTGGTGGACGACAAGAACAGCTACGATGTCGCCGTGCCTTCCACCTATTACGTCAGCAAGATGCGCCGCGAGGGCCTGCTGGCGCCGATCGACAAGAGCAAGCTGAAGAACTTCGGGTATCTCGATGCCAAGCTGGTCAACCAGCCGTTCGATCCCGACAACCAGTACAGCGTACCCTACCTGTGGGGCAGCACCGGTATCGCGGTCAACACCGATACGGTCAAGCCCGACGCGGTCAGCAAATGGGCCGATCTGTGGAAGCCCGAATTCAAGGACCGGCTGATGATGACCAACGACATGCGCGAGGTTTTTCACGTCGGTCTGCGGGTGCTCGGCTACTCGGGCAACGACACCGACGCCGCGCACCTCGAGGCGGCCTACGCAAAGCTCAAGGACCTGATGCCCAACGTGCGGGTGTTCAACTCCGAGGCGCCGCGCATGCCGTATCTGGAAGGGGAGACCGATGCCGGTATGATCTGGAACGGCGAGGCCTACCTCGCCCAGGAAGAGAATCCGGCCATTGTCTACATATATCCGGAGGAGGGCGCTGCCCTGTGGATGGACAATCTGGTTATCCCGAAGACCGCGCGCAATATCGACAATGCCCACCTGTTTATCGATTTTCTGCTGCGCCCGGAAATCGGCAAGCTGATCAGCGAAGAGATTGGCTACGCTTCACCCAACGCCGAAGCGGTCGCCCTGCTGGACGAGGAGGTGCGCTCCAATCGTACTGTGTATCCCATCGAAGCGGACCTGAAGAACGCCGAATTCCAGACCGATGTGGGCGCGGCCATCACGGTGTACGAAAAATACTGGGAGTTGCTCAAGGCCGGGCGCGAGTGAGCCCGAAGCGCGCCTGTGTGTCGTTGGATAGCGCCGCGAACAGCGGAGCGGAAGGATCGATCCTCACTTCGATGCCGGGCGGTTCCAGGTCGTCGATCAGCTGTTCCCACAGGTCCTCGGCGCCGTCCTCGAACACCACCGCGGTGTTGCCGGTAACCAGGTGCCAGCTGCCGCGCGCCAGTTCGTGTGCCAGCTGACCGGATGTCCAGCTGGCGTAGCCGATATAGAAATGCAGCGCGTCGCCCGGGGTCTTGTTCTGCAGCGCGTGGTCGAGCACCGAGCGCTCGGCGCTGAAATAGATATCCGCCGCAATATGCTGGGTCTGCGGTACCGGTTTGTCGTTGCGCAGCAGCATGAACAACTGGTGGGAGCCCAGCGGGCCACCGAAAAACACCGGGTGCCTGGCGGCTTCCGGTTGCTCGAGCTCGGGAATCGCGTCGGACAGAGTGGCGCGGAAGCGGCGGTTCACAATCAGACCCAGACTGCCGCCGTCGTCGTGGTCCAGCAGCAGCACCACCGATCGTCCGAACCAGGGATCCATCAGATCGCGCGTCGCTACCAGAAACATGCCGGGCGCCGGTTCACCGTCCTGCTGCTGCGGGGCGAGCGCCGGAATCAGCAGCCCCGGAGCGGCGGACGTGGTTACGCTCAGGCCGCGCAGCGCGACCACCAGCACCAGAGCGCTCGCGAAGCCCAGTGCGAATATCTGAATACGACTCATGCGCCCGCCTCCTGTGGCCGCAACCGCAGCCCCGAAGCTTTCCTACACTATAGCAGCTGAGCTGGGCGCCCGACGTGTCGGCCGCGGCGCGGCGCGCGGCCGGAACGCGAACGGTGCGGCCTTTGCGCCCGGTCTGCCGGCGCAAGCGGGAACGGCGCGCCCCCCGCTCGCTGAACCGGTGTAGGGCTGCTATAGATAGTCTACCCAGCCGGCTTCGTGGGTAAGCGTCCCCGCGAACGCCCCGGGCAACGTCATCCGGACCTAGCCGTGGAGGACACAACTCATGGTGGATTCTCATGTTCATACCGGTGGTGGCGGCGAATCTGGCAGAGCGGTCGCCGAGCGTGCCGTGCCGGCGCGCAGCTCCAAAAGCATGCACGAAGGTGTTGCGGTGTGGTGTGACTGCTGTTCCTGCGCGGCCGAACCCTATTGGCTGGCGGTGGCGGAAGAAATGGGAATCGATCTCGGCAGTGACTACGAGGAGTAGGCGCGCACCGCGCCTTGGTCTCAGTGCTCGCCCTTGGTGCGCAGCAAGCCCGCCAGGCGGTTGCCCTGTTTCTGTGGTCCGCCGCGCGGAAACAGCTGGTGCAGGTAGCGGTTGCTGCCCTTGTCCGCACCCCACACGCGGCGGAAATGCCGGATCATGTCACGCACGCTTGCCTGCACCCCGTGCCGCGCATAGTAGTCGCGCTGATAGCGTATCACCTCCCAGTGCTCGGCGTTGAGGGTGAGGCCTTCGTGACGCGCCTGGTTGCGGGCAAAACCTTCTGACCAGTCGGCGGGATCCACCAGGTAGCCTTCGCTGTCGGTGAGAATCTCCCGTCCATCCACTGTCAGATGACGGGTGGCCATTCCCGGATAGGCGTTGCTGCCCGCCGGGAACTCGCCGGACGTCCCGCTGGAGTCGTTGCTGGCATCGGTGATTGACCACAGTTCGATGCGAATCTCGTCGTCCAGGCGTCCATGGTAACGCTCGATACCCGATACCAGCACTTTGCCGCTCGCCGGCTTCAGGTCGAAGCGTGCCACGCCGGCGCGGTCGGTCGGCACCGGCGTGGTTGTCCGGCCCTCGGCGTCCAGCTGCAGCACCACAGGGACGCGTTTCAGCGGTTCGTGGCTGAACTTCATACAGACTCTTACCGTGATCATGTTGCGACCTCCCACTCACTGTGTTGCTCGCCAGTGCAACGCCTGCTGCCTGCCGCGACTGGCCTTAGCGGCAGGCCGGCGTTTCCGGTGGCACACCGACCCCGTCATAGGTATGTCGGTGCAGGTGCGCCCGCATGGCTGCAGAAAAAAGAATATAAGAGACAGTTAATAAAAGACAAACGATATTTTATGGACTTTGCTATCGATTTAACCGATATTAATCTGAATGGACGTTAACGGGATCGCGTGTGTCATGCAGTCGGTTGACTTAGACTTTTCCTAACGCCTGTAAACGCTATGCAGTCCGCCTAGCGTCAAGAGGCCCTGACAGGTCCGGAGAATTCAGTAATGCCGATACCCAGAACCGTACTGCGAACGGGGTTGCCGGTACTGTCCACGGCGCTGTTTTATGCGCTGTATTACCTGGTCAGCGCCTGGCAATTCGATGTGCGTATCGTCCCCGCGGCGGTGCCGTTCGATTACCTGTTGCAGTTGCTGATTGCTTATATCCTTTTAGCCGTCGCCCGGCGCGTCTGGGTATTTGTGCTGTTGCAGGGGCTGCTGATGGGCGTGTTGTACATCGGCAACGCGGTCAAGATCGCCTTCTTCGGCGGACCCATCGTGCCCGATGATGCCTATGCCCTGCGTTCGCTGCTGCTGATCCTGGAGGGATGGCAGTTCATCGCCGTGGCCGTGCCGCTGGCGGCGATTGCGGCGCTGATGATCTTCAATGTCACGCTGCGGCACTGGAGTTCCTATCTGGCCATGGCGGTTCTGATACTGTTTGGCGTGACGCTGCTGTATCAGCCCGCCACACTGCTGAGGCCGCTCGACCACTATTTCGGCAACTCGGTGTGGGACCAGCGTTCCAATTATCTCTACCGTGGTGCCACGCTCTACACGCTGCAGGAGGGGGCGCGCTATTTTGCACACGCCCATGTGCCGCCGGATCGTGAACGGGCGCTGGGCGCAGCCCTGAATCTGCTGGATCCGCTGCAGAAGGTTGTCGCGTCCGCCCCCTTCGAGGCGCGCAATGTGCATATCGTGCTGCTGGAGTCGTTCTGGGATCCAGCGTTACTGAAACGCGCGAACTACAACCGTGACCCGCTGGCTCCCGGGTTCCGGCAGCTCTGGAACATGGCTGATCACTCGCAGGCGCTGAGCCCGGTGTTCGGCGGTTACACGGCAAACGCGGAATTTGAAATTCTGTGCGGATTTCCGGTGGTCGAGGACCAGGTCAAGTTCGAACGCCAGTTGCTGAACGACGTACCGTGCCTGCCGCAGCTGCTGGCGCAGCGTGGTTACCGGACGCTGGCATCACACCCTAACGTCCCGGCGTTCTGGAACCGTATGAACGCCTATCGACGCATTGGCTTTCAGACCTACTGGTCGCAGCAGGATTTCGTGCTCGATGACATGAACCGCGAGTTTCTCAGTGATGCCTCGCTGTACCGGCAGGTGCTGGAAAAAATCACGCCTGCGCTGGACAGCGGGCAGCCGCTGTTGAATTACATCGTGACCTATTCCGGACACTGGAACTACCCGCTCAACGCCTTGCGGCCGCTCAGGATCACGTCGCCTTCCGAGGTCGAGGAAGTGGGCAGCTATGCCAATACGGTGTATTACCAGTCACGCGAATTAATGGCTTTCCTCGACGAGCTGCGCGAGCGCGACCCGGATGCGATTATTCTCGTGTTCGGCGACCATTTGCCGTTTCTGGGTAAGAATTTCGCCGGCTATGTCGACTCGGGTGTGCTGGCGGCGAAGCGCAGCCAGTTCAGCGCCGACATGCTGAGCTTCTTTGTCAGCACACCCGCGATTGTGATCGACGGCCGGCGCGGTGCGCTGAAAATCGGCACGCTGCCCATGTATCGAATCCCGGCGACGCTACTCGATCTGCTGCATATCACCGAGCCAACGATCATGGACTACACCCGTGCGCCGCAGGGTATGCAGGTGCGGCCACTGGCCGGTCTGCATATCAATGTGTTCGAAACTGGCGAGGTGGAGCTGTGCCGGGAGCCGCCGTTTTCAGCCGCGTGCCAGACTTCCGCGCGCTGGCTGGAGCAGGTGCAGACCGTCGACGACGACCTGTTCATCGGCGAGCAGTTTACGAGGAACGGTTTACAGAGGGTTTTTCCGGCAGTTCCCGAGCCTGCAGAGCGCGAACTATTGCAACAGGAACTGTAGTTCAGGGGCGCTTGAATGGGATGCCGCGGGCACGGTATGCGCAGCCGGGTACCGACGACCCGGAGATTCTGAATAGGGAGCTTTAATCAGAGCGCGGTTGCGGCATTGGGGCGACCAGGGCGCAGGTGACAACCCGAGAACACATCCGGTCCGTTGCTGACTTTTTGCAGGTAATCGAGTTCAGAATTCCACGGCGATCTGCGTGGTCAGGGTGTCGCCGTGCTTGCCGGTTCCGCCATCGCTGACACTGTAGTCAGTGTCATGTGCCCACTCGATAGACAGCGCGGTGTTGTTCAGCAGTTCCAGGGACCAGCTGCCAAGATACCGGTAGCGGGGCAACTCCAGAGCCAGTGATTCCGAACTGTGCTGGACGCCGATCGCTGCAACCGCCAGGTGCCCGGCCAGCAGATGTTCGAATGCCAGTTCGAGATTCCACGCGGCCGGTTTGGCACCCTTGCCCCTGAAGGACAGGTCAGTCGCGGCGAATGACTCGGTGGCGGTGACGTATTCGCCAAGCAGATTCCAGCGACCCCGGTTCAGACTCCCGAAAAGTGCCACACCCGGCACGTAATCATCGATGTCATTGGGATCTGCGAGCGCATCCTGGAGCGCGTCGCTGTCGCCGATATTGCTGATGTAGTCCAGGGAGACTTCGGCGGTGCTCCCTGCAAGCTCCTGGAAGACGGCGCCCAGGCTCGCCCCCCATTGCTCGATCTGATCGTTGCCCGCGCGCCGGTTGGTATCGCCGTTGAAGGCGTAGACCGAACCCTGCCAGGGGCCTTGGACGAATCCGAGCTGGAGCGCTGTTTCCCGTGTTTCGGCGAGTTCGAGGGTCAGCGGGTCGGATACCATGGCGGTTTCAAACCGGCCCAGTGGCACATAGAACTGCCCGGCGGTGAGATAGAAGGGCGTCACATCCGGATTGAGGATGGAGATGGTTGCCACGTCGATATCGAGATTCGAGTCGTCTTCTTCGTACAGCGCAATGACTTCACTGTCGGTCCAGTTGTTTATGCGCGCACCGACGGCGAGCTCTACGGTGGAAACCACAATGTCGCTGTGCTCCTGACCAGCATAATCACTCGCGTAGCTGCCTTCGACCTCAACCACACCGGACAGGGAAACCGGCGGCAGTTTGTCGGCCACACCGGCGTCGCTGCCTGGGTTCGCTGTGGGTGCCCGGGACTGCTGCGCGAGATCAGCGTCGACGTTGACCAGGGCTTCGAGCTGTTCACGCCGCTCGGCGAGGCTCGCATCACGCGATTCCGGCTCAGGCGCGGCGTGTTGTGCGGTCTCGAGACGGGTGCGCTGGCTGGCAATGATCTGCTGCTGGGCTGCAATGGTATCGCGCTGCTGTGCCACTTCCCGTTCCAGAGTCCGCAGACGCTGATCCATGGCTTCCAGGCGCTGTTCCAGCGAATCGGCCTGGCAATCGATGGAAAACAAGAACAAGGCCGCAAGGCTTTGCAGGAGCAACAGGACCTTGCTGTCCCGGCAACCCCTGCTGCTGTAGTTGCAGTTCGACATCGTGATTCCTTCCGCGGTGATCCAATCCGTTGAGCCAGCTAGCGACAGCCACTGATTTTTCTTGATTTCCCGGATTGAACGGATACAACCGTCGATGACGGCGACACTCTGTATCTTGGGCGGTGAGGGGGGCTGTGGTAGACTGTCGGCGTAGCAAAGAAAACTATAAACAGACTGCTGCGGAGGACAAAACAATGAAAAACATGCGTCTGCTTCTATTGACTGCGGCACTGTTCGGCGTGAATCACGCAGCCAGTGCGGATATGCTGGCCAATGATGCGATCCAGATCCGATTGATCGGTTCCCCTTACGTCACCCTGCAGAATACCTGGGCCTCTGCCAGCACAGATAAGGCTCAGACCATGGTGTTTGGGCACATTGCACGTAACCGGGCGCCGTTCAGCGGCGGCGGTTTTGTGGACGCCACGGTGATCGATGCGAACGGCCGCGTCCTGCAAGCCGTGCGCTCGAACTATATTCCGCGCGGCAGTCGCAAGGAGCGCGAATACCTTTCCCGCTACCAGCTGGCGCTTGGTGATGTCCCGGCAGGTGCGCGTGTTCAGCTGAGTTACAGCAGGGCCCTCACCGGCAACTAGGGCTTGTATTAACAGGCCCTGGACTGCGACCTCCCGAGAACCGGTCCCGGCTGGCGCGGGGGCGTCGGCCCGTTTCCAGAACCCGGGACTCCTTTCTCACCACCGGTCGCTATGCGTCTTGTCCCAAGGCGACTGTCCCGGCAGTCGCCGGCGCGAAACGGCACACTCCTTGCATTTTGCTCCCCAACAGACCGGCTAAGCGACCCTTGCACACTGACACGGACGCTGGCCGTGGCGGGTTTGCGTCGTTCCGGCGTCAAGGTCTTGCTGAAAGGCCAATTTTTCGTCGCAGGTTGGCTGGTGACCGGCGACCGCTCGAGCCTGGCGCAACATCAACAGTGGTTCCAGTTGGGGAATATGATTGTGGCTGCAATGAAGAATATCGCTATCCGAACCCGGTTTGTGGTGTTAACCGGCATCCTGGCGGCAGTTGTCGTTATTGCCAGCGCCGTGCTGATTTCCAGTAATCGGACCGTCCTGGTGCAGGCGTCGCTTATTGCGGAAAAGGAGATTCCGACTCTCAACAAGGCGCACGAACTGAAACTGTCGGTGGTCCAGGTACAACAGTGGCTGACCGATATCAGCGCCACGCGAGGACTCGACGGTCTCAACGACGGATTTGAGGAAGCCGAGCAAAACGCACAGCTGTTCAAGGCGCTGATCGGCGAGCTTCAGGAGCTGGACCGCGGTAATGCCGAACACTACCAGGCCATGTTGCCGGTTTTCGATGCCTATTACGACGTCGGTCGCCGGATGGCCAGGGCTTACATCGACGGGGGGCCGGGCGGAGGTAACCCGATGATGGGGCAGTTCGATGAAGTTGCCGAGAAGATGACGCAGGAGGTTGACGCTCTGCTGCAGAAGACCCAGGCCCGCGCCGGGGCAGCGGTAGGCGAGCAGCAGGCGGCAGCGGAGCTGGCAATGACGTTTCTCTGGTCCAGTGCTCTGGTGGTGCTGGTGGTCGTTGGCCTGCTGTTTATTGTCATGGCACACGCCTTGAACGCATTGCCCGAGCTTGTCACTGAGTTGCGGCGTGTTGCGGCCGGCGATCTGGCTTCAGAGTTTGAGCTGAATCGGAGCGACGAGATCGGTCAACTGGGTGCGGCACTCGAATCCATGCGCAGCCAGCTGTTGGGGGTGGTGTCGAAGATCACCGGTGCAACCGAGCGGCTTGCCACGGCGTCCGAACAGATGACATCGATCACCGAGCAGACCAGTGACAGTCTCCAGGAGCAGCGCTCCGAAACCGAGCAGGTGGCTACCGCCATGAATGAGATGACAGCGACGGTGCAGGAAGTTGCCCGCAATATCGCGCATACCGCTGAGGCGGCCGAAAATGCCCATCGCGACACCCTGGCCGGGCAAAGCGTGGTTGATGAGGCGCAGCGGAAGATGCTGCAACTGGCTGATCAGATCGAAAACGCGGCGGAGACCATTCACCAGCTGGAGCAGGACAGTATCGGGATCACCTCGATCCTGGATGTGATCAGGGGCGTCGCCGAGCAGACCAACCTGCTGGCACTGAATGCAGCCATCGAGGCGGCGCGCGCCGGTGAACAGGGGCGCGGCTTTGCCGTGGTGGCGGATGAAGTGCGCACCCTGGCCAGTCGTACCCAGCAATCGACCCAGGAAATCAACGCCATGATCGAAAAGCTGTTGTCCGGCAGTCAGCGCGCCGTTGAGGTCATGAATCAGAGCCGGGAAGGGGCGCGACACGCGGTCGATAAGGCTAAGACCGCCGGCGCGTCACTGTCTTCCATTTCCAGGGCCATAGCGAGCATCAACGACATGAGCACCCAGATTGCCAGTGCAGCTGAACAACAGAGTGCGGTCTCAGAAGAAATAAACCGGGGTGTACTGCGCATAAATGACCGGACCGAGCGGACGGCTGAGGGCGCAACACAGACCGCGCAGGCCAGTCAGGAGCTGGAGCATATTGCAGCCGAACTCGAGAGCCTGGTTAAACAGTTCAAAGTCTCGGCGGGATGAGCGGGAACGGAACTTCAGCTTGCGCTCATCAAGTTCGCCTGGCCGTCATGAGGGCCAGGGAATGTCGTGCATTCATCTATGGCTGAATGAATGGCAATATTGCGCACACGTTGACGCGGACTACAGCGATGTTCACCGTTGCGCAGAATGCCGCATGGCGAGCATCACGAACGGCCCCGCCCCGGTAGCGGACCGCTACGAGGTGAGCAATCCAGGCCAAACGCTGCTGACTGAGCTTCAGGCTGCCAGTGGCGCCGCCACCTGCTGCATCAGTTCCGATTTTCGCTCCAGCACGGATTCGCAGAGCTTGTTGTAGTCGGCTCCTACCGCCTCGAACAGGGCCTGTACGTCCAGTCCCATATCCTGGAGCATGGTGTTCAGTGCGTCGATGCGTTGCGGAACCCTGTCCAGATAGGCGTCCCGCTCGGCCGCGTGCATTTGGGCCAGTTCCTGCCTGAGGCGATTGACGCCGAAAGCGATATGGTCGAGCTCGTCCTGCAACGGGATGCGCAGCGATTCCCGGGTGCCCGGGTCGGCGAGCGGCACCACTTTTTCCACTGCATCGCTGCCCAGCGCTTCGACGCAAAGGTACATGTCGGTCAGAAAGTCCATCCAGTCGAGCTGGCGGAAGTGCGCGAGGATGGCAGCTTCCTGGACGGCTGAAATGACCGGCGTCCGATCGGTGGCGAATGATTGCATCCATTCGTTCTGAATGGCGACATGGCGGGACTCATCGCCGACCTGTTTGGCCAGCGCGAGTTTTGCGCTCTCGTCCGGGGCCGTCGCGATGCGCTCGGCGCAGGCTTCCATGATCAGGCGATCGACCTGGGTGTAGAGCACCAGCAGTTGTCCCATCGCGGTGCGATAGCTGGCGTCACTGGGTGAATTCTGTAGCTTCATAGCAGAGTCCTCCTTGGGTTGGGAATACCCCAGCTGGTGGTCGAGCGCCGGAACTTGCTGCGGCTGAGGCGACGCATCCAGGAAAAACGCAACAGCCGCCACAGGGGTCCGGAAATGCCCAGCCCGCGCAGCATGCGTTGGCTGGCCGGCAGCAGGGGTGGTTCGATGCCCGGCAGCACCCAGTTACCGGCCTCGCGTGCCTGCCGGGTCAGATACCCGGGCAGGAAGTCGGCGATCTCGGGTTCAATATAGAATACCGGGGCGAGTCCGACCGCGGCGCGACTGATCCTGCCCGCGGCAATCAGTTGTCCGGCAAGTGGTGTGCCGGGGTAGACGCGCACCCCGGTCATGGCGATAACGGCGGTCGGCTGCATGGCGCGGACCGCCCGGCAGGTATTGCGGATCGAGGTGCGGGTCTCGCCGGGCGCGCCGAAGATCAGAGCGTGACAGACACGCAGGCCTGCCGCCAGACAATGCCGGTTGGCCCGCTGCACCGTGTCGGCATCGAACGATTTGCCCAGCCGTTCGAGCTGCGCGTCGTCGACAGCGTCGGTTCCGAGTTCGATGCCTTCACAGCCGGCCCGGGCCATGAGTCGGGCCTGGTTCGCGTCGAGCTTGACCGGCGTGGCGTAACAGCTCCAGCGCACGCTCAGCTGGCGGCGCAGCAGCTCTTCACAAATGCCCTCGACGTGACCGTGCGGGAAGTTGAGAATGGAGTCGACGAAAAAAAGCGGGTGGCGACCATAGCGCATCTGCAGCGCTTCGATTTCGTCGACCACGTCTGCGGCCGTGCGCAGCTGAAAGCGGTTGCCTTCCAGCAGCGGATAGGTGCAGTAGCTGCACTTGAAGACACAGCCCCGCTTGGTCTGGATATTGCCGCAACCGCCGCGGCGAAGGTAGCGGGCATAGTTGAACAGGTGGCGGGCGGGGCGCAGGCTGTTTTGAGTCTGTGCCTGCTGCGCGGGCGCAACGGCGGCGGTCGTGCCGGTGCCACCGCCTGGAAGTTTCGAGACGACACCCGGAATGTCACCGGGATCGCGATTGCCAGCCAGCGCATCCAGCAGGGCGACAAAGGCCCGTTCACCCGCACCCTGGATGCCGAAGTCGGCGCCCAGCGCCTGCATGTATTGCTCGGGCAGGACGGAAAAGCCGGAACCGCCCACCACCACCCAGGCGCCGGTGGTCATCCGGATGGCGTCGACAACCTCGCGGTGGCGCGGCAGATAGTCAACCGTGAGGGGGTAGGCCGCGTTGTCGATATTGCGGATTGACACACCGACGACCTCGGGTTGGAAGGCGCGGATACGCCGCCGCAGGGCACCCAGCGGCTGCCCCCCGAAGCACAGATCGGCCACACCGATTTCATGTCCCGCCCGCGCTGCCGCCGCCGCAACATAGCCGAGGCCGAGCGGAAAGATCGGGTCCGGGATGTGCTCTCTGTTCGCCGAGACCAGCAGGACTCGCACGGGCTAGTCCGCAGAGACGCGCGTTACGGTCAGCGTGCCTTCCATGCCGCGGGCGAGGTGACTCTTCAGGAAGGGCAGTTTCTTGTCGCAGTGGAACCGGTAGGTGCCGGCCACCCGTGGCGTAAATTCGACCACTACGGATCGACCGGCGCCGACATCGACGTCGATATTCAGTCCTGCCTGAGTGTTCTGCAGCTTGAAATTGTGCGGTGTGATGGTGTCTTCATTGGTCAGGGTCAGAGTAATGGGAGTGCCGGCGGCAACTTCGATATGCGCCGGGGAGAAACCATAATCAGCCAGTGTCAGGGCGATCGCCCGCGGCATTTCCACCGCGCCGACGGCGTGCGTGAAAGTCAATGCAGTACCGACAGCCATTACCATCAGCATTGCGGTCGTACCTTGGTGGGAATGACAAACGGTCACGCGGATCTCCTCGCCCGGCCGAGCATCGAATCACGAGCTGCTCTGGCACGGTATTTCAGTATAGTCGAGATTCGGTGCCCGCGTACCGGGGGCAAACGGGGTAAGGGAGGATGACATGGGTTTCGCGTCAGGACCCGCCGGCCGCGCCACCCGCTGGCGCGGCATGCTGTTTATAGGGTTATGCTTGCACCTGGGGATGACGCAGCAGGACGCGGGTGCAACCGATACACCCGGCTGGGTGTCGGTGGCGGTCACGCGTGCTGGCCGCATTTATCATCGCGATGTCGAAGGCTCCCCGGTACCCATGATCATGATTGCCACGACGTTCGCAGCAGAGCCGGCACGCGTGCACGCGGTGGTGACCGACTATGACCGGTTTGCCGACTTCGTCCCGACTGTGCTGGAGAGCCGCGTGCTGGCGCGCCAGGGCGGTGATCAGTGGGTGTTCCATCAGCTGCGCTTTGCGGGACCGGTTGCCGACCGCGCCTATGTGATCCGGAGCAGCGACGTTCGGCGTTCGGCGGAATCGGGCTACCGGGTGGAATGGCGTCTGTCGCGCCGGCAGTTTCCCGGTGTCGATGTTTCCGTCGGGATCAGGCCGCGGCGCTTATCCGGGTTCTGGGAGCTGCGACCGGCCGCAGCCGGCGCAGCAACCGAGGCCCGCTATGCGGTGCACAGCGAGCCCGGCGGCTTCGTTCCCGCCTGGCTGGTGGCGCGCATGACCGACCGTTACGTCCAGCAGGTGATCGAGGCGGTTGGTGAAAGGCTGCGCGGAGAAAGGCCTTGAGCCTGTGGACCCGAAAATGTCGCAGCGTTGGGCTTCGCAGGCTCAGCCCAACCTACCGCTGAAGCGTAGCTGCACAGGTAGGTTGGGCTGAACGCGAGTGAAGCCCAACGAAACTGCTTTCAAGCTGACCGCATCATTCGTAACCGGCCATCTCCAGGTAACCGCGTCCCAGTCTGTCACCGGTAACTGCGTCGATGACTTCCACCGCGCCTTCCCAATAGCGCACGCTGAGCGCCATCTCCTGGTCTTCGAGCACGGCGCGCACCCGCCAGGGGTGGGTCTCGTCGCGCACCTGCATGCGCCACTCGACGGGATAGCGACGCTCGCCCGCGTTCCAGTGCGCCAGCGGGGTCAGGTCGACGTCGCCTGGGCTCCAGGCGCCGCTGCAGACCCGCGCTGTCGCTGAGCGATCCGCTGCTGTGCGGGTCGGTGCTGCCGTCCGTACGTCGCAGCTGGTAGTACATCAGGTTGCGGCCGTCGTCGAGCTGCAGCGAGAACCAGTCCCATCCGGTCTGGTCGGGGCCCAGCGCGCTGGTGCTCCACTCACGGTCGAGCCAGGCCGTGCCCTGCACCGCCAGACTCTCGCCCGTTCAGGCGCAGTCGTCCACTGGCCTGCAAACGCGGGATGGAATAGTAGTAGGAGGCGTTGCCCGGCTCCGCGCTCTTCGGCTCAGCCCCTGGTCGCCCTGCAGCACCACCGGGCTTGCCGGCGCCAGGTCGAGTGTCAGATCGAACCCCGGCGTCGGCAGCTGCAGGTGCCAGACACCGCCTGACTCATCGAGCGCCAGTTGCCAGTCTTCCAGCCATACCCTGAGCGGCGCTCGCTGCGCGCCGGCCAGGCCCAGCGCCTGGCGGGCAAAGCGCTCGTAGGCCTGATGCTCGCCGTTCGAAACATCGCTCAGCGCCGCGTGCGCCATCCATACCTGGTTGGTACGCCAGGCCGAGTCGCTGCCGAGCGCCTGGGGTTGCAGTGCAATGCGAAAGAGGGTGACCTGAAAACCGAACCTGCGTTGCCGTCGGCGGAACCCAGGTTTCCGGTCAGGTACCACCACTCGTTGCGATAGTCGGGTGGGGGCCATGGTCAGCGGGAAAGCGGAAATGGCGGACCTCGGTGGCGCGGGCAAAGCCAGCGGCGCTGGCGCCGCCCAGCAGCTCGGACACCTGGAACCCTTGCGGTTCGGGGGCCGGCGGTCGCAGCCCGACAGCGCCAGCACCAGCAGCACGTATCAGCGCGCGCATGATTTCACTCCTCACGCAGCGCCAGTGCCGGCTGGACGCGGCGCATGCGCCAGGCCGGGTAGAGGCCGGCCAGCAGCGCCGCGCTCAGCGCCAGCAGCAGCGCCTCGGGCAGCGCCGCCGCCGGCAGCTGTGGCTGGATGCTCCAGCCGAACGAGCGCGCGGTTGATGACTTCGATCAGCACTTCTCGACATCAGCCAGCCGAGCGGCAGCGACAGCACACCGGCGTACAGAGCCCATCAGCCCGGTCTGCAGCAAGGTGAGCAGCGACAGCTGGCCCGGCGTGACCCCGGTGGCGCGCAGCACCGCGTGCTCGCGGGTGCGTTCCAGCTGCAACGCCATCAAGGCACTGAACACCCCGACGAAGGCGACGCCGATGGCGAGCAGGCGCAGCACCCGGGTGATGGCGAAGGTGCGGTCGAAGATCTCCAGCGATTGCGCGCGGATCTCCCGGTTGGAGCGTACCTGCAGCGGCTGGTCGAGCGACCCTAGCGCTGCTGCGCATGGCTGCCATGGCCGCGGCCGGGTCGGCGCCGGGCTGCAGGAACACACCGAGCGTGGAGAAGCCGGGATCATCCCACCAGTGCGCGTAGCTGGAACGCGCCAGGATGATCAGGCCGCGGTCGGAACCGTAGTCATAGAAAACGCCGCCGATCGGCAGGGTCAGCGGCCCGCGCGGTGTATGCAGCCGCAGCGTGTCGCCGGTCGTGAGCCGCTGACGGAAGGCGTACGGCTCGGAGATCAGCAGCAGTCTCACCGCGTCGGTAGCGCGGCCACAGGTCAGCGAGCGGCGGCGTGACGAAGCGGAAACCCCGGTGGCTGCGTGACGCCGGTTCCAGGGCCAGCAGATCCACCGGTCCGTGGTCGGTGCTCACCGTCACGTGCCGCCCGCTGCTGATCTCGGCCACCTCGGGCAGCGCCGCGATCAGTGCGCGGGTCTGCGCCGGCAGGGTGCCGTCGGCACTGCCGGCCTGGCTGGACAGCGCGGAGACGTAGATGTCGCCGCTCAGCGTGTAGTCCAGCCAGTCGGCCACGGTGGCGCGGAAGCTGCTGATCATGATGCCGACGCCCAGCGTGGCAGCCACCGCCACGCCAAGCGCCGCGATCGCAAGCCCGGTGCGGCTCAGGTTGGCGTCGATACCGCGCAGGGCGAAGCGCGTCAGCAGGCCGCCACGTTGCGCCAGTCGGCTGCCGGCGCGGCTCAGCAGGGTCACCGCCAGCGGCACCAGCAGGCTGTACCCGCCGATGATCAGGAACAGCCCGGCGAAAGCCGCCGGCCAGGCCATAGTCGGCTTGCGGCACCAGCAGTCCGCCGGCCAGCAGCGCGGCCATTCCCAGGCCAGTCAGCCAGGGCAGCCCGCGGTGTACGCGGCGCTCCAGCTGGGAACGTCGCAGTGCGCTGACCGGCACCGTGTTGGCCGCCTCGAGTGCCGGCGCCGGCGGCCGCCAGCAGGGTAACGCCGACGTCCCACCAGGGTGCCTTTCCACAGCACCAGCGGCTCGATCAGCAGGCGCGTCACCGTGAGCACGAAATACAGATCGTTGATGGTGCGGGTCACCAGCTGTACCAGGTAGTGCGCGGTCAGAGTGCCGAGCAGCAGGCCGAGCAGGGTGCCGACCAGCCCCAGCAAGGCCGCCTCCAGCAGCAGCAGGCGGAACAGGGAACCGCGCGTAACGCCGACGATACGCAGGGTGGCCAGCAAGGTGCGGCGGCGCAGCACCGAGAAGGTCATGGTGTTGTAGATCAGGAACGCGCCCACCAGCATCGCCAGCAGGCTCATGGCGATCAGGTTGGTCTGAAACGCCTCGATCATCTCCGCCATCACCCGCGTGCGCGCGGCGGGGACTTCCAGACGCAGACCGGGTGGCAGACTGTCAGCCAGCTGTTCGCGCCTGGTTGGGATCGAGTATCAGGTCGATGCGGTCGAGTCGCCCGCTGCGTCCGAGCAGTTCCTGGGCGGTGGCGATGTCGCTTACCAGCAGCCCTTCCATGGCGGCCGGGTTGTCGCCATCCAGCAGCGCGACGATGCGCAGTGCCTGCGGGGCGACCGGCGACGCTGACCGCCAGCTGGTCGTCGACCGACACGGCCAGGCGCGCGGCGGTGATGCGCGACAGCAGTGCCGTGCCGGGCTCGGTGAGCAGGCGCCGGGGCGCTGTCCGCTGCCGGCATCGCCGGCAAACTGGCGAAACGGTGGTTCCGCGAGGGGATCGATGCCGATCAGCACCAGGGTTTCCCCGTCCACCTGCACCAGGCCTTCCACCACCGGGCGCGGAAAGTCGCACGCCACGCTCGATGCGCAGCTCGCGGTAGAAGTCCTCGGCTATGCCGGCGGCACCGGCGACGATCTGGTGAGTGGCTTTGCCGGTCAGGCTCTCGGCGGACAGCAGAAACGCTTGCCGCGCGCTCTGGTTGGCCAGCTCCACCGCCACGATGACCGCCACGCCCAGCGCAATGCCGACGATCGACAGCCAGGTCTGCCAGGGGTGTCTGCGCAGGTGGCGCAGCGCGCTTACCAGCAGCAGGCGGTTTACCATGCCAGTTCTGCGCCCTGTTCGCTCAGGCTTGCCGTCCTGCAGGGTGAGAATACGGTCAGCGCGCCGCGCGACCGCCAGGCTGTGGGTGACCAGCAGCAGGCTGCTGTGCTCCTCGCGCGCCAGTGACATCATCAGTTCCAGTACCTGTTCGCCCGCGGCCTGGTCGAGGTTGCCGGTGGGCTCGTCGGCCAGCACCAGAGCGGGCCGGTGCACCAGCGCGCGGGCGATGGCGACGCGCTGCTGTTCGCCGCCCGGACAGCTGATCGGGATAGGCGCCGCGGCGCGCCGCTGCAGGCCGACGGCACTCAGCATCTGTTCGGTCTGGGCGCGCGATCGCCTCACGCGGCTGCGCCGTTCAGCTCCAGCGGCAGGGCGATGTTTTCGGCGCAGGTCAGGGTGGGAATCAGGTTGAAGAACTGGTACACGAAGCCGATGTGGCGACGCCGGAACAGGGTCAGTGCCGGTTCGCTGCAGCGCTGCTCATGCTCTGCCCGCCGATCAGTGACGTCGCCGCTGTCGGGCCGGTCGATGCCGGCGATCAGGTTCAGCAGGGTGGACTTGCCCGAGCCGCTGCGGCCCAGCAGCGCCACGCACTCGCCGGGCCAGAATATGCAGCCCGGCATCCGCTGATCACCGGGTGAATGCTGTTGCCTTCGCGGTAGCTGCGATTCAGGCCGCGCACGCGCAGCGTGGGTTCGGTGTTGTTCTGCCCGCGGCTCATTGTGCCAATCGGTTTCGCTGCGGGCGGCTGTTCAGCGGAACAGCTCGAACTCGGATTTGATCTCGGTGCGTTCCATGAACAGGATCCACACCGCACCGCGGTCGGTGCCGCCGTCATCGTCGCCTGGCGCGCCGGCGGCGATATCGCTGCGGCCGTCGTCGTTGAGGTCGCCGATGCCGGCCAGCGCGGCGCCGAACCGGTCACCGTCTTCGAGATCGGTATCGAAATTACCCGCGGTGGCGGAAATCTTCAGGTCGGCGCGCAGTTCCCCATCGGCGTCAGGGAACAGCAGCCACAGGGCGCCGCTATCGGTGCCGCCGTCGTTGCTGCCCGGCGCGCCCGCGGCCAGGTCGTTGATGCCGTCGCCGTCCAGGTCGCCGATATCCGCCAGCGCGCTGCCGAATGCCGCACCGTCGTCCAGGCTGCCGTCAAACTTGCCCTCGCTCTGGGAGATCTTCTGCTCCGAGTCGACGGTGCCGTCGGCGTTCAGGAACAGTATCCAGACTGCGCCGCGGTCGGCGCCGCCGTCGTCGTCGCCGTTGGCGCCCACCGCCAGATCATTCACCCCGTTGCCGTCGAGGTCGCCGATGCCGGCCAGCGCGCTGCCGAAGTGGTCATTGCTGTCCAGGTCGCCCTCGAAGCCGCCGCGCTCGGCGGATATCTTCTGTTGCGACTTGACGCTGCCGTCATTGTTCATGAACAGAATCCACACCGCGCCCTTGCCGGTGCCGCCGTCGCTGTCCTCGGGCGCGCCGACGGCGAGGTCGGCGATGGCGTCGCCGTCCAGGTCGCCGATATTGGCGACAGCCGCGCCGAACCGATCGTTGTCGCTCAGCACGCCAAGAAAATTCCCGGCGAGCGACGAAATCTTCTGCAGCCCCTGCACCGCTCCGGCAGTGTCGAGGAACAGGATCCAAACCGCGCCGCGATCGTCACCCAGATCATCATCCCGGGGCGTGCCTACGGCCAGATCGAAGACACCATCCCGGTTCAGATCGCCGATACTCGCGAGCGCCGCACCGAAGCCGTCGTTGTCGTCCAGACCGCCGGGGAACAGCGCCGTATCGTCGGAGATCTTGCGGCGCTGATCCACGCGCCCGTCGTCGTCCATGAACAGAATCCACACCGCGCCGCGATCGTCGCCGTTGTCATCGTCACCGGGAGCGCCCACCGCCAGATCGATAACGCCGTCACCCTCGAGATCGCCGAGGCTGGCAATCGCGCTGCCGAACTGGTCGCCGTCGTCGAGGTCGGCGTCCAGATTGCCGGCGCCGTCGGATATCTTCTGCTGGTCGTCGACCTGGGTGTCGATGCGTACCTCGTCGGAGCACTGGGCACCCATCAGCATGAGCAGAAGCGCCAGGGTGCCCGCCAGGGTCAGAGGTCTCAGGGATTTCATCGCTCGCTACATTGCCACTTCAGCTTTGGCCGCCAATCGGCCAGAATGCCGGCTACTCAACCATCATTGTAGTGAATCCCGGTCCGGTTGGTAAAACATCACGCCGACTGGGGGTAATAGCGTTCAGGTTGAGTTCATTTTCGCGATCTAGGATGCTGCCCGAGTCATTTGCGCGTGGCAAGGCAAGTGGCCAAGCGAGGACGGTGTTTCAATCGCGTTAGGGCAATAGCCGCTCCCAGTTGACGAACAGAATCGCAACAATGAACCGCTTTGCCGCCGCTGCAACTTGCCTGCAAGGCTGATTACAGGACTGTTGGTAAAATGTTGGACGTTACCTCCGCACGCTGCGGATGCCTGCTGCTGATACTGGTCGTGCTGCTGTGCCCCCCCCGTTTGCAGGCGGACTCCGCGTCGCCGACCCTGGGCCAGGCGGTACAGGCGGCCCTCGAGCGTTATCCGGAAGCGGAGCTGGCACAGGTGATAAGCGAGCAGGGTGCGGCGATCCGCCAGCAGGCGTCCGGGCTGCTGGCCGGTGACCCCGCACTGGTGTTGCGGCACGAAAGCGACGCGGTCACCGATGACAACGGTTTCCGCCAGTGGGAAGGGGGACTGGAAATGCCCCTCTGGCTGCCGGGACAACGCGAGCGGCGCAGCCGGGTTGCCGATGCCACCGAGGGTGAGGCGGCTGCCACCCTGCGCCTGCAGCGCTGGCAGGTAGCCGGCGAGATGCGCGACCTGCTCTGGTCGCTCGCGATCGCCGCGGCAGAGCTCGATCTGGCGACCGGGGCCCTGCAGGCCACTCGGGCGCTGGAGCGCCATGTCGACCGCCGGGTGGCGGCCGGCGAGCTGGCGCGCATGGACCTGATCCTGGCACAGAAGGAAACCCTGGCGAGGGAAATCGAACGCTCGGCAGCGGCGTCGCAACACCGCGCCTTGCTGATGCAGTACCGTACCGTTACCGGCCTGTCGGCAGCACCCGCCGAACTCACCGAGACCGCGGCGGCGGCTGACGACATCGATGCTGACCATCCGGCGCTCGTCGCCGCGCGGGTCGCCGCCGAGCGCAGCCGTGCCGAGCGCGACCAGGTGCGCGGCGAAAAGCGCGCCAGCCCGGTGTTGACCCTGGGGGGGAAATCCGAGCGACCCGAATCCGGCCTGTCCTACGACAATGCCGTGATCCTGGAAGTCAGTGTGCCTCTGGGCACCGCAGGTCAGGCGGCACCGCGCACCGCGGCGGCCGAGCGCAGTCTCGTTGCAGCCACGGCTGCGGTGGCGAGAGCGCGCCGGGACCTGGAACAGGATCTGAACCTGGCACGCAACGCCAGGCAGGAAGCGCAGCAGGCCGCGCAGCTGGCGCAGCGCCAGCAGCAGCTTGCCGCCGAGGGACTACGGCTTGCGCAGCGCGCCTTCGACCTGGGTGAGAACAGCCTGTTCATGGTGCTGGAAGCGCGCCGACAGGCGCTGGCTGCGGAACGCAAACTGCGCCTCAGCGCGCTCGAGCTGGGCCGCGCCGTGGCCCGCTACAACCAGGCACTGGGAGTGATACCCGAATGAGACAGTTGCTTGTCACCGTCGTGCTGCTCGGCGCCCTGGCGCCGGCGGCAGCCGAACTGCTGCGCATCAGTCCCGAGCAGCGTGCGGCGCTGGGGATCGAAACGGCGCCGCTCGCGGCGAGCGGCGACCTGCACAGCGCGCGTTTCCCGGCCCAGGTCGCGGTACCCACTGCGCAGCTGCAGGTTGTGACCGCCCCGCAGGCGGGCGTGGTCGAAGTACTGCTGGTCGCCGAAGGCGAGGAAATCCGCCAGGGCCAGCCGCTGGCGCGCATCCAGAGTCCGCGCCTGCTGGAGCTGCAGGGAGAGTACCTGGAAACCGGTGCCCGTTTCAGGCTCGCCGAGAGCAACTATCAGCGTGACCGGCAGTTGAGCAAGGAAGGTATCATTGCCGAACGGCGGCTGCTGGAGTCGCGTGCGACTTACCAGGAACTGTCTGCCTCACAGGCGCGCCTGCACCAGCTGCTGCGACTGTCCGGCATGGACGACGCGGCGCTGCGCGACCTGCAGTCGCAGCGCAACCTGAGCAGCAGCCTGACGGTGCGCGCACCGTTCGACGGCGTGGTCCTGGAACAGATGGTGAGCGCGGGCAGGGGTGTGGAGCTGGCCGATCCGCTGTACCGCATCGCGCACCTGACGCCGCTGTGGCTGGAGATCCACGTGCCCCTGACGCAGCTGGGCGATCTCGCCGTCGGCCAGACCGTGCGGGTGCCCGATCTCGACTTGTCCGGACAGATCATTTCGGTGGGACGCATGGTGCACGGTGCCGACCAGGGCGTGCTGGTACGGGCCGAGGTCAGCTCGGGTACCGAAAAGCTGCGCCCCGGCCAGTTCGTGCAGGCCCAGGTGGCGGCGGCGGGCGCCGGCAACAGCTTTCGGGTACCCGGTGCGGCGGTGCTGCGTTCCGGTGGACAGAGCTACGTGTTCGTGGCGCGCGAGGAAGGTTTTGTTCCGGTGCCCGTGACGGTCACCAGTCAGACCCCGGACTACCAGGTGATCCAGGCTGACCTGGAGCCCGGCACGGCCATCGCGGTCAGCGGTACCGTGGCGCTCAAGGCGGCCTGGTTGGCAGAGGGCGAGTGATGCTGGAGCGCCTGATCCAGTTCGCGCTGACCCAGCGCATCCTCATGCTGCTGGTGGTGGCGCTGATCACCGGGGCCGGCTGGTACGCGTTCAGCAACATCCCCATCGACGCCTTTCCCGACGTGTCGACCACCCAGGTCAAAATCATTGTCAAGGCGCCCGGCATGACACCGGAAGAAGTGGAGACGCGCATCACCGCGCCCATCGAAGTCGAGATGCTCGGCATTCCGCGCCAGTCCATGCTGCGTTCCGTGGCCAAGTACGCGCTGACCGATATCACCGTCGACTTCGAAGAGGGCACTGACATCTACTGGGCGCGCCAGCAGGTCGCCGAGCGTCTCAACGCGGTATGGGGCGATCTGCCGTCCGACATCTCCGGTGGCATCGCGCCGATGACCACACCGCTCGGCGAGATGTTCATGTTCACCATCGAGGGCGGCGACCTGGACGCCATGCAGCGGCGCGATCTGCTCGACTGGGTGATCCGCCCGGCACTGCGTTCGGTGGCCGGGCGTTGCCGACGTGAACGCGCTGGGCGGCCTGGTGCGCAGCTTCGAAGTGATCCCGGATAACGCCAATATGCGGGCCCTGGACGTGACCATGGCGCAGCTGCGCGCGGCGCTGGAGCAGAACAACCGCAACGACGGTGCCGGCCGCCTCAGCGATGGCGAAGAGGCCTTGCTGGTGCGCACCGAAGGCCGCGTTCAGACCCTCGAGGATCTGCGCAACATTGTGGTAAAGGCCGATCCGGCGCAGCCGGTGCGGGTCGCCGACGTGGCCGCGGTGCGTACCGGTGCCCTGACCCGCTACGGTGCCGTGACCCGCGACGGCAGCGGTGAGGCCGTCCAGGGTCTGGTGCTGGGGCTGCGCGGGGCCAATGCGCGCGAGGTCGTCGAAGGTGTGCGCAGCAAACTCGAAGAGCTGAAACCGGCCCTGCCGGACGGCGTAGAGGTGGCGGTATTCTATGACCGCGGGCGCCTGGTGGACCGCGCGGTGGCGACGGTCAGCCGGGCGCTGCTGGAGGCTATCGTGCTGGTGCTGGTGCTGCTGGTGCTGTTTCTCGGTGATCTGCGTGCCGCGCTCACCGTGGCGCTGATTCTTCCACTGGCGGCACTGACCACCTTTGTGCTGATGTATCAGTTCGGCATGTCGGCGAATCTGATGTCGCTGGGCGGTCTGGCGATTGCCATCGGCATGCTGGTCGATGCCGCGGTGGTGGTAGTGGAAAACGTCGTGACCCACCTCGCGCGGCACAATGCCGGACAACGACTGCCGCGCCTGCACCTGATCTACCGCGCCGCGCGCGAGGTCGCGGTGCCGGTAGCCTCGGGCATCTCCGATTATCATCATCGTGTTCCTGCCACTGCTGACCCTGCAGGGTCTGGAGGGCAAGCTGTTCATCCCCGTCGCGCTGACCATTGTGTTTGCGCTCAGTGCCTCGCTGCTGTTGTCGCTGACCGTGATCCCGGTGCTGGCGTCCTACCTGATCGGCAAGGTGTCGCATGAAGAACCACCCCTGGTGAGGCTGCTGCAGCGCGGCTATCGCCCGGCACTGGCCTGGGCCATGCTGCACAGCCGCAAAGTGACCGCGGCTGCACTGGTTCTGCTGGTGCTGACTGCGGCTCTCTATACCCAGATCGGCAAGTCGTTCATGCCCACCATGGACGAGGGTGACCTCATCGTCCAGCTCGAGAAGCTGCCTTCCATCAGCCTGGCAGAGTCGACCGATCTGGATATGCGTGTGCAGCGTGCGATTCTCGAGCAGGTCCCGGAGGTGACCAGCATCGTGGCGCGCGCCGGTTCGGACGAACTGGGTCTGGACCCCATGGGGCTCAACGAGACCGACAGCTTCCTGGTACTGAAACCGCGCGAACAGTGGCGCATGGACAGCAAGGAGCAACTGACCGACAGCATTCGCGCGGTGCTGGGGAGTTTCCCCGGGGTGGGTTACGCCTTTACCCAGCCGATCGAAATGCGCGTTTCCGAAATGCTCACCGGGGTTCGCGGTGACCTGGCCATCAAGGTGTTCGGCCCCGATCAGCAGCGGCTCAACAGCATCGCGGACGCTATCGTCAAGGTATTGAGCCGGGTCGAAGGCGCCGAGGATGTCTACACGCAGCGCAACGAAGGGGCCCAGTACTACCGCCTGGTGGCGGACCGCATGGCCGCGGGGCGGCTGGGTATATCCATCGACGCCCTGGAGAGCGACCTGCGCAGCCAGGTGGAAGGAATCCGGGCCGGTACCATCTACCAGGATGTGCGCCGGGTTCCGCTGTTGCTGCGCGGTCCCGAGGCATTGCGCGAGTCACCCGCTTTGTTCGCGGCGCTGGGCTTGCCGCTGCCGGACGGCGGTTCGGTGCCGCTCGCCCAGCTGGTGAGCTTCGAACGCACCGAAGGACCGGTCGCCATCAAGCGCGAGCGCGGCAACCGCATGGCGGTGGTGGTCGCCAATGTCAGCGGACGTGACCTGGTCAGCTTCGTGGAAGAGGCAAAACAGGTCGTCACTGCGCAGACCACACTGCCGGCCGGGTACTATCTGGAATGGGGTGGCCAGTTCGAGAACCAGCAGCGCGCCGCGCGGCGCCTGTCCATCGTGGTGCCGGTGGCGCTGGGGCTGATCTTTCTGACCCTGTTCTCGACCTTCCGTTCGGTGCGCCAGGCGCTGCTGGTGCTGAGCAACATTCCGTTTGCCCTCACCGGTGGCGTAGTGGGGCTGTGGCTGACCGGCGAGTACCTGTCGGTGCCGGCGTCGGTCGGATTTATCGCTCTGCTGGGTATCGCGGTTCTGAACGGCGTGGTGATGGTGACCTATTTCAACCAGCTGGCGGCCCTGGGGCGGCCGATCGCCGAGGTGGTGACCGACGGTGCGTCGCGCCGCCTGCGCCCGGTGCTGATGACGGCTTCGATCGCGGCCTTCGGCCTGGTGCCGCTGCTGTTCGCCGAGGGGCCGGGCTCGGAGATTCAGAAGCCGCTCGCCATCGTGGTGATCGGCGGTCTGGTGTCATCGACGCTGCTGACCCTGTTCCTGCTTCCGACACTGTACCGGCGCTATGGTGTCGCCCATCCCGGAGCCTGATATGGACCAATGCCTGCTGGTGCTGATCGCCTCACCGTCGATAGAAAACGCTGTGGTCGACTGGTTGCTGGACCGCGATGACATACCCGGGTTCACCAGTGCGCCGATCAGCGGGCACGGGGCTTCGACGCACTCGCTGAGCGCAGCCGAACAGGTGGCCGGGCGCCAACGCCAGGTCATGTTCCAGATGCATTTGCCCGAGGCGGTGGCGCGCAGCGTCATCGACGCGGCTCAGCACGCTTTCCGCGGCAGCGGCCTGCACTACTGGCTGACGCCGGTGCTGGCCGCGGGGCACATGAACTAGAACCTGTCTCATGCTCCCGCGCGGGATTACGAGACAGGTTCTAACCGGGCTGGCTGTCGGTACCACAGGGCGAGCGCCGCAGCGCCCAGGCGAGCAGCGCGGCTGCGGCCAGCGCCAGCCCGAGTGGCACGTAGTAAATCATCCCGTCGCGGTACTCCTGGTAGGCGAGAAAGCGTTGCCAGAGTACCAGCCAGGCGTGGACTGCGACCATCAGCAGCGCCGGCAGTGCCAGTGTCCAACCGCGCAGATAGGGTAGCGCCAGGCCGAACACCAGGTAGGGCAGCAGGCCGGTCAGCAGCACGCTGACCATGAGGTGGTAACCGGCATCGAAGTACGGCACCAGAGCCGACAGGAATGCCAGCAGGCCGCCGGCTGCCAGCAGCAGGTAGGTGAGCGGCCGCAGGAACGACTGCATGTCCATGAGCGTAACCTCCCCGTGGTGCGTCCCGCGTTGCGCGCTGTCGCCGTGCGCCGGCGTCACGGGCAGTCGCGGGACGCCTGACCTCAGTATGACGTGATCCACTGTATTGGTCATTCGCCGCTCGCCAAGGTTCCCGCGCGCCGGCGCTGTAACTGCCGATGCGCCACCTCGCTGACGCATGGCGACGCGGCGCGCAGCTGCCACGCAGGGCACTGGTGCAACCGTGGCCGGTAGCTGATCCCGGCGCAAAGAAAAGGGGCAGCCGTCGCGACTGCCCCGAGCCACTCAGAGCGAGTAGTGGATCAGGAGTGAGGGAGTGCGAGCTCCCTGCGACCAGTTTTTGTTATCTGGATTTCCTCTTGACCTTGGTGATCGCCCAGGTGGCATCGCCGTCGTCCTGAGCCGAGTGCTGGACGTTGACGAACAGGGTTTTCGGGTCCTTGCCGAAGTAGATGCCGGTACCCTCGGCGCTGGGGTCGCTCAGCGAGCCGAACAGCCACACCGCCCTGGCCGCACCGTTCCTGTCGCGCTGCTTGCTGGCCACCCAGATATCGGAAGGCACGTTGTCCTCAACGATGACCAGTTTGCCGTCCGGGGTCTCGGCCAGGTTGTCCGGGTTGTCGAAACCGGTCTGGAAGTCGGCATCGCCCGGCACCCCGATCTCGACCGGCACGTTGATGCCGGGCTTGATGAAGTTGCTTACCTCGAGGCTCCACAGGTCGATGGCGAGTACCCGGCCGTCGAAGGTCTGCACGCCGTCTTCGTAAACACCCTCGGTTACCGCAACGTACAGGGTGTTGCCGATGATTTCGATGTCCTCCGGCCGGTTGTAGCCGTGGCCCCCGGCGTCGGTGCCGGACTGGCGCGCGGTATAGGGATCGATCGGACCCACCCATTCACCCTGCCCGGTGCCGTCGGTGTTCCCGGTCACCTTGAGCACATACAGTTCGCCGGCGCTCAGATCGCCGTACTGATCGGGAACGAACCTGTAGATGCCACCCCCGAAGCCTTCGCGCTGGCCGCGGAACTCGTCGACCACATAGACTGCACCGTCGGGCCCGACCTCGATGCCTTCGTGGGCCAGACGGCCGACTGCCGGACGGTCGTAAACGATACCCGAAGTCGGGTCATGCGGGTCGAGTTCCAGTTCGAACAGGCGGCCGCCCTCGGTTTCCTCGGCGAACAGGATGGTGCCCCACGGGGTCCAGCGGATACCGTCCACGGCGGTCCAGCTCGGGTCCTGTGCGATTACCCGGGTCGCACCGGTCTTGAGATCCACCACGGTGACCGCACCGCCGGTCTCGGAGTCCCGCACTTCGTGGGTGCGATACAGGAACCTGCCCGCTTTGCGACCGCTCTCGTTGACTGTGTTCATGTCGTGCCAGTCGTTGCTCTGCGGTTCGTCCACACCGCTGCTGTCGTCGATGTACGTTACCTCGGTGTAGACATTGAGGTCGCTTTCGTCGGAGACCACGGACTGCTCGAAGCCCCTGGGCAATACCCAGGGCGCGGCCGGGTTCCAGGCGGCGCTGTCGGCGGACTGAGCGATCGGTTTGAAGCCGAACGGTCCGGTGTTGCTGCCCTTGTCAGCGTAGGCGTTTGCGACCACAGTCAGCGAACCGCCCAGCGTGGCGGCAACAGCGAGGGCAATGGTGTTTTTCAGGGACATATAACGGCATTCTCCTTTGTCGACAGTTGACAGCCCCGGGCGCAGATCAGTCTGGCGGCCGGGCCGGTGTTTACAGCGAGCGGGAGTATGCGTACCGGACTGTTAAGGGGTGATGACGGAACCGAGAAGTTTTTGTTGCCGCCCGTTGACCGTGCCGCCCGGCGCATGCCATTGCAGCGCGGGACAGTGCACCGTCAATCGCACAGTTTGTCCCGCTGCCACGCAGGGCTGCTCCGGTAGCAGGCTACAGACCCGGGTTGATAAGGCGCTCGTAGCCGATCAGAGACCAGACGATGCCGGCGTTCCACAGGCTGATGAACACCGCCGCCGAGCCGATGTCCTTGGCTTTGCCGGACAGTTCGTTGCGTTCCGCACCGATGCGGTCCACCACTGCCTCGATGGAGGAGTTAAGCAACTCGGTGATCAGGACCAGGAGGCAGCTGGCAATCAGCAGCGCGCGTTCCACCGCCGTGCTGCCGACCCAGAACGCGAGCGGGATGAGGATCGCGCACAACATCAGCTCCTGGCGAAACGCCGCCTCGGTCTGCAAGGTGGCTTTGATGCCGGCCAGGGAGTAGAACGCAGCGTTATAGATGCGCTTGATGCCTGTTTGCTGATTGTGATTGGCCATGGCTGCACTTGGCTTTGCGCGACAGTGTACACGCGGCCTCGTGCCTCAGCCAGTGCGGGAACGGCGGGGTGCGTACCGGCGACCAGTATCAGGCGCGGTTGAGGCTCCCGCGCTCGTGGGGGCAGTCTGCACCGCAGACCTGAGGTCGGCGCCGGGTGAGGCGAAGTAATGCCGGGAGGCATGCTATTAAACCGAGATTCCGTTATCCTAGCGGCGTTGTCGGTCGGCTGGGAAAGGCTGGGTTGACAACCCGATAGCGCGTCTTTGTTACTCAACCATGGCGGCCAGGCCCGTTGCTAGAGTCACTTCCACAGCTGCTGTTTCAGTACCTTCAGGCACTGGGTGAGTTCTTCAGCTTCGATCCGGCGCTGCTGAACCAGCCGGAGATGATCGTGCGGCTGGTGCTGCAGCTGTTGCTGCTGCTCGGCTCGGCGTTCTTCGCCGGTTCTGAAACGGCTTTATTCTCGCTTTCCCGACTGGACCTGCAGCAGTTGCGCCGCCAGCGCCATGGGCATTCGGCGACCCTGCACGCGCTGCTGGACTCGCCGCGCCGGCTGATTATCTCCATCCTGTGCGGCAACCAGCTGGTCAATATCGCTGCGGTCGCCAATGCCACCAGCATGCTGGTGTCGTTGTACGGCCAGGAGCGGGCCGGGGTCATCAGCGTGCTGGTGATGGTGCCGTTGCTGCTGCTGTTCGGCGAGATCACGCCCAAGACCATCGCGGTGTCGAACCCGGTGCGGGTCAGCGCGGGGCTGGTGGCTGCGCCCATGAGCCTGTGGGTCAAAGTTATTACGCCGCTGCGCTGGGCGATCCGCGGGGTTGCCGACCGCCTGACCACCTGGATCGTCGGGCCCGGAACGGGCGCCGGAGAACATACTGCAGCTCGACGAGTTCCTGAGCATTGTCGACCAGGTCGCTAACGAAGGCGAACTGCGCGCCACCGAGCGCTCGTTGATTTATCACCTGCTGGAGGCCGGGGCCACCGAGGTGGTGGTTATGATGACGCCGCGCACCCGCGTCGACTTCATTGACGTCGAGCAGAGCGTGCCCGACATGATTGCGGCCTTCAGGGAAGTGAAACACAGCCGGGTGCCGGTGTTCCGCGGCCAACACGACAACGTCGTCGGCTTGCCGCATCGAGAAAATCCTGCCGCTGGTGCTGGACAAGGTCGACCTGGCGGCGCTCAAACCGTCAGACATCCTGTCGCGGCCCGTCATCGTGCCACTGACCAAGAAAGTCGACGAAATGTTCGATTTTTTCAAGACCACCAATGCGCGCGCGGCGCTGGTGATGAACGAGTTCGGTGGTGTGGAAGGCCTGGTCACCATGCGCGATGTGCTGACCTTCATTTTCGGTCATCTGTCCGGCGAGATCGAGGGGCAGGCGCTGTACGAGGAGCGCGACGAGAATGTCTACGAAGTGCCGGGCGAAATGAAGCTGGTGGATTTCAACAACCTCACCAATTTCGGCATCGAGGACCCGCGCATGACCACCATCGGCGGGGTGCTGTTCCGGCATCTCGATCGTCTGCCGCAGGCCGGCGACGAAGTGAAAGTGGAGGACTACTGGATGACGGTGCTGGAAGTGCGGCATCAGCGCATCACCCGGGTGCGGGTCGCCCTGGGCGATGCCTGGCGCGAGCGCGAAGCGCCTGCCGAGGCCAGTGGCGAAGCGCAAACGGAGGCAGCGCAACAGCAGGAGGGCTCCGCCGAGGGTAATGTAGCGGACAACGGCAACGCGGCGGAGCGCCCGGAGCGGGAGGGGTAGGCGATGGATGCGGTATTGATTATTGTGGCCATGTGGTGCTGTTGTTGCTGGAGGGTTTTTTCTCCGGCTCCGAGATGGCGCTGGTCAATGCCGACAAGATCCGACTGCACGCCAAGGCCAACCAGGGGCACAAGGGTGCACGACTGGTGCTGAATATGCTGGAACGACCGGACATTCTCCTCACCATTACACTGGTGGGCACCAATATTTCGGTGGTAGTGCTGACCACTCTGGGTACGCTGGTCATGATCCGGCTGTTCGGCGAATACGGCGACCTGTATGCGTTTCTGATTTCACACCGCTGCTGCTGACGCTGGGCGAGATTGTGCCCAAGAGCGTCTATCAACAGAACGCCAACCGCATCGCGCCGGTGGTCATTTTCCGTTGCGGCTGTTCCGGCTGCTGTTGTATCCCGTCATCGCCGTTTTTTCACTGGTCGCGCGCCTGGCCGCGCGGCTCGGCGGCGGACGCGGGGCGGCGCACAACCTGTTCATCACCCGTCAGCAGATCCGCACCGTGGTGGAAATGGCCGATCGCGGGGCCCACGTCGATGTGTTTGATCAGGCGCGCATCCGCCGTGCCGCGCGCTTTGCCGATACCAGCGTCGGCGAGGCCATGGTGCCGCTGGCGGAGATCATCGCCATTGACCGGCGCTTCGATACCCGTACCGCCTTTGGACTGGTACGCCGGCACGGTTACAACCGTCTGCCGGTGTACGAGCGCAATACCGGCAACGTGGTGGGAGTGCTGACCCTGACAGTGTGGGATCTGATGGACAGGGAGCTGGAGGAGCGGCCGCTGGAGGAACTGATCAAGCCGGCGCTGTATGTTTCGCCGCTGCAGAACATCGACGAAGTGCTGCCGATGCTGCGCGAGCGCGAGGATCACATGGCGATTGTGGTGGATGAGTTCGGTTCGGCGATCGGCATGATCCGCATGGAAGACATCCTCGAAGAAGTGGTGGGCGAAATCCAGGTCGGCTACGACTTCGATGAAATCCAGCCACGCCGCCGGCGTTCCTACAAACAGATCGAGGACGGCGTCTACGTCGTGGATTCCAGGGTGTCCGTGGCCGAGATAAATGAACTGCTCGATATCCAGCTGCCTGCGACCGAGTTTCATACCGTGGGCGGTTTTGTCGAGTCACGCCTGCGCCACATACCCGCCAGCGGCGAGTCGGTGGTCGAGTCCGGTTGGCGCTTCACCGTAGAGCAGACCACCGATCGCGCCATTATCAGAGTGCGGGTGGAACGTCTATAGCGGCTCGGGGTCACGGCGGCGGGCTCGGAGACCGAGCTGCCCCGGCGCCGGCCGCGCACC
>CAVOGN010000003.1:0-94771 GCA_963695455.1 uncultured Gammaproteobacteria bacterium | reverse complement strand
TACCCATATCCTGCTGCATGCTGGCAGTTATCTGAAAGACAATCGGATTCCCCCGGCGGGGTTTACCAACAGTCGGGCAACCAGCATTGAACCGCAGACCCTGCCCGTTGGCGTGGACAATGACCCGGATTTCAATACCACCAATGGCACGCAGGGCAGTGGCAGCGACACTCTGGTGCATTACCGCATCGCCGTCAATAACACGACCGGCCCTTACAGCGTGGAAGCCCGCCTGCTGTATCAGGCCATCAGTCCCAGCTTTGTAGAGGGGCTGCACAGCACTGGCGTCCGCGTCAGTGATTTCAAGCAGATGTACGCACAGAATCCGTCCGTGATAGAGACGCTGGCGACCGCAAGCGCCACCGCGTCGGCAGATGTCACACCCATCGCAGCAGTGTTGCCCACGAGTCGTTCCGTGCAAGTCGGTGACTCGGCCACGGCGTTTGCCACCGTGATCAACCCGCTCACCATCACTGCTACCAGTTGCGGCATTGCGCCACCTCCAGGCTTGCCGGCAACCTTTTCGTATCAGACCACTGATCCTGCCACCAATGCTCTGGTTGGTACGCCTAATACACCCGTAGACATTGCTCCAGACAGTCTGCAAACGTTCATGTTCTCTTTTACGCCGACAGACGCGTTTGATCCAACCGATATCGAGTTGATATTTGACTGTTCTAATACCTCTCCGGCTCCAAGCGTGACAGGCCTGAATACACTATGGTTATCCGCATCGAACACGCCGGTACCCGATATCGTGGCGCTGGCAGCGACTCCCACCGGCGATGGTATCGTCACCTTGGCCGGCAGTGGCGCGTTTGCGGTCGCTACAGTGAACGTGGGCAGCAGCGACACCATCGCCGTCAGTGCCGATACCGGTAACACAACTTTACCGGTTAGCATCGCGCTGTGTGAAACCAACCCGGCAACGGGAACCTGCATTAATCCGCCAGCACCGACCTCCGGGCCCGTAACCACTTCCATTGCAAGCGGTGCCACACCGACGTTCGCGTTCTTCGTCACCAGCACAGGGTTGGTGCCGCTCGATCCCGCCAATAACCGGATCTTTGTGCGCTTCAGGGACGCCGTTGGTGTGACGCGAGGATCGACGAGCGTGGCTGTGCGGACCCAGTAGCAATCCGAGCGGAGGCGAGGGATCGGATCGCAATCTTAGTTGTAGTATATATTTGGCAATGACCGGTCCAGCCATTCAATGAACAAAAAACGGCCCCGAAGGGCCGCTGATGTTGATAGGAGTTTTAGGAGCGACATGATTATTTCTTCGGATGATCACAACCCCATCGAACTTTACGATCAACATCGCGATGGCTGGGTGAAAATGACCATTTAAGAATCAGGAGGAGGATGAATGCAGCTAATACATGTTTGTATTCTGCAGCTGGCAAATTGAATAATTCAGACAGAGTATTCCATCACCAGAGCCCAGCAATCGAGGCCAATACAAGTCAATACAAATAGAGCGATTGCATAAATATATCCTTTGTGGTTCAGATTGCGCATCATGCTGACCCTCAAGTCAGTTCGCTCAATAGCGATTGAAGTGTTTGCCGTGTTGTTTGGATCTTGATCAGTACTTTGGGTCATACAGCAAGTTACTCTGGATGACCGTTTAGGATCGACAATTGTCTGTTAGAGAAAGCGAGTATCAGGAAAGCATGTAGGTCGTATTTCGAGCATAGACCCGCTGTAGTCCGGACACAGCGAATCCCGCTGAGGTGGGAACCAGTGCTTCCTCAACCGGCCAAAGATGGTCGTTCGCCGGACAAATATTCAGCGGCACAGCCGTTCCAACTTCTTGCGAACATCGGCTCTCGCCGCCACCCTGTCGTAAAGCATGAACTCAGCCCGTTTTGCCCACCCCCTTATAGGACGGCTGGTTGCGCGCCGGCATCGGGATTCTTCCGGCACCGCCTGCGCGAAGCCCTGCAGTAGCGTTGACCGGTGCGGAAAAAACCCTTTATGCTGTCCGGGCTCTCGCGTGTCACGCTATCTGATCGGTAGCCGCCATGGAGTTGGGACAATAGCCATTGCGTGCTGATAGCGCTAACGTGGCGGGTTTTACGGCGATGCAAGGGGGGTGGGCTTGAAAACTGGGATTCAGTATCCCCCAGGCGTGCTGGGGAGTTTGTCCGGAAGACCGTATGTTGGCTCGCGACTGCACCACCGAAGCTGAGTGGGACGGTTTCGTGCGCGGCATTCCGTGGGCTACCGTGCACCATGCTTTTCGTTACGGCCGACTCCTCGCGAGCTCCTTCGGGTACCTGCGCCCGATCTACCGCGTAATCGAAGCCGACGGCCGGATCCTTGCCGCGCTCCCCCTGATGCAGTTCTCGGTTGGGGGGCTGTTCACGTCCCTGCAGTCGCTGCCGTTCGACATCTACGGTGGGCCGCTGCTGCTGCCCGATCATCAGGACGACTCCGCCCTTCACCAGGTGCTCGTACGCGACCTCGATGCCCAGGCTGCGCGCCTGGGGGCGTTCGAGGTACGGTTGTCCATCCCAGTTTCGGCGCCACCTGCGGTCTGGCGGGCGGTGGAGGGGATCGGGCGCCTGGAGGACACGGCCACCGAGTGCCCGGTGCTCGACCTGGAACGCCCGCTCGATCAGGTGCGCCGGAGCTACCGGCCGGAGGCGCGCCGAGCGCTCAGGAGCAGCACCCGCAACGGCATCGAGGTCGAAGCGTACGCCGCCGTGGACAGCGTGCGATCGCTGTATCCCCTGTACCGATCACGAATGCAGGAGATCCGGGCAACGGTGAAGCCATGGCGGTTCATAGAGGGCATCATTGCCGAGCGACTGGGTGTTCCGTTCGTCGCTCGACAGGGTGGGCGGGCAGTCGGATTTCTGATTCTTCTGGCCACTCCCGGCATCGCTATCTACTGGATCTCCGCAATCGACCCGGCAACGTCGCGGGCACGGCCGATGAACGCGCTGCTGGACGCGGCAATCGCCTGGACGCACGGGCGGGGTATCCCGCGCTTCAGTTTCGGCGAGTCGCATGGGCGCCCGGGGTTGGTGCGGTTCAAGCAGGGTTTCGGCCCCGAAACGGGGCGACACATCGTGGCGGTGCGCAGCTATCGGCCGGGCGTCCAGCGCACCTGGCGGCTGCTCGAGCCGGCGGCCCGACAGACCTACGCGGTCTGGGATCGCTGTCGCGCGTCGCTCCGCGACGCGGCGGGGCGCGGCGCATGAGAGCCCTCGCCGCGCCCCGCGTTCCCGACAGTTGCCTGGCGCCACTCGCCGGCCGGACGGTGCTGGTGACTGGTGCGACGGGCTTCATCGGCCAGCGCGTTGTGCGCGCGCTGCTCGCGGGTGATGGCGTCGCGGTCCGGATCCTGGCGCGCTCAGACAGTCGAGTGCGCGAGGCGTTTGGTGCCACGAAAGAGTCCGTGGACGTGCGGCTGGGAGACCTTACCGATGCGGCTTCGCTGGGCACCCTATGCGAGGGCGTGGATTACGTGATCCACAGTGGCAGCGCCGTGCCGTACGCGTTCTCGGGCCAGGCCCCGCCGGGTGAGTTCGCGCGGGTCAATATCCAGGGCACGGAAAACCTGGCGTGGGCCGCGCTGCGGTCCGGTGTGCGTCGCTGGGTGCAGGTTTCGAGCACCGCGGCAATGGGCACGCCGCGCGAGGGCAGGGTCGACGAGACCACCCCGTGCAGACCGGTCTCGGACTACCAGGTGTCGAAGCACGGCTCGGAGCAGGCGCTGCTGCGGCTGCATCGCGACGAAGGCCTCGACGTGACAATCGTGCGGCCCTGCCTGGTGACCGGGGAAGGCAAGCGCGGAGGTGAACTGCTCAAGCTGTTCCGACTCTGCGCCCGCGGGCTGTTCCCGGTGATCGGCGGGCGGCTGAACGTCGAGAAACCGCTGGTCGCGGTGGACGACGTGGTGCAGGCGCTGTTGCTTGCCGCAACCCAGGGGCCGAGCGCCGCCATATACCTGGTGCATTTGGGTGGGGCGCACACGTTCGGTGCGATCCTCGAAGAAGCAGGGCGGTTGGTGGGCAAGCGCCGGCCGTATGTTTCGATTCCACTGCCGGTCGCCTGGGCCGGGGCACAAGTCGGCAGCTGGGGCTCGCGACTGCTCGGGCGACAGCTTCCGCTCACCAGGGAGCGGCTAAAGCTGTTTCTGATGGATCGGCACATCGACATACACAAGGCGCGGGAACAGCTCGGGTATCAGCCCCAGCATCAGGACCTGGGAGAAATGCTGGGACAGACCTACGCGTATTATGTAGCCAGCAACCAGCTGTAGGGGTAGCTGTCTTACTTCCACTTCCCGCCTGGCTGAACGGCAGGTAACCAGGTTCATCGAGGATCACCAGATCGGTGTGCTCCAGCGGTTCGTTGGTTACTTTTGGGTGGTGAGTTCAATCGGCGAACGCAACAAAGTCTCTTTGGACGCGAGGGATCGATCCTATGGCGACCACGTCTTTAGGTGATGGACTTGTAGTTTTGGGGACCGCAGCGGCGAGCGTTAACGGACTTAGACAGGAAACCGCCAGGGATCGCAGTGTCACCTGTCCCCAGGCGTAACCAGGGTCGCGTAGGTCACCCAACGAGGCACGGATCTCCTGAAGCGTTGGATATCTGGCGAAGGCCGGATCGTTCAGTGCACCGCCACATACCAGGTAGCTGACATCGGGCTGCCGGTCGGAATGCAATCCCAAGTAGTAAAAATAGATCACCTGGCCTGGCCCGTCACCATCCCCGCCATCACCCATGACCACCGCGGTACCCGCCGCAGCCAGCCGGACGGGGCCATTGCTGACAATCAATCAACATCGCCGAACGCTTTGTCGATACTGAAGCGGTCAGGGTGTACGGGCCGGGGTTGCGTCGAAATAGGCCGGACTCGCAACTGGCAGTGCGGTTCATATTCGTTGATCCCGTATGAGACTCGGCCATCCTGAAAGAAGAGGCGTGTCCGGTTGGGTGGGATGGTGAGCTCCTGATGCAGCTCAAGGACCCAGCCCTGGATGGGGACAAACGTCTGAGTTGTCATATCTCTTGATGGTCATGGGGCCACAGGCAGACGAGCAACCAGGGACACGCCACTAGCAGCCCAATGAAAGTAACTCAACGCTTCTGCACCTGCTCTATCCAGTCGTTGCGGCTATACTCGATCGCCTGAGTATAGCGATAACTACCTGTCGACCTAACCCGATGGTCGGGTGCGTTTTTCTCGTACAGTAGCCGCTTATATCAGCGATTACGCAACGAGCATTCCCGGCCAGTAACTCGCCGTTCGAAGTCAGGCAAAGCCTATACACTTCTCACAATCCGGCTGGAGAGTACGGTGGAGTTCGGCCAACTCCGGTCATACGCTAAATTTCAGCGACCGGCAGGTTAATGTTGTGAGCGGTCACGGAATTTATCTTATCGATATAAGAAATCATTTTGTTGCAATAGGTCTTGTGACGGCTTCACGTAAGCACTGGATAATCAGTGTATCCATGCTCATCGCCACCGTAAAATGTAGTCGAATCATATTCGTTCAGCGATGCACCCTGGCGGAATCGCTCGCGGTAAGTCGGGATTAGAGATAAAGGGGCGGCCAAAACTTACCAGATCACACAAACCGGCGTGGATACGTCTACGCGCCTCGTCAGCCGTGTAATTGCCATTGCCGATGTATGCGCCAGTAAATCCGGAGCGAATCGCGTTTATGATCGATTCTGGACGGCCTTCGACCTCGTTGCCCTGGAAGGAGTCCTCAACAACCTCGATATACGCGATTCCACTGTCATTCAGATGGCTTGCAAGGGTGCCAAAGGTAGCGACCGGATCGTCGTCGTGCATGTCATTGAATGTACCGGTCGGGGAAAGCCGGATACCGGTTCGCTGGCCACCCCACACTTCTACAACCGCGTCGACGACCATCATGGGAAAGCGTATACGGTTCTCTATCGAACCGCCGTAGATGTCGCTGCGAAGGTTCGTTTTGCTGCGGATGAACTGATCGATAAGATACCCGTTGGCGCCGTGAATCTCGACGCCATCGAAACCGGCGCGCTTGGCGTTCTCCGCAGCACGTCGGAATTGATCGACAATTCCCGGGATTTCGTCGGACCTTAGGGCACGTGGTTCGAGGACATCGACCATACCGGAGGTTTCGTCTATGAAAGTCTGTGCACCCTCGGGTTTGATTGCCGAGGGTGCAACCGGCTTCTGACCATTTGGTTGCAGTTCTGGACGCGAGATCCGCCCAACATGCCAGAGTTGCAAAAAGATATGCCCGCCCTCATGATGCACCGCCGATGTCACTTTGCGCCATCCTTCGACCTGCTCGTCGGAGTAGATCCCTGGAGTAAACGCATAGCCCTTTCCTTGTGGTGAAACCTGCGTTGCCTCGGCAATGATCAGTCCTGCATTGGCACGCTGCGCGTAGTAGGTCGCGTTTAGTTCCCATGGAACGTCACCTGGCTGTCTTGCGCGAGATCGCGTAAGAGGCGCCATGATTACCCGATTGGGCAGGTGCAAATCTCCAAGGGTGAAGGGACGGAACAAGACGTCTTGTGCTTCTGGCATATCGTGTCTCTCCGGAAGACTAAAGTTCGGGAGACAGTATAACGATTAATACTGCATTCAAGACATTTAATCTAATGTCGACGAACTTCTGGGTTGGGTGTGCGCCGTGCTAAGGCGGCGTTTTCCAGTGGGTGAGAGTCCCACCCGGCAACTTTCGCTCCAGCCGGAAGCAATCGGAGCAGTCATGGAGGTAACGAAGTGGCTGAAGCCTCTGGTGTAGAGGGTCACTTAGGTGACTTGGCGAGTGTGCAGGCCGTAACGTGAGTGAACGCTGAGCAATCCTCGAAAAGGACGTTGCACAGGCCGACCCGTCCACCCATGCGGGGAAGGCTGATACGGCTGGGGAAATGAGCGAAGCAGTGCCCCCAGTCGCTGTGCCGGGGTAGTGGCGACAGCATGTACACAAGGGAAACGCACGCAACACGGGAAGCCCGATAGCGTGGTCGGTCGTGGCGACCAACCTGAGGCCGGTGACGGTCAGAGAGGGCGCTATGGGGTGGCGGAAAGGCCCGTAGTACCGGGGAAGCCGGGTAATGCCGGTGGAGGAAAGGGGCCTTAGTTCAAGGCGGGTGCTGAAAGTGGCAAAGCACGGGAGATTGGGGCAACCCTAGGAAACTCCGGTAATGTGCAGGCGCTGCGGAAGGCGCCACATGCTGAAGCGAAGGAAGAACCCGGATTGCGATCCGGGAAGCGAATGACCACCCAGGTGGTGGCATTGGCGGTTATGTGCAGAACGCTCGGTTGTGTGCACGCCGGGGTAACACGGCCCTGTGCGGTGGTCGGGTGAACTGCGCATGACCTTTCGTGTGCGAAGGCATGCTGTCTTGTCCGAGAGCCGGATGCGGGAAATCTGCATGTCCGGTTCGATGAGGAGGATGTGGAAACGGAGTGATGGTCCGGCTATTGAGGCACCGCCAGACGAAAGGGGCGGCAACAGATAGGCTGAACCTTAGACCACCGCGCCACATCCTTACTCTACCGACAATTGCCTGTTAGAGAAATCGAATATAACGAAAGGATGTAGGTCGTATTTTGACCCCAAACTTGCGTCGCCCGAATACAGAAAAGCCCGCTCAGGGCGGAGCCAGTACTTCCTTAACCGGCCAGAGGACTAAACCGCTCTGCGAGCGGTAGTGGGTGGCAGAGTTTAAGGCGATCAGTGTGTTAACGGTCTGTTTCCTATGTTGGGGATTGAGGCATGTCGCCTCGATCCCCAACAGGAGCAGACTCATGACACACACTGCCAAGCCGATCAGTCCGTTACGCCAACGCATGCTCGAAGACATGATGTTGCGCAAACTCGCGCCGCAGACGCAAGCCAGCTATATCCGAGCTGTGGTCAAGTTCACCCGCTTCTTTGGCCACTCACCGGATACGGCAACGCCGGAAGATCTGCGTCGCTATCAGTTGCACCTGGTCGAAACTGGAACCTCCAGCATCATGCTGAACGCTGCCATCACGGCCTTGCGATTCTTCTTTGGCGTGACCCTGGAGCGCCCGGATGCACTGGCAAAGATGAGCCCGGTGCGCGAGCCGCGCACGCTGCCCGTCGTACTGAGCCGCGAGGAGGTCGCACGCCTGATCGAGGCGGCCGGAACACCGAAGTACCAGGCCGCCTTGTCGGTGGCCTACGGTGCCGGGCTGCGCGCCAGCGAGGTGGTGGGTCTGAAGGTCAGTGACATCGACAGCACCCGCATGACGCTGCGCATCGAACAGGGCAAGGGTCGCAAGGATCGCTATGCCATGCTCTCGCCGCTGCTGCTCGAGCGCCTGCGGGCCTGGTGGCGGGTCGCCCACGCCAAGGGAAAAATGCTCGACGGGGGCTGGCTGTTCCCCGGGCAAAACCCCGTCAACCCGATGAGCACCCGGCAGTTCAACCGCATCTGTCGTATCGCCGCCGAAGCCGCGGCGATCGACAAGCGCGTTTCCCCGCATACACTTCGTCATAGCTATGCCACCCACCTGCTGGAGCAGAAGGTCGATATCCGGGTGATCCAGGTGCTGCTCGGACACAAGCGGCTCGAGACCACGGCGCTGTATACCCAGGTGGCCACCGAGGTCCTGCGCGAGGTCGCCAGCCCACTGGAGTCGTTGAGACCACCCGCCTAAGGCCACGGGCATGGCTCGCCCCGCCCTGGAGGTCGCGGATATCTTCCGCGTCCACGGGCCGGCATGGCGTCTGAAGCAGGCCGGACACCTCAGCCTCGGCCAGCTCAAGGTCATGTCGGCCATCGAACAGTGCCGCAGCGCGGCGCTGGGCGGTCACCTGTTGCAGTGCCAAGCCTGCGAGCATACCCAGGTCGCCTACAACTCCTGCCGCAACCGGCATTGTCCCAAGTGTCAGGCCAGCGCCGCCCGGCGCTGGCTGGAGGCTCGCCAGGCCGATCTCTTACCGCTCGAGTACTACCACCTGGTGTTCACCCTGCCAGCACCGATCAGCGACCTGGCCTTTTACAACAAGGCGGTAATCTATAACCTCTTGTTCAAGACCGCCGCTGAGACCCTGCGCACCATCGCCGCGGATCCAAAACACCTGGGTGCCCGTCTCGGCGTGACCCTGGTGCTGCACACCTGGGGCTCGGCGATGACCCATCACCCGCATGTGCACGGCATCGTTCCCGGCGGGGGCCTGTCACTGGATGGGCAACGCTGGGTCGCCTGCCGCCCGGGCTTCTTCCTGCCCGTGCGCGTGCTCTCGCGCGTGTTCCGGCGGTTGTTCCTTGAGAAGCTCGGTGAGGCCCACCGTGCCGGCAAGCTGCAGTTCTTCGCTGATCACCAGGCGCTCGCCGAGGTGGCCGCCTTCACCGATTGGCTCAAGCCCTTGCGTCAATGCGAGTGGGTCGTCTATGCCAAGCGTCCCTTTGCCGGACCCGGCGCCGTGCTGGCCTATCTGTCGCGCTATACCCATCGGGTTGCCATCGCCAACAGTCGACTCATTGCGCTGGACGAACAGGGCATTACCTTCAAGTGGAAAGACTACCGGGCGAAGCAACGCTTCCGTCACAAGACCATGACGCTCGCCGCCGATGAGTTCATACGTCGCTTCCTGCTCCATGTCCTGCCCGCGGGTTTTCATCGCATCCGCCACTACGGACTGATCGCCAACACCACACGCACGGACAACCTGACGCGAGCTCGTGAACTACTGGTGGGCAAAGAAACCGATGCGCCCACTGATGCCGCAACGAACCGTGCGGATACCGCACACGGCAGTGATGAGTCGGCCACCTATGTCTGCCCGGACTGCGGCGCGCCCATGATCATCATTGAGCGCTTCGAACGCGGGCAGCTGCCCCGCGCGCCACCCGGGCGTATTGACGCATCATGACTGGCGCCGCCACCTGTTGCCTGTCTTACCTTTATCGGTCAGACCCGGTCAGGGCTCCGTGTTGCCGATGGCAGGGATATGCACGCCTTTGCCTTCAACGTGACCAGAGAAACAAGTATCACTGGAATACAACCGACCCGACAAGGGGCATTATTATCACGGTGACCAGCGATATCGCCGAGCCGTACCGAAAACTCACCACTCAAATCCCCATAGCACCATTGCCTTCCGTGACCGTGTGGCTTCGTCCCGCGGTTTCCTCCCTTGAGGCTTGTCAGACGCCTGCCCGTTGAGTGCTTGCGTCGATTGACAGGCCTGCCGCTGGGGCAGGCATCTTACAACCCTTAACAGTTGTTGCCCTCCGCAATAAATCAACCAACGGCATATTAAAAGTGTCAGCTGACATGCAAAAGCAGATCGTTATGCTCAGCATCCAGTGTCTCGGTGTGCCGTTCGTTGAAGACTCAGGCTCAGCGAGGTCGTTATCTAGCATGTTTATGAGTGCATTGGCACCGGCGCAATTGGCGAGCATTTCCCTTTTTCCCGCGGCCAATTGATTCGCGTCAATGCAAGATTGTTCTATATGGAGCTAGTTTTCGCTGGGAGGAGGAATGTGCAGTGTTATTGCACCTGAGTACCGGTTCCTTAACACATATTGGTTGTACGCTGCGGCGTCATCTAGCTGATTCACACAATCAAGGAGGAGTCTAATGAAAACTGTCAAAATACTAACGTCTGCCGCACTAGTTGCGGTAGCTGCAACAACTGCCACCGTGTGTGCAAATAATTTGACGCCGGTGCAGCAGCTTGGAAAATCGATTTTCTTTGACAACAACCTCTCTATCAACCAAAACCAGGCCTGTGCTGTCTGTCACGCACCGGAAGTCGGCTGGACTGGACCGGATGCAGCGATAAACGCCGGTGGATCGGTCTACGAGGGGTCGATTCCAGGTCGATTCGGCGACCGCAAGCCACCCAGCTCAGCCTATGCCACCCAGAGTCCGATTTTTCATGTCGACTTGAAGGGAACCTTTGTTGGCGGCAATTTCTGGGATGGACGGGCCACCGGTTATAAACTCGGAAACCCGGCTGCGGATCAGGCGCAGGGACCTTTCCTGAATCCGGCCGAGCAGGCCTTGCCGGACAGCGCCTGTGTGGTTTACCGGGTGTGCAATCCCGTGATTCCCGGTGATTATCCGGTATCCTTTGAGCAGGTGTGGGGTGACCAAGCCTGCGATATCTCCTGGCCGGCTGACGTGCACGTGGCTTGCGCCACAGAGGGAGCATCGGTCGCTTTGAGCGACGCAGACCGCACAAAAGCCGACGCGGCCTACGACAATATCGCGTTGTCAATCGCGGCCTACGAGGCTTCACCGGAGGTGAATGCCTTTTCCTCCAAGTACGACCTCACCTTTACCGGGAAGGTCAAACTGAGCAAACAGGAACAGCGCGGATTTGCCCTTTTCCGCGGCAAGGGCCAATGCCACCGCTGCCATATCAGCAATGGCAAGCAGGCGTTGTTTACCGACTACACCTTCGACAACCTCGGTATCCCGCAAAATCCGGAAAATCCCGCCGGCGTTGCTCCGGATTTTGTTGATCCAGGTCTGGGGGGCTTTTTGATGAATGTTGGCTATCCCGAAGATGTCTACATGGCCGAGTGGGGCAAGCAAAAGGTTCCGACCTTGCGTAATGTCGACCTGAGGCCGGACGACGACTTTGTGAAGGCTTACGGGCATAACGGCTATTTCAAGACCCTGGAAGGAATAGTGCATTTCTACAATACGCGGGACGTCAAACCGACTTGCCCCGGACTGTACACAGAAGCGGAAGCACTGGCTGCAGACTGTTGGCCTGCCCCGGAAGTCGCTGAGAATGTCAATACAGATGAACTGGGTGATCTGGGGCTGACGCTGGAAGAGGAAAGAGCGATTGTTGCCTTCCTGAAGACGCTCTCAGATGGTTACGTGCCGTAGTTCTTGACTATGCAAGGCTCGCATTGTTGCAGCTGAAAATGCGATGCAGGGTACACGCTAGCGCAAATAGCGGCGTGTACCCTTTCACGATGTTGCATCAACGTATCTGAAGGATACTGTAACGCCTTCTGCGCCGAAGCGTCGGGATCAGGTATACAGCCTCGAGTTGGTGATGGGAACTGGGTGACTGCTCTACATTGCTTTCAACACATTCAATATAAGAAACCGAACTTCCGATTCGGGGCGTTCTTTTCTTTTTTAGTGGCTGATATAAGCCCTGGATAAAGTTCCGGGTTTCCGCGGAAACTTGCCGTTCAGACCCAGCAAATTGCCACCGCCTAACGCTGGAGCGTACGGGCAACTTCGCCAGCAATTGCCGTTCATCGGGCACTTAGATAGTGCAAGCTGCTCGACCGCGGCTTATAGCGCACGTCGCAATGACGAAACGTCCGTTGATTATGACCATTGCGTTTCTGACCTTCCCTCGGCGCCAGGGTGGCGTGTTGAAGAAGATCTACATGGCAGCCGTTCCGGTTAGCGCAATATGCCCGGTCGATCTGACCAGCTGAGGAGATCCTCTGCGGGCTTTGTCGGCGTGCGCAACGAGCGCAGGAAGGCGATCACCTCCGCCTGGTTCTGGTCGGAGAGCGCCGCGAAGGCGTTGCGCGCCGGCAGCGCCTCGCCGCCGTGCAGCAGAATCGCCTCGGTCAGGGTTGTTGCCCGCCCATCGTGGAGATAGGGAGCGGTGTCGGCCACGCCCCACAGCCGAGCCGTTGTGAACTCCCGGTTGCGCTGTGCATCAACCTGAGCGAAGTTCTCTGCCAGATCCGGACCCATGTCGTGGCGCTTCAGATCGGCGAACAGGGGAACGGAGATTCCTCCCGTGCCGTTGGATCGGAAACTCACCGGCGGCTGGGTCAGATCAATTGTTGCGTAGACCCCAGTAGTGTGATCGATGGGATCCGAGGGGAAACGTAATGGCAGCGTCTGACCCCGGGTCTGTATCACAGGCACGTGGCAGGAGGCGCAGCCGATCTGTGCAAAGCGTTGGAAGCCGCTCGCCCCGCTCGCGATCGCGTTCTCGGCTTCGGGCCTCTCGAGCGTCACCTCGAAGGTGTGTAGCGCCGAGAGGTCACCGGGGCGGATCTCGTCGACCACGCCGTCGGCGTCGGCATCAACTCCGGTGCCGACCACCTCGGACGGCTGCATCCCAAAGTGGAACTGCATAGCCCCGGTGTCGAAGTCACGCACTGTGGCGAACTCCCCCTTGCGTCCGAACGGTTTGACCACCAGGTCCGCATCGACCCCTTTGACCCCCGAGAAATCGAGGTTGCCGTTGGCATCCGCGACAATTGCGCCGAAATCCACGCCGTGCGTCATCAGCGGAATGACGATCCCCGGTTGCGCCAACGCCTGAGCAGGCAGCTCTTGCAGGTCCTGGGTCATCTCGAGACCGAGGAGTTCAACGCCGCCGCTGCCGAAGATGAACGGTGGGTTGGCGAAGCGCCCGTTGAAACCGGCGTTCTTGTCGAAATCCAGGTCCGCGGGATCCATCGCCGTCGGCGCAATGATGGCGTTGGTCACGGAACCGCCCACACCGCCGATTCCCAGACGGGGCGGGACCGTCGCCGCGCTGAGCAGCGAGTGACACTCCAGGCAGGTCTGACCGTCGAGGCCGTTGACACGCAGCAACGTGCCGTTTCCCTGCAAGGTCGGCCGACCTGCCGGGTCACCGTCACCGTCACCGTATCCGTCGATCTTATTGAACGGTGTGGTGAAGACGCGAAGCCCTGCGAGGCGGATCTCTTGCAGAGTCAACTCGCCATTGACGATCTGCCCCTGCGTCACCCGGCCCTGAAAATTCGGCTGCTCGCCCCGGGCGGTTTGGCCGTTCTCCCGCAGGGTCAACTCGCCATTGACGATCGGCTCCTGCGTTATCAGGCCCTGAAAATTCGGTTGTTCGCCCAGAGCGGTTTGACCGCTGGCACCGATTGTAACGAATGAGATTAGGAGACAGGCCGCTTGTGCTGCGCGCACCGCTTGTTTGCAGTCCTGCATTGATGGAGTTGTCCTGACTCGCCTGCTACACACGTTCATACGTACACCCTCCGCCCATAGAGGCTCATACGTTTAACATAGGCAAACCAAACACCCTTTTCGTCACTGATGGAAAGGTCGTTGCCAGTAAGCTGTCTCATGCTGTTGCTCCTCGAACATAGCGTTTGCGTCTCGGTGAAATCAGACAGCAGTTTTGCCATTGTTGAGTAGTCAGAGCAGGTGTCGTGCCAATCAGGAGTGATCGAATCGAACTTCTACAACAAGTTGATTGCCGTTGGGAATAATCTATTTTGGATGGCTGCGACGCATTCAATGCGTTTGCAGCTCTGTTTGAAAGTTGGGGCGTGCGCAACTTTTTGGTTGCAAGGGTTCGCCGGTAGCAAACATACCTAGCGACGTTCAATGATCTGGCCATACAAGCCACAGCCGAACGGCAGATGAAGGTAGGTATACCCACCCTGGCTTTCAGCGTACCGAAGGGATGCTCTGCTGTTTACCGCCCCCCGCTCTGGCTCCTTATCCAGGCGGGCATCGAGGGCTTCCAGCGCCGCCTCGTGCTATGAACGGTTCAGACGTCTGTATGGGCTGGGGGTGCATTGGGATTTGATCGCGCAACGCGGGCAACGCGATGACCAATACTTGTGCACCGAAAGTCCATTGTCCGTTGCCTGAAAGCGCCAGATCAAGCGCACCCGTCGGACACTGCTGCTCGTCGTCTTCGGCGATACAAACGAAATCCCGCGCGAGCCGGGTTGCCGTCCCGCGAGCTGCCCGGCCGATCGATTCGGGTGACAAGACGCTACTGGAGCTGCTTCGTTTGCATACACTACATTGCGCCGAAATGCCTCTGAACTGAACTTCTTGGTCGGCCCTCAGGAGCAGTGACGCTTGCTGGTCTGACTCCAAGCGCCAGCCCCCTGGGTCATACGGTTGAGGCACTCCTCGCCGAGTCTTGGATGAGGGGCGGAATCATGACTGCGGGCGTTTCTCCCTTAGGGGCCAGAACGTCTTGCAACGCGCATTCCGCAGTTCGCGACCGGCTTACCCTCAGAGAGTCCCCTCTCCCCCACCCCGGGGGATCAGGTTGGCATTGGTACCTCTATTTGTTTATTCTTCCGACAGGCACCCGTAGTAGCCGCGTGCTGCACTCCAATTCGCGCAGGCACGCACCGGGGTCAGCAAACCTCAGATTGAAGATGCTAATGAGAATAAATATGAAACTGCCAATCGCACTCGCCTTGTTGTTGTCGACTTCCTCGATCATGGGTGTTGGGATGACGGTTGCCGCACAACAGAGCGCAGCTGAGATTCTTGAACAGGCACGCGCCCGTTCGCAAGACATCGAGGAACTGAAGAAGATTTTGAACGGCCCGGACCAGAATATGCGTCTGACCACCTTTGACGCCATGGTCAACAGCGACGATCAAGTAATGCGGGAGGTCGCCCTGGACATCGGCCTGGCAAGCGCCGACAGTCTATTGCAGGCACTGGCGTTCAAGTCGGCAATCATGGGGCTGGATCGCGTGCACATGACGCTGACGCCGGACCCGGAGGCACCCAAGAATGTACAGGAGATGTCAACCAGATATATCAACGAACAGGGCAGCGATTATGTCGTTACGCTAACGAAGAAGGACCCACAGTCGGGTATCGCGGAGCTCGGCACTCCGCGTTATAAGCTTCAGGTTTCAGGTACGCTGCTGACTTTCACGAAGGGTAACGAGTCCGGAACCCTGCACTTGCAGGACGACAACTCGATCAAAGGTATCGTGCGGGGGAAGTACCGGAGCACCCCGACGCAGTTCGTATCTTTTGGGCGCATACGCTGATCACCGCCTCCGCATCACGGCCCTTTGACTGAAATCCGGTGCAGAGCGATCCGCTTACCGCCGTTCATGGCACCGCTGAACACGATGCGAATCTGGCGCGCCCAGACCGGCGCGAACTCGATGTGCGCCCGTTCGGCCGTGAAACGCAGCGGGCTGCCCGTAATCGATCGCCAGTGCCTGCCGGTGTTGCTGACGTTGATAAACACTTCGGCCTGCGCGGGCAGCGCGCCGCGATTCGGCACATCCTTAGCGTCCAGCTCGACCGAGCTGACAACGCGCTTCTCGCCGCCGAGGTCCAGCTCGATCTCTGCCGGCCAGTCCCTGACTTCAGCGATCCAGGCAGGTGACGCATCGGTCGCGGTGAGGTTCACGGCCCGGTGTTCAGAATCCACCGGCATTACATTCCAGGCCACCACCCGCACATTCTCTCTATAGTGCGTTCGTGCCTGGTCACTGTCAGCTGGTCCGCTGACTGAACTCACCGCGGTGAGATGCGCCTCCGTCTTCTCCAGCGCCCGGTCTAATCGCAGTACGGTACCGACACCGGCTCTGGCACTCACCGACAGCAGAATCCCGACCGGTGTCTTGCCGATCATCAACAGGCTACCGCTGTGGCCCTTGCGAATGGGGTTGGCGGGGTTTGTCGGCTGCACGCGCAGCAGGTTCTCGCCGTCGTCGTCGATGATGGTGACCGCGAGTTGCGCAACCGTGCCGTCACCGTTGACCGAGCGGATCACCGCCAGCCCGTTGTCCTGGATGCGACGATCGACGGAACGACTGATGGTCAACAAACCAAATCCGCACTCGCCCGTGACGGCACCGTTCACCTCCGCGATAGCGAGATCGTCGCCCAGATCCGTGACCGTTGTCGCCTCTCCGAGCAGCGGTGTCGTGCCTTCCCTGAGAAACGCGGGCACGCTGGTTTCATCGCTCACATGTTTGGGCAACAGGGCGAGGCAGCGGCCTCCGTAATGAGTGAGGTAGGCTTGCCCGACTTCAAGTTCCGGCCGGTCGTAGGCGCGCACCAGCGCCTGATCCGCCACTGCCGTCCTGAGCAGAAAGGGCACCAGCAGCACGAGAGCGACTGCGCTAGCGGGTGCCATTGTCATCATCACGGGCTTGGGTTGGTTTCGGTCGACCCCAGGTCTCCTCCAGGCAGCGCCATAGCTGGCGGAATGGTGCGCACTTCGACTCACCGCTGAGAAAGAAACCGGCCGATCCGATGTAGCCGGACAGGATGGTCAACAGTCCGATCATCATTCCGGAAATGATTGCCAGTCTGTCGTGCATCAGCCGCGACCAGAATCCGGGCCGGAACTCGATCTCCGAACTGCCGAACCGTTCGATGACAAGGCTTTCTGCAAGTCCGATACCCGCCACTTCCAGAGATCGATCTCTTTCTGCACCAGGCTTCGTTACAGCATAGCGGAGATGCCCTCTTGGCCACACGGTGTCCGTCGCTCTGACGGTCTTCTTCAATCTCACCTGATCCCCGCGCATCAGGTCCATTTCCTGTACCAGAACCCGTTTAGCGGCGGACTTGTCCGACGCAGTATAGACCGACAGCTTACCCTCGTTCAGCATGCGGTTGTAAGACCAGGTCACGTCGCGACCGGCGGTGAGTTCGCCCTGGAACGGAAACACCAGGACAGGCGCATGACTTTCTCCGGAATCGTCTACCCACACCAGGTTGACCCTTGCGGGAAGTTGGACCTCCCTGTCATTGCCGGCCAGATGCAGTACGCCCAGTGTCTCGGCCTTGGCATCAGCCCGCAGGGCAAGCATCAGTCCGCCATTCGGCTGCGTTTCCAGCAAGGCATGGATGGTAGCGGATTCGTCGCCGACACTACGGCCACCGATTCGCAGTATCAATTCGTCCGTCGCACCCGGCTCCGGATCCGCACCCACACGATAGGCATTCCAGCTGCCGCATGGCGACGCCGGCAGTTTTGACAACCAGTCAACACGCGTGAGCGGATCGCGCACGCACAGCACGGCAGCATCGACGCGCCATTCCGTTTCCCGCCGGTCGGGCAGGTCAATCGTCGCCACTTCCGTATCGGCAGTCAGCGTGTATTGCCAGGTTGGAGGCTGCAAAAGGAACCTGATCAACATCACGACGAATATCAGGACCAGCAAGGGCACGGAATACCAGATGATGCGCAGCAGTACCAGCCACAGGATCCAGCCGGTCGAGCGCAAGCGTTCGTTCATCGCTTGCGCAGAACCCCAGGCAGCCGATGTGCAGCGGCGAGACCTCGTTGCGCGCATACGGGCCGTGCGGCAGTCATAAATGTGGCGCTGTGAGCACGTTCAGATGCGCGGTCGGCAGTTCACGCCCGAAGCGTTCCCGCAGGATCTCCACTTGGGGTGCGGCGTCGACAGCCTCCCAGTCGAGTTCGCACCAGTAGTCGAAACTCGTGCGCTGTCCCGTATCGATGAAAGTGCAGGCCTCGGGTTCGCCGACTCCGCCGATTCTGTAGTAGACGTCGGTGGCGCCGAAAGAGTTGACGTAAATGCGCACAAATTCGGGTTTCGTGGCATCGCGGCTATCCACGATGTAATAGTCTGTAGTGGCGCTCTTGCAGTCGCCGGGCGTTGCGAGCATCGCAATGTCCGGAGCGTCGTAGCCCTCCAGGATGGCACGTTTCCTGGACCGGTCATACGGCAGCCAGACGGGTTGCCCTCCGCTGTTCTCGGGCCGGTCCAAGGTGAAAACACTACGGGAGTAATACGCACCGTCACGCGACACCATGGTCAGGCAGATAGTGCGCTCGCTGATGTCGGGGCGCGAAACCACCGATAAGGACCGCGTAACAGACCCGGCAAGTGCCTTGCTGCTTGCAACGCCGACGATCACCGCACCGCTAACCGACACCTCCGGGCTATAGGTCTCGACAAACGAATCGCCGTCCAGTTCGGCTACGAGATGCTTACGCTCCTCCGCAGCTGCGCCCAGCGTGACGCAGGCGGTGATAGACGCAGCCAGCATTTGTGCGACAGGCATGGTCATCGGCGCATTTTCTCTCCTGCTAAGCTTTACGAGTCGTCGCGGCAGGGTAAACGAGCTCTCGTTGTTTTTGGACGTTGTGCAATCGGCGCGTTGCACGGCTGAGCCAGCACCGTTCATACCAGATTGTAGAGGATATCCGACGTATTTCAACGCCCGCTGACTGGAGCAGGCCGGTGTGGGGACGCCGCCCGTTCTTACTTGCGACGGCTCAACTTTGGCAGGATCGCTGCCGACGGCAGCCATGCCACCATGGTTTCCGATCGGCGCCTGTGACACGCAGTAGCAAGCGGATGGTTCAGCACCCTGGCTCACGTGCTCGAGGGATCCTTATCCCCTTTTTCCAGTCCTCGGGAGGAATGTCGTGACAGGACTGGAGCGAGTATTTCAAGTCAAAGATCCCGTCAACCGTGTTGTATTCATTGTGCTCGTATCGTCCGAGTATGGCATCCACTTCCGACTCCGAAGACGCAAGGTGAAAGAAAATGCCTCCATCCGCGTCGCCTTTGTTGAAATCCCAAAGGTCGCGACATTCCACCAGCCAACGCGCACCTTTCTCGTGCCCCTCCTTGTACATCTCCTGTCTTCGCTTCCATATCGTTTTGAGCAATGAATCACACCAGCTATCCATAATATTCCCCCTGGGTGTGGGTCGCCTGAGACACCCCGACTGCAGTGTCTTCTCAACGCTCAGCGGCTCATTTTCCCGCATCGCTGCCGCAGCCCGTTCAACGTAGTCTGCCCCCGCTGGATCGACCCTGCCCGGCCCAGCGGGCACCCGCAGTGCATAATCCGGACCTGAGACCGGCACCGTTATAGCCCCTGCGCATTGGTCTTCGGCTCGTTATCGCGGCATCGGGAACGGCCCTCAGCGGAATGCTGAAAGTGACGACTCTCGCGTGCCGCTGCACGATTATATCCAGCCGGACACTCGCATGGCTTCCGTGGTGTGTCTCAGTTGGCTCGCTGGAGATGCGTCGCCAATCCGAGGCACTGTCGTGAGCGTCACGCCTGAACAGCTTTCTGCCCGACCCGTTTACGCATCAGCGCATAATACAATACCGGAATCACCACCAGCGTCAGCAGCGTGGAAATCAGCAGACCGAATATCAGCGCGATCGCCAGGCCGCGGAAGATCGGGTCGTCGAGGATGAACAGCGCACCGAGTATCGCCGCCAGTCCGGTGAGCACAATCGGCTTGGCGCGGATCGCGCCGGCCCGCACCACGGCGTCCTCGAACGCCACGCCCCTGGCCAGTTCGTCGTTGATGAAGTCGACCAGCAGTATCGAGTTGCGCACGATAATGCCGGCCAGGGCGATCATGCCGATCATGGAGGTGGCGGTGAACTGGGCCCCCAGCAGCGCGTGCCCCGGCATCACGCCGATAATGGTAAGCGGAATCGGTGCCATGATAATCAGCGGCACCAGGTAGGAACGGAACTGCGCGACCACCAGCAGGTAGATGAGTATCAGGCCGACCGAATAGGCGATACCCATGTCTCTGAAGGTCTCATAGGTGATCTGCCACTCGCCATCCCATTTCAGGCTGTAGCGGTAGGGATTGTCCGGCTGTTTGACAAAGAACTGCAGCAAGGGCTGACCGAAGGCCGACACCTTGTCGCCCAGCGCCTGCACCAGGCTGGCCATGCCATACAGCGGACTGTCCAGCTCGCCGGCCATGTCCCCGGTCACGAACACCACCGGCAGCAGATCCTTGTGATAGATCGAGCGTTCGATGCTGGACGGCTCGATAGACACCAGTTCCGACAGCGCCACCAGGGCGCCGCCTGCCGAACGCAGCCTGAGCGCCAGCACCTCGTCCAGGTCGGCTTTGTCGCTGGCGGGCAGTTCCATGCGGATGGCAACCGGGTATTTGGCGTGCGGGTCGTGCAGAAAACCGACATCTTCTCCGCCGAGCGCGGTGCTTACCGCCGCGACCACCGATGCCTGATCGATGCCCAGCTGCGCGGCGCGCTGGCGGTCCACTTGCACAATCCAGCGCGGCGCCGGCGCCTCGACGCTGTCATCCACATCCACAATGTCGGGAGTCTGCTCGAACAGCTCGCGCACCTGGCGGGCGACATCGATCTGCCCATCGTAATCGAGGCCATAGATCTCGGCGACCAGCGGTGACATCACCGGCGGTCCGGGCGGCACCTCGACCACCTTCACCACGGCACCGAACTGCGCGCCGGTTTCGGCCAGCGCCTCGCGCACCGCGCGGGCAATGTCGTGGCTCTTGCGCTCGCGATGCGCCTTGTCCACCAGGTTGACCTGAATGTCGCCGACGTTCGATCCGGTGCGCAGGTAGTACTGGCGCACCAGGCCGTTGAAGTTGATGGGCGCCGCCGTGCCGGCGTAGATCTGGTAGTTCACCACCTCCGGCACCGCCGTGAGGTGGCGGGCCAGCTCGCCCAGCACCCGGTTGGTCTGCTCCAGGCTGGTGCCCTCCGGCATGTCCACCACCACCTGGAATTCCGACTTGTTGTCGAACGGCAGCATTTTCAGCACCACCAGTTGCACCGCCGCGAGCCCCACCGAGATCAGGATCAGCACCAGTATCACCGCCAGCATGAGGTAGCGCGCCGGACGTCCCTGGTCGCCGCGCAGAAACGGCTGCAACATACGCTGAAAAAAACGCCCCAGCCTGCCCTCGTCTCCCTGCTGCGCCGGCGCCGCGGTGTGCGCGCCTCGCAGCAGCTTGAACGACATCCACGGGGTGACCACCAGCGCCACGGCCAGAGAGATCAGCATGCCGAGACTGGCGTTGATGGGAATCGGGCTCATATAAGGCCCCATGAGTCCGCTGACAAATGCCATCGGCAGCAGCGCGGCGATTACAGTGAACGTCGCCAGAATGGTCGGCCCGCCGACTTCATCCACGGCGCGCGGAATCGCCTGCGCCAGATTGGTATCGCCGTGCTGCATGTGACGGTGGATGTTCTCCACCACCACCACCGCATCGTCGACCAGGATACCGATGGAGAAAATCAGCGCGAACAGCGACACGCGGTTGAGCGTGAATCCCCAGGCCCAGGACGCGAACAGGGTGATCGCCAGGGTGATAATGACCGCCGCGCCGACGATCAGCGCTTCGCGCCCTCCCAGGCTGAAAAGCACCAGGATCACCACCGCCGTGGTGGCGAAAACCAGCTTCTTGATCAGGGTCTGCGCCTTCTGGTTGGCGGTCTCCCCGTAGTTGCGGGTGACTGTGGCCTGTACGCCCTCGGGAATGAAAATCCCGCGCAGGGCATTTAGCCGCTCGATCACCTGGTCGGCGATCTGCACCGCGTTGGTACCCGGTTTCTTGGCGATCGCCAGCGTGACCGCGGGGTGCACGGCGGCGTCGGCCGGTCCGGCTTCAGCGCCCGGGCCGAGCCCGTACCAGACATACTGTTGCGGCTGATCGGCACCGCGACGGATGTCGGCGACATCGCGCAGATAGACCGGCCGACCCTCGTGCAACCCGACCACCAGCCCGGCAACATCATCGGCATCACCGAGCAGCTCGCCGGCCTTGACCACGACCGAACGGTTATCCGCCACCAGTTCACCGGCATGACTGGACTGGTTGGCCTGGCTCAGCGCTTCACGCAGGTCCTGCAGCGCCAGCCCGTAACCGGACAGGCGCTGGGCATCCAGCAGCACGTGCAGCACCGGTTCGGGCCCGCCGACGGTATAGATGTCGCGCGTACCCGGGACCCGTTTCAGCTCGGTCTCCAGCGCATGTGCCACTTTGCGCAGCTCGGCGCCGGCGCGATTGGGGTCATCAGTCCACAGGGTCACCGACACAATCGGTACATCGTCGATGCCCTTGGGTTTGACCAGCGGCTGGCCGACGCCCAGTCCCTGCGGCAGCCAGTCCTGGTTCGAATAGAGCGCATTGTACAGGCGCACAATGGCCTCAGTGCGCTTTTCGCCGACCTCGAACTCGACGGTGAGAATGGCCAGCCCGGGACGCGACACCGAGTAGATATGCTTGACGCCCTCGATTTCCGACAGCACCTGCTCCGAAGACGAGGTCACCACCTGCTCGACTTCCAGCGCCGTGGCCCCCGGGTAGGGAATGAACACGTTGGCGAAGGTAACGTCGATCTGGGGCTCTTCTTCGCGCGGGGTGACCAGGATAGCGAACACGCCCAGCAACAGCCCCAGCAGGGCCAGCAGCGGCGTTATCTCGGTTTGCAGGAAACGTTTGGCGACCGATCCCGAGAACCCCAGCCGCTCACTCATGAGTCTCGTCCTTGGGTTCCCGTTTGAGGTAGATGACCGCGGCGACCGGATCCAGCGCCACACGCTCACCCGCGTCCAGGCCGGCGAGCACCATGGTCAGGCCGCCCGGCACCTCGCGCCCCTCGCGAATCTGCCGGAAGTGCACCTGCCCGGCGGCATCGACCACGTAGACGCCGGTGACTTCGCTGCGATGAACAATTGCCTCGCTGGGCACCACCAGGGACTTCTGCTCGCCGACCGCAAAGCCGACTTTGACCAGCATGCCCGGATACAGACCGTGCTGGCCCTCGGGTAAGGCCACCCGCACCGTGAAGCTGTGGCTGTCGGGGTCCGCGTAGGGGAACACCACCCGCTCGCCGGCCTCCAGCCAGTTTTCCTGCGCCCCGGGCAAACGCACGCGCGCCGGTGTGCCATCACGAATCCGGTCGATATACTGTGCCGGCACCTCGACCTCGACCCGGAGCTTTTCCAGCGACAGGCCGGTGCCCAGTTTCTGGCCGACCTGCACCTGCTCGCCGATCTCGACGAAACGCTCCACCAGGACCCCCGCATAGGGCGCCTTGACGACGGTGTAATCGAGCTGTTCCTGCGTCTGGTCGCGCGCGGCACGGCTCGACTTCAGACGCGCCTCGGCGGTTTTCCGGTCGGCTTCGGATTTTTCCAGCTGTGACTTGCTGACGGCGTTTTCCTTGATCAGGCGCAGGTTGCGCTGGTACGTCGACTGCGCCTCGGCGAGCCGGCTTTCGGCCTCCATTTCGCTGGCCACCGCCTTGTCCAGCGCCGCTTTCTGGTTGGTATCGTCGAAGCGCAGGACCACCGCTCCTTTCGGCACGTAGTCGTTGACGTCATACGGCAGTTCGATGATTTCGCCGCCGGTCTGTGCCGAAATGGTGGAACGGAACACTGCTTCCACCCGCCCGTCGAAGCGTCGTTCATCGGCCAGCGTGCGGTATTCCACCGTGCCGGTCGCGAACGGAACTGACTGTGCCGGGACTGACCCTGCGGCCAGCAGACAGACGGCAGCCAGCGCAGCGCGTATGAACACCGTATTGCGCAACCCACCGGTCGTGTCGAATCGCATCAGTCTGAACCTCTATCGTAACTGTGTATTTGGCCGCCTATTATCGGACTCTGCCCCGAAATCGCAATGTACGCGCCGGCACAGCGCGCTGGGCAGGCCAGGACGGTTACCGGCGGCGGAGTTTCGCCGCACGGGCCCGCTCCGCTTGCCTTGGCACCAGACCGTGACCGATCATACCGGGCACACCCAGGGGGGAACCGGATATGGGACCGCATTTTCTCGACCAGCTGTTCTCGCCGCATGCCATCGCCGTTTTCGGCGCCAGCCCGCAGAACGACAGCGTGGGCGGACGGGTATTCACCAATTTGCGCGAATCCGGATTTGCCGGCCCGCTGTATGCCGTAAATCCCAAACACGCCAGCGTCGCCGATGCGCCCTGCTACCCTGATATCGCGGCCATTGGCGAGACTGTCGACCTCGCCGTGATCGCGACACCGGCGGCGACCGTTCCGGGTATCGTGCGCGCCTGCGGTGAACACGGCGTGCGCGCCGCTATTGTCATTTCCGCCGGCTTCAGCGAAGACCCTGGACGGGGTGCGGAGCTGCAAAAAAGTCTGCTGGAAAACGCTCGCCCGTACCAGATGCGTATTCTCGGCCCGAACTGCCTGGGACTGATCCGCCCCGTTGCCGGCCTGAACGCCACCTTCAGCAACAACACCGCGACGGCGGGACGCCTGGCGCTGGTCTCACAGTCCGGCGCACTGTGCACCGCCATTCTCGACTGGGCCGCCGCCAGCGATATCGGCTTTTCCGCTGTCGTTTCGGTGGGGGATGCAGTTGACGTCGGTTTCGGCGACGTGCTGGATTACCTGGCGCAAGACCCCGAGACGCGGAGCATTCTGATCTATGTGGAAGGCATACGCAGCGCACGCCGTTTCATGAGCGGGCTGCGGGTCGCCGCGCGCATGAAGCCGGTGATCGTGGTGAAAGCCGGCCGCCAGGCGGAGGGCTCACGCGCAGCTGTCACTCACAGCGGTGCCCTGGTCGGCGCCGATGATGTGTTCGATGCCGCGCTGCAGCGCGCCGGCGCGGTGCGGGCCACGACTATCCAACAGCTGTTTGCCGCCGCCACGCTGCTCTCGACACCCCAGCGGGTGCGCGGCAACCGTATCGCGATTGTCACCAATGGCGGCGGCCCGGGCGTCATGGCGACCGACCGCGCCGTGGATCTCGGCGTACAGCTGGCAGAGCTTTCCGCCGCCACGCTGAGCCGGCTCGACGCTGCGCTGCCGGCAGCCTGGTCGCACGGCAACCCGCTCGACGTACTGGGCGATGCGAACGCCGAACGCTACCGCAACGCCGTGCAGGCCTGCCTCGAAGACTCTGCGGTCGACGGGGTGCTGGTCATGCTGACTCCGCAGGCCATGACCGACCCCACGGCCTGTGCCGAGGCGGTGGTCGAGGCACGCGCGGGAAACAACAAGCCGGTGCTGGCCTGCTGGATGGGGGAACAGCAGGTGCAGCAGGCCAACCGGCACTTTGCCCAGCACCAGCTGCCGAGCTTCACGAGCCCCGAGTCCAGCGTTGAGGCGTTCGCTTATTTGAGCAGTTATTACCACAACCAGCAGCTGTTGATGCAGGTGCCTGCGCCGTTGTCGCCGCGCAGTGAGCCGGATATCGACGGTGCCCGCCTGATTATCGAGAGCGTGCTGGCCGAACAGCGGCGCATGCTCAGCAGCGCCGAAGCCCGGGCACTGCTGCACGCCTTCGGCATTCCGGTGACGCCCAGTCTGGCGGCCGACTCCGCGAACGCCGCCCTGATCGCCGCCGAGTCGCTGGGACTGCCGGTAGTCATGAAAATCGATTCACCCGATATCACCCACAAGACCGATGTCGGTGGCATCCGGCTCAATATCGCCAGCGCGCAGGTCATCCGCAGCAGCTTCAACGAACTCATCGACACCGTGCGCAGCAAGGCACCGGCGGCGCGCATCAACGGTGTCACGCTCGAGCCCATGCACGTCGCGCTGCACGGTCGCGAACTGGCGGTCGGCGTCATCCGCGATCCGGTATTCGGGCCGGCCATCACCTTCGGCGCCGGCGGCGTGCAGGTTGAGGTGCTGCGCGATCGGGCTGTGGCGCTGCCCCCCCTGAACACCTTCCTGGCCGAGCGGATGATCGCCGGCACGCGCGTTGCCCGGCTGCTGCAAGCCTGGCGCGACATGCCGGCGGTAAAGATGGACGCCCTGGTGCAGGTATTGCGGCGAGTCTCGGAAATGGTATGCGAACTGCCGCACATCGAAGCGCTGGACATCAACCCGCTGATCGCCGACGAACACGGTGTCCTGGCGCTGGACGCCCGGGTGATGGTTGCACACCGCATTCCGTCGCTGGACCGCTACGCGCATATGGCGATCCACCCCTACCCCAGTCACCTGGTGTCGCAGTGGCAACTGCCGGACGGCAGCAACATCACCATGCGCCCGATCCGGCCCGAGGATGCCGGCATCGAGCAGGCCTTTGTGCGCGGGCTGTCCCCGGAAGCGAAATATTTCCGTTTCATGAGCGGCCTCAGCGAGCTGACCGAAGACATGCTGGTGCGTTTCACCCAGCTCGACTACCACCGCGAGCTGGCGCTGATCGCCGTGACCGGACCGCCCGGCGCCGAGACCGAACTGGCGGTAGCGCGCTACGTCACCAATCCGGACGGCCGCAGCTGCGAGTTTGCCATTGTGGTGGCGGACGAATGGCAGCGCCGCGGCATCGGCTCGCGGCTGCTCAACGCCCTGATGGACGCCGCGCGCCAGCGCGGCTTCCGGGAGATGACCGGTGAGATTCTCACCAGCAACCACAACATGCTCGAGCTGGTGACCAACCTCGGATTCCGTGTCGAGTCACGGTCCGAGGATCCACGCATAAAATTCGTCAGCCGACCGCTGTAAACGGCAAGCCGCGGCAACCGGCCGCATCCGCAGCGTGGTCGACCGCCGCAGCCGGCTCACGACCACTTTTTTCGATCGTGTCGATTCGTTTTTTTCGCTTTAAATTGCGCCTGCCAGCGTTTAAACCTCCGCGCAACGGCCGACTGGAGCCGACCCATTGTGAAGAGGTATGAATACCATGCAGACACCAGCTGCGCGAACGCGCGCACAGAAACCACGCATTGAATCGACCAAACCCGGCGCTGCGGCCAGCGCTGAGGACGACTGGGATGGTGAGCTCGGCGACGGCGCCGAACCCGGCGTCGAATGGCTGGAGATGACGGCACGCGAGAGAGACAACTCGCGCATCCGCCGCCAGATGGAGGCGCGCCGCGAACTGGAACGGCGTCTGGAAGACAAGCGGCTGCGCGATCTGGTGGAAGACTGGGCGTTCTAGCCCGGAAATCTCACCAGCCGGGCTAGGGGCTGCATGCCAGCGACGGCGGCGACCGCGACATCTCCTGTCAGGCGCCGCCGGCGTCGTTCGCCGGGGACCCCGCAAAGTAGGACAGCGTCTGCTCAATGACCTCGCGCCGGCCACCGCTGCCGGGATACACGGCATAAGCGATGCGTCCGATCCGGGGCGCATCGCTGACCAGGAACAGACTCCCGTTCTTCAGTTCTTCGCTGACCATGGGCTCGGCCAGGTAGGCCGAACCTCCGCAGGCCAGGATCATGGCCTTGGCGATGCGCCCCAGACCGACCCTGGCCCGCGGCGCGTGCATGTCCGGAAACTGTCGCGCGTGGGCGATCCCGAACGAGGTACCCCAGTCGACCATGACGTAGTCATCCATCAGCGCCTGTTGCGCGTCCAGCCCGGGCCGGGTCGAAACCAGAATCAGGGCCACCTGGATGGTGTCAGCCACCATGAGCTCGGGCAGCTGCGGCGCGTCGAACAGGAAGGCCAGGTCGATACTGCCTTCCAGCAGTTTTCTCAACAGGGTTTCCGGGCCGTGCGCTTCGGCACTCAGGCCCACCCCCGGGCAGTCCCGGTACAGCCAGTGAACCCAGTCCTGCAGCGCAATGTCCCACAGACTTGGAACCGCGCCCACCGCCAGCGGTTCGGGCCCGCCCTCGCCCATCGCCATTTCCTGTCGGGCACGATTCCAGGCGGTGGTGATGCTCTCGGCATAGCGCAGCAGTTTCTGCCCGGCCACGGTCAACTGAATGTTGTTTCGGTCGCGAGTGAACAGGCTGACGCCGAGCTCCTCCTCCAGCAGCCGGATGCGGGCGCTCACGGCCGACTGGCTGATGTAGAGGTTGTCCGCGGCGCGACCAAAATGCCGTGTGCGGTAGATTTCGAGAAAGGTCTTCAGAAGCTGTGTGTCCATGGAAAGTCCGCCGCCGGGCGCCGCAGCCGGGCGGCTGCCGCCAATCGTGTTGAAAAACGCGCGCCACTGCCGGATCACCATCGGCATCGGTGATCCACAGGATCAAATGATTTCACTTTACCCGAGCGCGCGGCTGATCTAAATAGCTGCTTCGCGCTGCGCGGCCTCGTGACACAGGCAGCCGCGCAGGACCGGTCTATCCATGCAGGAGTCACGCAATGAAAACATTCCCCCGGCTGTCCGCGCTCGGTTGCGCGATTATTGCATCGCTGCCCGCCATCTCACCCGCCGCCGGCGGTGCTGACACCGGCAACAGCGCTGTATGCCGCGAGCGCGCGCTGGCCGAGGGCCTGCGCAGCGAGGAAGTCATTCTCGATTACATTTTCGAATGCGTGCAGAGCGAGAGCGCCCCAAACGCATCCAGTGTGCCGGTTTCCGGCCTTTCATCCGACACAGCCGCCGGCACCGCACAAGCGCCGCGTCGGAGTTCCGCCACCGGCGTCGACCGATGATTCACGCCTCGCAGGAATAGCCAAGCAGGTCCAGTCCCTCCAGCAGGTGGTCGGGCAGCTGGGGATGAGCAATTAAATATTCCGCCGTGGCTGTCGTCCAGCTGTTACGGGCTTCTTCGACGGCCTCCTCCCACTCGGAGACATCGAATTCACCGCGCCCCAGCCACATCAGCGCGACTACCTCCTGTTGCTGATCCGGCTCGAGGTCGTCAATGGTGGCTTTGAATTCCTGCAACACGGCATCATCACCGTGATCCGCCAGCACCTGCCGCCCCCAGTCATCCGCCGGGCTGTTCGTAAAGTCCGGCAGCACCACCTCTTCCCTGCTTTGGAATACTCGCGCTCTGGCAATCAGGAAACATACGGTATCGGGATTCAGGTTCAACATGGCTCGCCTCCTTGTTCTGCTGCGGCATGCGTCGTCGCGCTACGGCCGCGATGCGCACAGCCGCGAGTTCTTGCCCCTCACATTGGCGCATATCTCACACTCACCGCACGCCGAGCGCGCGGTATCAGCCCCGCGCCAGTCCCAGCACTTCTTCCAGCGTCTCGCGCTCCACCTCGATGCCATGCTGCGCGAACAGGTAGGCGGAAAACGCTTCGACGCTGTCGGGCGCAGGCTCCATTTCCTGCAGAAAGCTGCCCAGATCCTCCATCATTGCCCACGGATAGATAATCCAGCGCCAGCTACTGATCTCTTCGGCGTAATACTGCGGCACCACCCCGGACACACTCTTGTGGTGTAACACCGCCGTCTTCAATTCTGCCGGTTCTCCGCGTTGCCGCAGGTGCTGGCTGGCTACCTGGAAGGTCTCGCCCGAATCGGTGACATCGTCCACCAGCAACACATGCCGCCCGGTGACGTCGGCGCCGAGCGGGTAGCGGATCCTGGCCTGCTTCTGCCGGCGCACCCCGTAATAGTGCTCGATTTTCACGCTGGCGAGGTCGAATACGTTCAGATAATCCGACAGCATCCGCGCCGGCAGGTAACCGCCGCGCCCGATCGCTACGATGAGGTCGGGGCGAAACCACGACGTGTGGATGCTGCGGGCGAGCTGGCGCGACAAGCGGGCGAATTCACCCCAGGACACCAGTTGACAGGGAGTTCCTGCGGTGCGCCCCTCCGGTGCCACAAACGTAGCCATACTAGACTTCCGGCGGCGCGCCCGGCGGTATCTCCACCGGCGCGTCGGGCGGCACCTCGACCGGCGTTTCCTGCGGTACTTCTTCCGGCCGCTGCGGCGGAACACCCGGTGGCTCGTTGGGGGGCGGCTCTTCCGGCGGCACCCCCGGTGGCACTTCCGGCGGCTCCGGCTTTCCGGGCCCTGGCGCAACCACTGATGATGGTTCGATCTTGTCCATTATCCAGCCCCGCTTGCTGAGACAGCGCTACCGGCAGCTGCCCTTACGCACCCAGACACCCCGTTCTTCACAGTGCAGCAGCTCATCCCCGCTGCACACATACTGACCGACGGGATACGCCGTATCGTTGAAGTAACAGGCCCCGGTTTCCAGCTCCAGATCAAGCGACAAAAATTCGGCACTGGATTCGTCGAAGATGGGCGAGTTGCGCAGTTCCGGGTCCGGTGCACCGACAATCGGCGCTTCACCACTCTTGTTCATTGCTGGCCTCCCGATGTCGTGAGTCTGGTCAACAGCCAAAAGACTACTAGAATCATTAAAGCACAAACCTCTGTTGATTATGCTTGATCTCACTCAACTATTGCCCCGAAAGCGTTCGCAACCGGCGGATTGACAAAAATCATTAAGATCCGTCCTTTATTGCAGGATCATATATCTAGGAGAAGCAGGAGGAAGCAGCATGAAACTCCCTTTGGAGATTGTATTTCGCAACCTGGAACCCTCCCCGGCCATCGAAGCAAAGGTCCGTGAACGGGCTGACAAGCTGGAAACCTTTCGCCGCGATATCACGAGTTGCCGGGTGGTGATAGAAGCGGGTCACAAGCATCACCACAAGGGTAACCTGTACCGGGTGCGCGTCGATGTGACGGTACCGGGCAGCGAGCTGGTCGCCAACCGTGAGGCGCACCAGAACCACGCCCACGAGGACGTCTACGTCGCCATGCGCGATGCTTTTAACGCCATACGGCGCCAGCTGGAAGACCACGCACGCCGCCGTCGCGGTCATGTCAAGACGCACCAGCTCCCGCCGCACGGGCACATCGTCGAGCTATTGCCGGACCAGGACTTCGGCCGCATCGAAACCGGCGATGGCCGGCTGGTATATTTCCACCGTAACAGCGTTCTGGACGGTGACTTCGCGCAGCTGGCGGTCGGCGACGCAGTGCGCTTCGCGGAAGAAATGGGCGAGCGGGGCCCACAGGCCAGCAGCGTCCACGTCGAGGGCAAGCACCATGTGACAGGCTAGCAGCATCGCGCCGGGGCTGCAGCTGCACAACGCCGAGAGCGCCATGATCCCGATCCACGAACTGCTGAGCCGCATTCGCTGGGACCGGCAATTCGGCGCGGGGGATTTTGTCATCGGCTACTACGACAGGGTCGAAGACACTGTGATCCGGGTACCGATGCGCGAGCTGTTTTTTCAGCCGGACAATCATTTTGCCTTTGATATTATCGATCAGGATGGCGTGCTGCACAGCGTGCCCTTGCACCGTATTCGCGAGGTGTACCGGGACGACAAATTGATCTGGCACCGCGAACATTGAGCGGCGCTGGCGCACCAGCGGCAATGGACCCCGCGAAACACAATTCCGATCAGCGCTACGACTGGCCGACCGATGTGAGGGCAGCACGTAGCGTGCAGGAGCGACTCAGCGGCCGGGTGATCCGCAGCGATGCACTCGGCGCGGTGCAATATGTCGCCGGGGTCGATGTGGGTTTCGAAAACCAGGGTAAAACTACTCGTGCTGCGCTCGCGGTACTCAGTTTTCCCGGCCTGGAGCTGCACGATCAGGCTATCAGCCGCAGTCCCACGCGTTTTCCCTATGTGCCGGGCTACCTTTCGTTTCGCGAACTGCCAGCGGTGCTGCAGGCACTGGAGCGGCTGGCGACCCAGCCGGACCTGCTGCTGTGCGACGGCCAGGGCCTGGCGCACCCGCGCCGCTTCGGGCTGGCCTGTCATCTGGGTGTCGTCACCGGTCTGCCAAGCATCGGCGTAGCCAAGTCACGGCTGCTCGGCAACCACCGCGAACCGGGGCTTCGCAAGGGACAGTGGACGCCGTTGCTCGACAAGGGCGAGACCATCGGCGCGGTGCTGCGCACGCGCAGCAACGTCAGCCCGGTATTTGTCTCGATCGGCCACCGGGTCAGCCTGGAGACGGCGATCGACTACGTGCTGCGCTGCACTACCCGCTACCGGCTGCCGGAGACCACCCGCTGGGCCCACCGCCTGGCATCGGGCCACGACTGAAGCTGGCATCTCGCCGCCGAACTGCTTTATTTAAAGTAACCGGAACCGACACAGGGACGAACCGCGATGATAGACCGTGTTTTTCTGCTGATGTCGCTGCTGCTGGCCGGCTGGCTCGCCACGCCGCCCGCAACCGGTGACAGCGATAAAGAGTATGCGCGGCAGCGTCAGCAGCTGGTGGAAACCGTTGCGGAACATGTGCGCGAAACCAGCGACTATCTCGGCCGCCAGACGCTGGATCCACGGGTGACAGCCGCGCTCGCCAGCGTGCCGCGGCATGAATTCGTGCCCGAAGCCCTGCGTGACGACGCCTACGACAACCGGCCGCTGCCGATCGGCCACAGCCAGACCATTTCCCAGCCCTATATCGTGGCCATCATGACCGACCTGCTGGAACTGCGGCCCGCAGGACCGGGTGCTGGAAATCGGCACCGGGTCCGGTTACCAGGCCGCCATCCTGGCGACTCTCATCCCGCAGGTGTACAGCATCGAAATCATCGAACCACTGGGTGAAGCGGCACGCGAGCGTCTGGCGCGGCTGGGTTTCGACAACGTCCAGGTGCGCATCGGCGATGGGTACTACGGCTGGCAGGAGCATGCGCCCTATGACGCCATTGTGGTCACGGCCGCCGCGAGCCATGTGCCGCCACCGCTGATCCAGCAGCTCAAACCCGGCGGACGCATGATTATCCCGGTGGGCAGTCACTTTATGACCCAGCAGCTGCTGCTGGTGACCAAGAGCGTGAACGGTGAGGTCCGCACCCGGCAGATACTGCCGGTCGCCTTCGTACCGCTGACCGGCGGTCACTGAACAGCCCCCTGGTCCCATAGCCGAGACACCCCATGCAGCCGCTGCGCGCCTCCATCCCTGACCTGCCGCGCTACTCGGTGCTGCTCGCCTCCGCCACGGCACTCGCCTATGAAATACTGCTGGTGCGACTGTTTTCGATCAGTCACTGGCATCACTATGCCTACATGATCATCAGCCTGGCGCTGCTCGGCTACGGTATCAGCGGCGCCGTTCTGGCGCTGTTGCAGCGCCATCTGCAGGCACGTTTCAGCGCCGCTTACCTGCTGCAACCTGCTGCTGTTCGCCGCCGCCATGCCGGTCGGCTACCTGCTCGCCGGCGCGAGCGGCTTCAGCCCGGAGGAAATCCTCTGGGACCCCGGCCAGTGGGCGAGACTGGCGGCGATCTACCTGTACCTGGCGCTGCCGTTCCTGTTCGTCGCCAACGCCATCGGGCTGGCGCTGATGCAGTACCGCGACAACGTCGGGCGCATCTACGCCGCCGATCTGCTCGGCGCCGGTCTGGGCAGTCTCGGCATTGTCGCGCTGCTGTTTCTGGTGTTTCCCGCCAGCGCACTGAAACTGCTCGCGGCGCTGGGTATCGGCGCGGCCTGGCTGGCGGTTCTGGAACTGCGCATGCGTCCCGCGGCACTGCGCATCGCGCTGCCGCTGGCGGCCCTGCTGGCGCTGCTGCTGCCGACAGCCTGGCTGCAACCGGTCATGTCCCCCTACAAAGGCCTGAGCGAAGCGCTCAACATCAGCGGTACACGCGTCATCGAGCAGCACTCCAGCCCGCTGGGACTGATCAGCGTGACCGAACACACCGGCATCCCGCTGCGCCACGCACCCGGACTCAGCCTGACCGCCAGTGCCGGTCCGCCGGCACAGCTCGGCATCTTCGTCGACGGCGACGGCCCGAGCGCCATCACCGCGGCAGGCGGCGACCCCGCCGCGCTGGCCTTCCTGGACCAGCTCACCTGGGCGCTGCCCTACCACCTGAAACAGCCCGGGCGGGTTCTGATCCTGGGTGCCGGCGGCGGCAGCGAAGTGTTGCAGGCGCGTCAGCTCGGGGCCCGGCATATCGACGCCGTGGAACTCAATCCGCAGATCGTCACCCTGGTGAAACAGACGCATGCCGATTTCGCCGGTCATCTGTTCGACGCCGACAATGTACGCATTATCACGGCAGAGGCGCGCGGCTTTGTCAGCACCACGACCGAGCGCTACGATCTCATCCAGGTCGCCCTGGTAGACAGTTTCAGCGCTTCCTCTGCGGGGCTGTACGCATTGAGTGAAAGCTACCTCTACACCGTGGAGGCCCTGCAGGCCTATCTCGGCAGGCTCAGCCCGGGGGGTTATCTCGCCATCAGTCGCTGGATCAAGATGCCGTCGCGCGATGCGCCCAAGCTGTTCGCCACCGCCATCACCGCGCTGGAGAAACTCGGCATCGACGACCCGCAACAGCGGCTGGCGCTGATACGCAGCTGGCAGACCAGCACGCTGCTGGTCAAGAACGGGCGTTTCGACGCCGCCGAGCTGGAGGCACTGCGCCAGTTCTGCAGCGCGCGCAGCTTCGATGTCGCCTACTACCCGGGCATCGATGCCGCCGAGGTCAACCGCTTCAATGTCATGGCCGAACCGCAGCTGTATCTGGCCGCACAGGCCCTGCTGGGGCCGGAGCGGGACCGTTTTATTGCCGACTACAAGTTCAACCTGGAGCCGGCCACCGATGACAAGCCCTACTTCTTTCGTTTCTTCACCTGGCGCGCGCTGCCGGAAATACTGACGCTGTTCGGGCGTGGCGGCGTGCCGCTGCTGGATACCGGCTACCTTATCCTGGCCGCCACCCTGGTGCAGGCGGTCGCCGCGAGTCTGGTGCTGATCCTGCTGCCGCTATGGTTCCTGCGCCGCAGCGCCGCAGCGGGCGTAACGGGCACGCAGCGCTGGCGGGTGCTGGTCTACTTCAGTGCCCTGGGGCTGGCGTTCCTGTTTCTGGAAATCGCCTTTATCCAGAAATTCGTCCTGTTCCTGCACCATCCGCTGTACGCCGTGGCGGTGGTGCTGACGGCGTTTCTGCTGTTTGCCGGCGCCGGCAGTCTTTACTCGCAGCGCCTGGTGCGGACCGGTGCCGCCGTCACCGCTGCAGTCGCGGCCATAGCTGTCGCGAGTCTGGTCTATCTGCTTGCGCTCGACCGACTGTTGGCGCCGTTTGCCGGCCTCGCGGACAGCCTGCGCATCCTGATGTCCGTGGTGCTCATCGCGCCGCTGGCGTTCTTCATGGGCCTGCCGTTTCCCCTCGGCATCACCCGGGTCGGACAACGAACGCCCGAGCTGATCCCCTGGGCGTGGGGCATCAACGGCTGCGCATCGGTGATCAGCGCCGTGCTCGCCACACTGCTCGCCATGCATTTCGGATTCACGCTGGTGGTGGTGAGCGCGGTGATCCTGTACGGCGTCGCCGCCGTCAGTGTGCCGCGCTGAAAGACCTTGCGCAGTGCGGCTAAGCGGAGCCGCTGGTGCCGTCCCGCGAACACGGGCAGCCGGGCGCGAGGGTGAGCCCCTGCTGATGGACGATAGCCGGCTTGCCGTAGTAGTAACCCTGCCCCCAGTGCACGCCGATCTCCTTCAGAATCGCCTCAGTACGGGCATTCTCGACGAACTCGGCGAGGGTGGTGATGTTCAAGGCGTCGGCGGTGTCCTGTATCCCCTGGACAATCGCCCGCACCTTGGGCTCGTCGATGCGCCTCACGAGTGTTCCGTCGATTTTCAGGAAATCGATCGGCAGGTCCGCCAGATACTGGTAGGAGGAATAGCCGCTGCCGAAGTCGTCCAGCGCCAGGCGCAGTCCGAAGTCGATGAACGGCATCAGCATGTCACGCGCGGTGTCGATATCGGCGAGCAGTTCGCGCTCGGTGATTTCGATGACCATGGGCTTCACGTCGCCGATCAGACCGCCACAGCCACTGCAGTATTTGCGCGCTGCCTGCAGCATCTCGTCCACCAGCTCCGAGTGACGCAGCAGGTCGGCCGAGATGTTGACGAAGTGATCGAGCCGGTTCACGCCACTCTGCAGACCGACGACACAATGCGAAAACGCCTGCATGACAATCGCCTGATCGATCCGGTGCAACAGCTGCAGCTGACTGGCGGCGGCGATGAAATGCGCCGCCTCGACGACCTGACCATCCGGCGTGAGCATGCGCGCCAGCGTCTCTTCGGCGACCACCTTGCCGGTGGCCAGATCGACGATGGGCTGATAGGCCGGCACGATACGGTTTTCCGACAGAGCCGAATCGAGCATGTTGCCGATGCTGTAGATGTCCTGCTGGACCACCTCCGCGCTCACACAGCGGTCGCGCCCGGCGTGCTTGGCCTGGTACAACGCGGCGTCGGCCGCCGCAATCAGCTTGTCGATGCTGTCGCCGTCGTGCGGAAAGGTGGACACCCCGAAACTGGCGGTTACCCCGAGGACACCGGACGATGCCTCAACCCGGGTATGCCCGATGGTTTTGCGCATGCGCTCGGCCAGAGCCATCGCATCCCCGCGCGACGCGTCGGGCAACACACAGATGAACTCCTCACCACCCCAGCGGCCGAAATAGTCCTCGCCGCGCAGCATGCCGTGCGCCGCATCGGCGACCGCTTTGAGAACCCCATCGCCCTCTTTATGCCCGAGCCGGTCGTTGACCAGCTTGAAGCGGTCGATGTCGAAAAGCAGGATGGACAAGGGCCGCCCCTTGCGCACACTTCGCGCCAGTTCGTGTTCCATGCAGTCCTGCGTCCCGCGCCGGTTCATCAGACCGGTGAGCACGTCATGGCTGGCCATGTGAGTGAGGTTGCGCAGCAGATTGCACTGCTCCAGGGAAGCGTTGGCGAGATGAATGAAGGCGGAGAAAAACTCAGTGCCGACGCGATCGAAGTAGCCCGGCAGATCGGAATAGAGCGCCACAATCCCCGACAGCTCGCCGCCGCGCTGGCCGACCGGAAGCGCAACCACCGAGCACAGACCGGCCTTGCCGAAACACCCGTAGGCCGGCGACAGATTGCCATTCGCAGCCGCCCTGTTTTCGATCGCCTCGAGCACCGGCGAGTTGTCGGCAGTGACGTCGCCAGACACAGTGTCCCAGCATGCAAGGGCGTCCATCACCGGGCACTCGCCACGCACCGGGTTGCGACTGATCTGCAACCCGCCCGCGTACACCGCCGCAGAACCCACGGCATATTCCGGGTGCAGAATTTCCGCATCGAGTTCGCCCAGGCGCATCCAGGCGAGTTTGATGTGGTCGCTGGCGGTGGCGAAGGAATGACAGATCGCCCGCAGCACCTCGCCCGGTTCGGTGCAGCGCGCCATGCTCGCCGTCGCGCTCAGCAGCGCCTGACTGAGCAGATAGCGTTCGTTGACAATATCGATCTTGCTGGGGGTTTCCGCCGACATGGTCCCTTCCCGTAATCCATGTCCGGTTATCGACCCGGGGGCGGACAACTGGAAAAGCGCGATTGTGTTCCCAAAGCATACCAGCGGCAAGGGGCTGTTACCTCCAACCAGCCGTTTGGTGGCGGCTCGGCGGAAGGGCTTACGGCGCGGTTCAGCAACCCTGACAGCACACCAATTTGTCGCGCGCTTGTTCGTCTACGTTATTGTTATTGTTTATTCTTTTATGCTGGTGCTTGGCAAGGTCGACCGGTATGGACCGCTCGTTTCCAAGCTCTCCGATTCGAGCTCAGTGCAGCCCATCCGAACCGGGGCAGACGGCGCTCGGCCCAGTAAGGCGCGAGACGCTCGAGGAGCGTGTCCGAATCCTCTGCGGGCACGAGGTCAGTAGCGACATGCTGGTTCGGACAGGCTCCTAAGCCGCCTGCCAGTTTGCCGCCAGGACGGGTTCCAGCGGCTCCCGGAGATCAGCCGAAAGGTCCAGTTCGCCACTGGCTGGTGGCGTGAAACCCGCCATCGCCTGAACGAGCTGGTCGACGCGGCTGTGGTCGAGCACGTAACCGTCGCCGGCCTGCACGGCCTCGATCTGGTGTTCCGGCCCCAGAAACCAGTCGCCGATCACGACCCGATCGCTGCTGCCTGCGATGCTGATGTTGAGATCATCGCGCGCCCGGCTGAACCAGAGCTGGTCATGCCGAATCGTGGAGCCGAATTGCAACCAATCGTTGTTCACGCTCAAGTCGAGGTCGACGATGCGATCCCGGCCGTCGCCACGGTCGAATAGATAGACATCGTCACCCGCGCCTCCATTCAGGGCGTCATTGCCTCTCCCGCCGACAATGACATCACGGCTGACGGTCCCGGTCACCACGTCATTACCCGCACCCACGTCGATATAATCTATGTTACTGACGCGCGTGGCGCTGAGGTCAATGCTGTCATAGCCACGGGTGCCGGCGATACGGTTGGCACCGTCGGCACCGTCTATCGCCTCCACGCTGTTGCGGGCACTGAATCTGTGTAGCCGGACGGAATCGTCACCGCCACCACCGGAAATAGTGTCGAAGCCCGGGCCGCCGAAGAAGACGTCGTCGGCCCCATCATTTCCGGTGACGATAAAGATGTCGTTGCCACGGCCACCGAAGACGATATCGCGTCCCAGGCCTCCCATGACACGGTCATCGCCCTGGAGCGCGAATACAAGGTCATGCCCGCCCCCCGCGTCGATGACATCGTCTTCGCCAGTACCAACAAGGACATCGGCGTCGTCGGATCCGACGATCGTTGCGTCGGCCGCCGGAATCATGTCCGCGAGCGTCGCCTCGCTGCCGTCCGCAAATTCCAGTACGGACACAATCCGCGAGATATCCCCATTGAGCGGGTCGTCGTGCACCAGGTTGATGGCATCCCCGCCATTACCGACCGCGATAGTGACGGTGTCACCGTGCACGGACACCTCGAGGTCGGTCAGTGCAACACCGGCCCCGAAACGGATGCGGTTCGCCTCGGTTGCTGTGCTGACATCCATCACCGTATCTATGCCGTCGCCCAGGTTGAATACGTAGACGTCGTCGCCTGCTCCGCCCTCCAGCCTGTCGTTGCCCGGACCGCCGGTCAGGGTATCGTCACCCTTCCCGGCGGAAAGGGTGTCATCGCCATCGCGACCGGCGATACGGTCGGTGATGTTGGTCCCGGACAGCGCGTCATTTTCCCCGGTGCCCGCGATATCGAAGCCCCGGCCGATAAATTCGGCATAGCTCAACTCGACGCCGTCTTTGAAGCGGAAACTGCCGATGGTGGTCAAGCCATACACATCGTCGGGATCAAAGTCGGTCAAGCGCAGTTCGCTGCCGTCTTCGGCACGAATCACCAGCGAACCGAGCCCGAGGGAAAATCCGCTGGTGGAATCGTAGCCGCTGAACGTTGCCACCGGCTTCGGCTCCACATCGCTACCACCACTGCCTCCGATCGTGACGCGGCCGAAGTTGCTGCTGAAGATGTAGTGGTTGTGCCCGGAACCCGAACTGACCAGGCTGGCCCCGCCCGGATTGGCCGCGAACCACAGAGTATTGTCGCCCGCACCGGTATCGATCAGGTCGCTGCCGTTGATAAGGATGGTATCGTCGCCATCGCCGCCAGACACGCTGCTGCCCCCGGTCCCGGTGATAAGCGTGTCGTCGCCGGCCCCGCCGTCCAGGGTGTCCTGACCCGCACCGCCGATGAGCACGTCGTTACCGTCGTTGCCGGACAACTGATCGTTGCCATCGCCGCCCACCATGAGATCCGCCCCGGTCGTACCCAGCAGGGTATCGTCACCCGCGCTGCCGGTCACCAGATTCTGATCGGCGCTGTCGCCGATCGTAAGGTTAAATTTGTCCTTGACGCTGAACCCGGAGGTATCGGTGGCCCGCACTTCGACGGTCAAGATGCCCGCATCGGCGCTGCCCGCTGTGCCTGTGAAGGTGCGGGTCAGCGGATCGAACGACAGCCAGGCCGGCAGCGACTGTTGCCCAGGTGCCCCCTGTTGTTCGGGCAGCGTTGCGGTGAGCGTCAGGCTATCGCCGACGTCGGGATCGGAGAACAGATCGGCCGGCAGGGTCAGCGCAAAGGGCGTATTGATCTTGACGGAACGACCCGGCAGAGGCTGTTTCAGCACGGGCGGCTTTTCATCCAGCGCTACCGTCTCCCCGTTGGCCAGCGCATTGATCTGGTCGGCCGTGAGGTGCGTGCCGTCGGCAAACACGAATTCCTCGATGCGTCCTTCGCCGCCCCAGCGATCCAGTGTGATGGTGCCAGGATTGGCGGTGATAGTGATGGACAGGGTACCGAAGGAGTTGCCGGTATCACCTGAGAACACAAGATCCGACACGCCGATACCAGAGCCGAACACCAGACGGTCGTAACCGCTGAAATCCTGGATACCCTGGCCTTCATCGCCCAGGTCATACAGGTAGGTGTCGTCACCGACCCAGTTCAACAGATTGTCGTCTCCGGGGCCGCCGGAGATCGTGTCATCGCCGTCGCCTTCGCCCCAGAAGATATCGTCACCCTCACCACCATACAGAGTATCGTCGCCGGCGTCGCCGATGAAGGTGTCGTTCCCCACACCGCCGTGCAGTCGGTCGTCGCCGTCGCCGCCATTGAGGAAATCGTTCCCCTCGCCGGCGAATACGGTGTCGTCGCCACCGTAGCTCAGCACGGTATCGTTGCCGGCCAGCGCATCGATGGTTTCACCGGCGTCCGTGCCGTGGATGTCGTCATCGAACGCGGTACCCGGCGTCGCCTCGATCCGGTCGACGATCTGTTGCAGATCCCAGGCGCTGCCGTCGTCGAACTCGATGCGCTCGATCTGGTTGGTGAAGAGACCCGTAAAACGATCAGCCTTGAAGAAACCCTCGACCGTGACTTTATCCTCGACGCCACGGAGACCGACAATCAGGTCACCCGAATCCCGGTTCTGCGACACGTACACGTCCGCCGGGGTGATGAAGGCGCCGAAGCGCAGCACATCGAAGCCGCCGCCGCTGTCCTGCAGACGATCCTGGCCGTCGCCGACGTTGAAGATGTAGGTATCGGCGGAATCGACATCCCGGTCGAAGAAGCTGTCGTTGCCGGTGCCCCCGATGTAGGTGTCCTTGCCGGCATCCCAGCCGGTGCCGATCAGCTCATCGTCACCGGCGCCACCTACCAGCACATCGTCGCCCGCCTCGCCATACAGGTAATCCCGGGCATCGCTGCCCAGAACGACGTTATTGCCGGCGTCGCCGAACACCGTCGCGCCGTCCGCCGGGCCGATGATCAGGTCGCTGTCCTCGGGCACGTAGGAAAAGCCGGTCTTGATGATGGTGGGCGCCCAGCTGACGCCGCTGGCAAAGGCGATGTCCTCGATTTCGTACTCGGGGCTCAGGAAATAGTTCTTCAGGGTAACGGAACTGGTCGCATCGGCGAAGCCGAGCACCAGGTCGGATCCCGAGCGTCTGAGGCGCGCCTGCAGCGCGGACAGGGCCGGCCCCGAGTTCCAGCCGGTCGCTGTTCGGCCCGGCATCGCGGTCGGTCAGTACATCGTTGCCCTCGTTGGCGTTGACGACATACACATCGCTGCCGGCACCACCGGCCAGGCGGTCATCGCCCTGACCGCCTTCCAGGGTATCGGTCCCCGTCCCGCCGATCAGGGTGTCGTTCCCCAGACCGCCGTACAGCGCATCGGCGCCCTCACCGCCGTCGAGGTGATCATTGCCGGCGCGCTCGGGATTGACGTCGAAATCGCCGCGCAGGATATCGTTGCCGTCACCGCCGTACAGGGCATCACTGCCGAACCCGCCTTCCAGCACGTCATCGCCGCTGTCGCCGCTCAGTTCGTCCCGACCGATGTTCTCCGGCGCGTCGACCAGCGCACCCGCGTCCATATCGCCGAGCAGATGGTCATTCCCTTCGCCACCGATCAGCGTGTCGTTGCCCGGGCCGCCGTACAGTTCGTCGGCACCCCGACCGCCGTCCAGGTGATCATCCCCGGCCCACTCGGGTTTGAGGTCGAAATCGCCTTCCAGGATATCGTCATCATCGCCGCCGAACATCACGTCGTCGCCGAACCCGCCTTCCATCAGGTCGTTGCCGCTGCCGCCGATGAGCACGTCGTGCCCGAGGTTGTCGGGATCGTCGATCAGGGCGCCCACTTTGACATCGCCGCGCAGATGGTCGTCACCCGCGCCGCCGTCAAGATAGTCATTGCCGTATTGCCCGAACAAGGTGTCCCGGTCGCCTTCACCGAACATGAGGTCATCGCCGCCACCACCCAGCAGCAGGTCATCGCCCGCGCCGCCGTACAACTCGTCGATATCGTCGTTGGACGAGATATCTGTGCCGCCGATATCCGCGCTGTAGTTGAAGCCGAGATTCACCTTGAAGGTCCCGGTCCGCGACACGGTCCAGGTGGGTTCGGCTCCATTAAAGTACCAGTTCCCATCCCCCCACAGATCGTCGTTCCCCGTGCCGCCCTTCAGGACATCCTTGCCGGCGCCACCGGTCAGGACATCATCGCCCTCGTTGCCTTCGAGGTAATCGTCATCCCCCATGCCGGACAACAGATCCTGTTCGGTGCCGCCATACAGGCGATCGTTGCCGTCACCCGTCTCCAGCGCATCGCGGCCGGCCTCGCCGTAATACGTATCGTCCGAAGCATTGTGGATCCAGTCGTTCGGGTAGTCCGGCGTCGGCACGCCCGCCCAGTCCTCCGGCCACACCGGGGGCGGGTAATCGCCGGTCACATCCTCAAAAACAATGTCATCTCCCTCGCCTGCAAACACCCGGTGGTTACCCCGCCCCCCCAATATGAGAAAATCGTGCTCGTCGAGCCGAGTCGTGCCCTCGAATACGACATCATCAGCATTGAGCAGGTAGATTTCCTGATCCTCGTAAATACTGAGCTTCGTCCAGCTATCCGGTACCGCACGGTAAATGATCTGGTAGGTGGGGTCGTTAAACACCGTCTCGGTGTAGTCCTCCAGCGTGATGCCCAGCTCACCCGACTGGAAATCCCTGACCTGGAAACTGTCAGCACCCTGAGTAATGGTCAGCAAACCATTGGCCTGGGTTGTGTCCAGGGTGTACCGGACATCATTGATCTCGTCGTACCAGGTATTGGCGCCGACCGCCGTCTGCTTTCCGCCGGTCAGTGTAATGCCATTGAAGAGAATCTGGCCCAGGCCGTCGCTATCGAGGATGGTGTCGAAGCCGTCGCCGGAGTTGTAGACATAGGTATCGGTGTCCTTGCCTCCTTCCAGATAGTCGTTACCACCACCGCCTTGGAGAATATCCTGGCCACCCCGACCATAGATGTGATCGACGTGATCCGACGCTTGAATGGGCACTCCGCTGTCTTCGTCGCTGTCGAATATAATCGTGGGTCCGATACCGGCATCACGATAGACATTGACGTCATAACCACTGGCTATGTCGATATAGTGAACCGGCTTCCCCGCGTACGGCCCAGTGCCGAACGGGTGTGGACCGAAATCGCTAACAGGATAATCATTCACAGCTCGCAGCAGTTTGTCCTCCAGCAAGCTGGCGCGATCTAGCAGATAGTCGTACGAGAACTTTGCCGGATCCAGGCCGATGTACAGCGAATCATCTCCGACCACGGCAAAGGGATTCAGGTGCTCCAGTGCATACAGAAAGCCTTTGTCCACCTTGGCGGCAGTCGCAATGGCCTGAGGCGGATCATCGTGCAGGGAGGTCAAAGCGATCTGGGGATACCAGACCAGCTCGGCCTGAATCGCTTGAATTCGGGCATACAAAGCGTTCCGGTTGTCGGTAGCGACCTGTGTACCGACGCCAAACAGGTCGCCCAGACCATTGACAATGCCCTCCAGGCTTTCCTCCGGTGTATTGGCGCCCGCTTTCAGAATGGGCGTGATGTCACTCAGCGTCAGACTCGCGTTCAGACTGCCCAGCAAGTTGTAGACCGCCAATGCGTCGGTAATCTGCACTTTACTATGCGCATCGATAGGGACCCTGATTGGCCGCTCTCGGAAAACGGGACATGAAATCCATCTTGACTGCCCGGCGTATTGCCGATGCTGTGAACGATATCGCCAGGCACATCCATGTGCGAAAGGATCGTCATCATCCCACGCGGCGCCAACCGGCCCAGTGACAGGCCCTACCGAGACGTCCCGCAACAAGCCGAAGAACCCCTCGCTGGTGAGCGGCGACGTGTGCTCCACAGCTGGTATCGAACCCGGGAGCCATATAGGTATAGGCCGCATCAAACAGACTCGGTGCCATACGGCTCAGCATCATGGCCAGATGGCCGCCCAAAGAATGGCCCGTCACGGTCATGGATGCTTGTGGATCTGAAAGCAAACCGTTCGCCGGAGCAAGAGTGCTTTCTATCGCAGCCGGGATCGTATTCCCCGTCCGGATCAACCGCTGCCTCATGATAAACGTACTGGACCACTGGCTGACCGCTGGCGCCCTGGAGTCGCTGGAGCCAGTTAAACATTGCCAGCCCCTGAGTAATAGCGATCCCATCGGCGCCAACGTCGGCCACGTTGGCGAGCCAATCCTGGATGCTTGCCGATAGGCCACTTCGGTTCCGCGGATGGCGAAATATCTCTTACCGTCCTTTTCAAATACGGTACCGGAAAAACCGCTGACAGGATCTGTGAATTGGTCAACAACGGAATACGTGTCTGCAAATAATTTTGCTTGCGTGTCCGACATCCCGACCGCATTGGAGGTAAGCTTAGCCACATAATCGGTATTTTGCTGCCCGAACATCCCTTGCGTGAGATTCGAAGGCGTATGCCGCCTTGCGCTAACTGGGCCTGCTCAAAACAATCTCCGAACTGAGTTGGCATGACTATTCTCCCTGATCAACTCAATGAGGCCGGCTTAAATATTTCGAGTAAGTTATCCGCGGTACGCCCTACCTGCACGATCACACGAAGGCCCACTTCCTCCTCCGGACTGAATGTGTGCAAAATCCACCCCCCTCCAAACCTAAAATTGATAAGCTCGCCAAGAACTTCGCCCGTCTGCGTATTGAAGTACCAGAATCGGAATTTCTTAATTCTGAAGACCGAGGGATACTGGTCGGTCTTATAATCATGGATCCATTTCCCTAAAGGAATCTCCGTATCTAGCCCACCTCCTAGGATAAACTTCGGCGCACCGTCTCCATCCCAATACTTCTCGGGTAACTGTCGACCGTCTGAAACACCTTTATCCCTGCCTCAGTGGTGCAGAGATAACTAAGATAAAGACGCCCTGCAATCTCGTCCGCAAACGGAAGACAAAAAACACAGGAAGAACTACAGCGACCAATGGGAATTTCGTCTTGCTCGCCCGAAGCCTCTTGGACAAGCTTTACCGCCGCCCAAATGCTCAACGGGCAGCCACACCACAATCAGGAAAAGCGGTCCTGTGAGAACCACAAAGCCCAGTAATTCCTCCAGAAGCTTCACGCTAAATTACCTCTCCGATCCCGTACGCCATACACGTACCGTTGGTTTTGTTAGTCGACGCGTTTTCCCGAATGACATCCCGAAGCAACATGGGGTCAGAGAACCGTAATAGGGGTCAGAGAACAATTGTTTCTAATATGCCGTGCGCTCAATGCGCGGCCGCCCTGCCTTGCCCGGCTTCACGCGCCGAGCCAACTGGCGCTCAATCTCATCATTGAATTTATCTGTGCCCATCACCAGTTCCTGATTCAGTGTTTTCCGAATGGACTGCAGCATTTCCCCATCAACATGCTGAGAAAATAACCCACGGTATCCTGCTCGGCGTGCCTCGTCATCATCACCTAACGCGACATAGAGCTCGTGCGGCGTCACCAGCGCATCGGATTTCCCCAGCCCGTTATAGCGGTAACTCGACCACGCATACTGGCCGGGCCCTTCCACCATTGCTGCTCGAACTGGGTTCAGTTCAATGTACCGATAGCAGGTCAGCAGGTAGCTCTCGGCGTCGACCAGACTGGCTTTGTACCGGCCCTCCCAAAGCGTACCAGTACGCCTGTACGTGTCATTGATATAGCGCACATATTTCCGGCCCACCGACTGCATTAACTGCGACACGCCATACTCCACCTCTTGCGTGACCAGCAGATGAACATGGTTGGTCATCAACACATAGGCATGAATCACACACCTGTACTTCTGGGTGGCCTGCGTCAGACTGTCCAGATAGAAACGGTAATCTGCCTGCTCGAAAAAACAGGCGTTACGATTATTACCGCGCTGCACAACGTGTTGCGGCATCCCGATCAGGTTGAATCTCGGCTTCCTTGCCATTGACAGTCTCCTCAGTGAAGTCACTCACGGGTGTTCTTGCCGTTCCTTTAACCGATCCTATATTAGAGATAATTGTTCTCTGACCCCTATTTCGGCTGACATCTTAGCGCTCACCCAAACTCTCGCTCTTATACCTCAACAGCGGACTCAGGATGAACTCGATCAGTCTGCGCTTACCGGTTTTCACTTCCACCGTCACGGCCATACCCGGTGTGAGATTGACCAGCTTTTCGCCCACCCGGATCACCGAGTCTTTCATCAGCACCCGAGCAGCGTAGACCAGACCTTTGTGTTCGTCTGTGACCGCGTCGTTGGATACGTCGAGCATTTCGGCATCGATGGTGCCGTAGCGAGTGAAAGGGAAGGTCTTGATCTTGACTTCAACAGCCTGGCCTTCCTGGACAAAGCCGATGTCCTTGTTCAGGACCCAGGCCTCCACCTCCAGGCTTTCGCTCTCGGGCACGATCTTCATCAGCTCCTGCGCCGGGGTGACGACGCCGCCGATGGTGTGCACGGCCAGTTGTTGCACCACGCCGGCCACCGGTGCGGTCATGCGTTGCAGTTCGGTGCGCTGGCTCGCCTTGACGCGCTCCTGCTGCAGCTGGTCGATGCGCCGTTCGGTCTCGGCGAGTTTCGTCAACAGCCCACCCCGGAACTCCGCGTCCAGCGCCTGACGCTGCTCGCGCGCCTCCCTAATCGAAGCCTCGACCTGCTGGGTGCGGCTCTTGAGTGCCGCCAGTTCCTGTTGTTGCTCGATGCGCTCTTCTTCCAGCTCCAGCCAGGTCTGTTCGGCGCTCAGTTGCTTGTCGACCATTCTTCGGACTGCCTTGGCCCGCTTGGTGATCAACGGCAGGGTGCCGGCGCGTTTCTTGACCTCTTCCTGCAGGGCCGCCAGTTCGGCTGCACGGCTGGCGATGGTGTTGTCCAGGGCCGCCGAGCGGGCGCGGTGCTCGGACCAGGCGCTATCCAGCAGCTGTTCCTGCAGCGCGATGGCCGAGGCGACCGCTTCCTGCGCGAGCGCCGGCGGAACCTGTAGCGTTGCCTCAGGGCTCTGTGTTGCGTCGCCGACGGCTTCGGCCGTCAGGCGTTCCAGCGCCTGACAGCGGGCCTGGTCGAGCCGCGCCGCGATGAGTTCCATCTCCAGGCGACCGAGATCGGCCTGCGTGGCGGTGGGATCGAGTTCGATCAGAAGATCACCCGCCTCGACCCGCTGCCCTTCCTGTACATGGATCTGGCGCACCACGCCTATCTCCATGGGCTGGATCACCTTGACGCGCCCGCTGGGGATGATCTTGCCCTGGGCCGTGGCCACAATGTCGATCTCACCCAGCATCGCCCACAACACGGTCAGGCCTAAAAAGGCGACAATCGCCCAGATGATGGTTCGGCCCACCGGCGAAGGCGGCTTCTCCTGGATCTCCAGGGCTGCAGGAAGGAAGTCAAGTTCGTGGTTCGGTTTCATTGTTCACATCGAGGGCGCAGAGTGCGCGGAGATTTATGTGTGTCAGGGCTGTTCACTAAGCGTGCTATTCCATCTTTCAGTACCGGTTCATTGAAGTTCATTAACAGGCCAACGGGTTTGTCAGCAAGCCGGAGGTAGGTAATCAGTTGTGCCCTGTGAATCGGCTGAAGTTTTTCGATGGATTTCAACTCTAGTATCAGAGTGTCGTTCACCAGCAGGTCGACCCGGTAGCCGCAGTCCAGTCTCACACTCTTGTAGGTGATCGGAATCTCCTTTTGCCTCGCGACATGAAACCCCTTCTTATCCAGCTCATGTGCCAGGCAGGCCTCGTACGTGGACTCGAGCAGACCAGGCCCCAACACTCTGTGTACCGCAATCGCACAAGCAATAATACGTTCGGTTAGTTCATCAAGTTCCGCGCTGTCCATGCCGCTCCTCTGCTCTTGGGTGAATCCGCCCAGACACAAGAAAGTCTTTCTCTGTGTCCTCCGCGTCCTCGATGTGAAGAATTCACTTCCGTACAACCTGCACACCATACCCGCTCTGCAGTGCGTGCAGGTGCGCATACTGGCCGCGTTGGCTGAGCAACTCGTCGTGGCGTGCCCTGCTCGATGATCTGGCCCTTATCCATCACCAGGATGCGCTGCGCGGCCCGCACCGTGGACAGCCGGTGGGCGATGATGATGACGGTTCGATCCTGGCAGATCGCCTGCATGTTCTGCTGGATGATGCGTTCGGATTCGTAGTCCAGCGCACTGGTCGCCTCGTCGAAGATCAGAATGCGCGGGTTGGTCACCAGCGCGCGGGCGATGGCGATGCGCTGGCGCTGGCCGCCGGACAGGCTGGCGCCGTGCTCCCCGACCAGAGTGTCGTAGCCTTCCGGCATTTCCAGAATGAACTCGTGGGCGCCAGCCAGCTGCGCGGCCTGGATGACCGCCTCCATCGGCAGGCCCGGGTCGGCGAGCGCGATGTTGTCCCGCACGCTGCGGTTGAACAGCACGTTCTCCTGCAGCACCACGCCGATGCGGCGGCGCAGCCAGGCGGTATCCACCTGGGCGATATCCACGCCGTCGATGAGTACCCGGCCGCGTTCGGGCACATAGAGCCGCTGCACCAGCTTGGTCAGGGTGCTCTTGCCGGAACCGGAGCGGCCGACGATGCCGACCACCTCGCCGCTGGCGATATCCAGCGACACCTCGCGCAGGACCTCCGGGCCATCGGCGCGGTAGCGGAAACTGACCCGATCGAACTGGATCCGGCCCTGAATCTTCGGCAGCGAGAGCCGCGACTGGCTGTGGCCGGGCTCGGCGGGCGTGTTGAGGATGTCGCCCAGGCGCTTGATGGACACGCCGGCCTGCTGGAAATCCTGCCACAGCTGCACCAGGCGCAGCACCGGACCGCTCACCCGGGCGGCCAGCATGTTGAAGGCGATGAGCTGACCGACACTGAGATCGCCCTGGATCACCGCCCGGGCACCGACCCAGAGGATCAGCACAATGACCACCTTGTTGATGAAGCCCTGCCACCTGGCTGGCGATGTTGCCCAGGTTCGAGGCCTTGAAGCTGGCGTGCACATAGCCGGCCAGCTGCTCGTCCCAGCGCCGCTGCATCTGCGGTTCGATGGACATGGCCTTGAGCGTTTCCACGCCGTTGACCGATTCGACCAGAAACGCCTGGTTCTCGGCACCGCGGTTGAATTTTTCGTTGACGCGGGCACGCAGCACGGGCGTGACGAACACGGACAGCAGGACGTAGGCCGGAATCGAGCCCAAAACGATATAGGTCAGCAGCGGACTGTAGTAATACATCACCGCCAGGAACACGAAGGTGAACAGCAGGTCGATAACCAGCGTCAGCGCCGACCCGGTGATGAAATTCCGAATATTCTCCAGTTCGCGCACCCGCGCCACCGAGTCGCCCACGCGGCGGGCCCCGAAGTAACTCATCGGCAGGCTGAGCAGGTGCCGGTAGAGCCGGGACCCGAGCTCGACATCGACGCGGTTGGTGGTGTGCGAAAACACATAGGTGCGCAGACCACCCAGCAGGACCTCGAAGATCGACACGACAATCAGCCCGAAGGCCAGCACGTCGAGGGTGGTCAGGCCCTTGTGCACCAGCACCTTGTCGATGACCACCTGGAAGAACAGCGGTGTGATCAGGGCGAACAGCTGCAGGAAAAACGAAGCGAGCAGCACTTCGCCGAACAGTTTGCGGTATTTGAGCAGCGCCGGGATAAACCAGCGGAAACCGAAACGGGTGCTGGCGTCGGCGAGTTGCGCGCGGCGCGTGAGCAGAATCAACCTGCCTTGCCAGGCGGGTTCGAACAGTTTTCGCGGGAGTGTCAGACGGTCGCGCTTCGAGGGGATCCTGCACCAGCACGCGTTCGGCATCGGCTCTGGCGATGACCAGCCAGTGGCCGTCGCGGTGCTGCGCCAGCGCGGGCAGCGGCGTCTTCTCGAGCCTGTTCCAGTCACTGGAGATTTCGCGGGCCTTCAGACCCAGATGACGCGCGGCGCGTAGGATATCGGCGGCGCTTGCCCGGTTCCCCGAGACCGCCAGCCGGTGCCGAAGTTGTTCGGCATCAGCGGCCAGACCGAGAACCCGTGCGACCAGGACCAGGCACACCAGACCTGTATCCGGCAAGCGGCTGTGTGAAACAGAGTGAGGCATTCCCTGCCTTTGGCATCATTGCCTGTGCGTACATAGCCTTCTCGTCCTGAGAAGGCATCAGAGGCCTGGCAAACTAGCACAAGCCTCGGACCAGAGACAATGGCCGATTTCCTACGCGAGCTTTGCAGACAATCGCCAGTAACCTGCTGCGCGTGTCTGTCACTCGCGCCTGCAGGTCGGCAGTGTCAAGTCGCGCTCAGCCAGCGGGCGCGTTGCTGCCCTGCCCTGCGCGCGGCAACGCTGCGAGCTGCCCGCGGCCGCTGCCAGCCCCGGGGACGGGTCGGCGCCGATCGGGACCTTGCCACCGCAGCAAGATCCACGAACTAATCTGTTTTGTTCACCCGGAACCCCGTGATCCTGATCAGATCATCCGTGGTCCCGTCGGTGGGATTGGTGACGAAATCGAGCAGCTCACTGGCCTGTTCCCCGTGCTGCAGCACCAGGTAGGCGGTCTCGCCGCTGGCGTCGAACAAGAACCCGCTCGGCTCGGCCTTGGGGTCGGTGACCGAGGCAATGCCGATGCAGCCGTCGCTCTTGAGGTCGCGGTCCTCGCCGTCGGGCAGGCAGGCGATGATTTCGCCGTAGCGATGATCTTCGAGGATGAACAGGTTGCCGCTGTGGGGCTGGAACGCCAGATTGTCGAAACTGTTGAAGCGGGTGTCTCCCTCCACAAAGCGTTCGACGCGCGCGACGCTGTAGGCTTCGCCGTCGGCGAGATAGCCCAGACCGGTGCGGGCATCGATCTTGATGGTCGGTATGGCCGGGACCGGAGCCGGGTCCACCGCGCACATCACTTCACCGTAGTTGCCGGCCTCTTCGCGCCCGGTGTTGGTCCAGCAGAAGCGCACACCTTGTCCGGTGTACGCCGGGTCCCGGTGCAGGTCCTCGGGCCGGTAGTAGCCGGTCGCGTGTCGTGCGCTGGCATCGGCCCGGGCTTTGCGGGGGTCGATCTGCACCCAGGCCGCGTCGCCGACTTCGCAACCCTGTCCGTATTGCGGGAACGACTTGCTGGCACTCTCCCAGCACGACACCGTGAGCGCGTAGCTGCTGCCTTCCATCAACGGCGACTGGTTGAGGCGCTCGATGGGCTTGCCGGTCTGGCGCGGACGCGCGGGCAGGAACCTGTAGATCGCCCCGCCGTCGCGGTCGCGGCCCTCGTCACCGGGGCGCAGCTCGTCACCGGCATAGAGGACGCCGCTCGGCAGGATGGCCAGACCTTCCCAGGCTATCACCGGCAGATTGCGGTGCTGCACCACCCGCACACTGGGTTCCTCGCTGTCCACGGCACTGCGGATATCGCCGCTGTCGCGGTCGGCTATCCAGTGCCCGGTGGTTATCAGCGGCGCCATGACTTCGTAAACGCGACCATCGGGAGCCTCCTCGCTCGCCAGGAGGGTGCCCCAGGGTGTGATGCGGATACCGTCGCAGTGATCGGTGCCGTGCAGGATGGTCTCGATCTTGCCGCTCGCCAGCTCAACGCGCTGGATGCCCGGATTCAAGCCGCTGTTGCCGTCCGGCGTCACGCCGTTGCGCGGCTGTTCGATACACAGGATCACGTGGGTGGGCGCAGTGTCATCCGGATAAAGCACCATCATGTCCGCCGGGCTGGCGGTGTGGCGGGTCACGAAGTCGGCGTCCAGCCCCGCGGCGAGCAGCAGGCGCTGCCCGGCATCGGCTTCGCTGCGCGGTTTGTAGTCGCTGGTCTGGGCCGGGCGCGCCAGCGGCGCCTCGACACCGAACAGCTCCGGTTTGGCTTCCACACCGTCCTGCCAGGCACTGCTGCCATCCGTCGCCCCGCCGGACGAGCCGCCCCCGCAGCCGGCTGTGACCAGCCCTGCCGTCAGGAGGATACAAGACACAATACGCTGCATTCCGGTTCCTTGCTTCGGGATCGATCCGATACCCGCGCATTATCCGCAAAAAGCGCGGCAGTAAAATGACAATTTGCCGGCCGAGCGCGCCGTAGGCAGAAAAAACCGCGCTGGATCGGGTGCAGAACAACTGCGGGTTTGGTGTAACATGCCGACCACCATGACGATTCCCAAAGCCCGTCACGCCGCCGCGCGAGCCGCGACAGCGCCATGAGTCAGCCCGACTCCAGGCTCGAGGCCGAAGCGACCAGCGTGCTGGAAAAAGGCTTCGCGCAGGTCATCACGCCCTTCCAGCGCTTCATCCGCGACCAGAAAACCGGCAGCGCGCTGCTGTTGCTGTGCACCGTGGTCGCGCTGCTGGTTGCCAATTCGCCGCTGGCGTCCGCCTACGAAAGCCTCATCAACACCCGGATAGGCTTCGTGTTCGGTGGCGAATCCTACGCCATGAGCCTGCACCACTGGGTGAACGACGGTCTCATGGCCTTGTTCTTTTTCGTCCTCGGTCTGGAAATCAAGCGCGAGATGCTGGTCGGCGAGCTGCGCGAACCGGCGCGTTCCTTACCGGTGCTGGCGGCGGCCGCCGGCGGCATGGTGGTGCCCGCGGCGGTGTTTTTCGCCATCAACCACGGCACCGAGGTCATGCACGGCTGGGCCATTCCCATGGCGACCGACACGGCCTTTGCAATCGGCGTCCTGGCGCTGCTCGGCGGGCGTGTGCCCCCGACCCTCACCACTTTCCTGATGGCGCTGGCCATTATCGACGACATGGGCGCCGTGCTGGTGATCGCGCTGTTCTATACCGACAGCATCAGCCTGGCGCACCTCGCCGCCGCGCTCGGTTTGCTGGGCGGCCTGACGCTGGCCAACCTGCTCGGGGTGCGACACCCGGTGATCTATTTCATGGGCGGCGGTCTGGTGTGGCTGGCGATGCTTGGCTCCGGGGTGCATGCGACCCTGGCGGGTATTCTGGTCGCCCTGACGGTACCGGCGCGACCCCGGCACGGCACGCGCTCGTTCCTGCATCGCAGCCGCCGCCTTATCGACGAGTTCGAAGCCATCGAAGCCAACGCCGGCGAAGCGTCAGCGCCGATTCTTGCCGAACCGGAAAAACACGCCGTGGTGGAACAGTTGCAGGACACCGCGGCGAAAGCCACCACGCCGCTGCAACAGTGGGAGCGTGCTTACGAATACCCCGTGGCGCTGTTCGTGCTGCCGCTGTTCGCGCTGGTCAACGCCGGTATCCATGTGGAGATCAACGCGCTGCCGCGGCTGCTCGGCGATCCGCTCGCCGTGGGCATCATTCTGGGGCTGGTACTGGGCAAGACAGCGGGCATCAGCCTGGCCACCGGCGCGCTGCTGGCGCTGGGGCGCGGCCGACTGCCGAAAGGTATGCAGCCCCGTCATGTTGTCGGCGTCGGCCTGCTCGGCGGCATGGGCTTCACCATGTCGATTTTTATCACCGGCCTGGGTTTTGGCGGTCAGCCGGAGCAGCTGTTGATCGCAAAAACCGGCATTCTCACCGCCTCCCTGATCGCCGGCCTTGGCGGCTACCTGTGGTTGCGCCTGGGCGGACAAGCAGGGTTCAACCGCTGACCTCCGGGAGGCGCGCGATGTAGAACGCCGCGAACAGCGACACCACCCCCAGCAAGGCGATCACAGCAGCGCTCTGGAGCAGATCGGCAACAAAGCCCACGGCGCCACCCGCCAGCATCGCTGCGCCGATGACGGTGTTGCTGATCGCCACGTAAGCGGAACGCGACTCCTGCGTGGCCATGTCCACCAGATACACTTTGCGTCCCAGACGCACCCCGCTGTGAAACACCGCGATGAGCAGAAACAGGCCGGCATAGGTCCAGGGCGAGTCCATCAGCGCCAGGCCGGCGGTGTCCAGCAGCCAGGTCGCCAGCCCGAGGCTGCCGGCCGCCGCCGCCCCGATCACCATCACCCGGCGACTGGAGCGGTCACCCATGCGGCCCCACAGCGGCGCGCTGAGGCTGCTGGCCAGACCGCTGGCGATGATCAGCAGACCCAGCCCCGTGACCCCGCCGCTGCGCTGCTGCGCCAGCAGCACATAAAACGGCGGTGCCAGGGCAACACTCAGCAACAAGGCGCGGGCGACGACAAAACGGCGCAGCTCGACATCGCTGCCGAGCAGCGACAGACTCTGCAGCGCGGCGACCAGCGCATTGCCGCCACCCTCGGTTGCGCCAGGGGCTTCCACAATGGCAGCGAACAGCGCGACAGCGAGCAGCCAGGTGGCGGCAGCGGCGAACAGGAGCAGGCTGAAAAACTCCATGCCCTGGGTGCGCGCACCGAACACCTCGACAGCGGCGCCGACCAGCAGGGTCACCACGCCGGCCGCCGCCGCACTGTAACCCATCAGGCGCCCGCGGCGCGTCTTGGATACGGTCTTGCCCAGCACATCCTTGGCCGACACCGAGCACAGGCCCCGCGCCAGGCTGAACAGGCTCAGCAGAGCGAGCACCGTCCAGCCGGCCGCCACACCGCTAAGCGTGCTGCTGGCAAGCGCCATGATCGCCAGCGCCAGAGCGCTGAGCAGCGCGCCGGCGATCCACACGCCCTTGCGTTTCGGCAGCCGGCGGATATAGGCCGCGACCAGCAGCTGCGGCAACAGCGCCCCGGCCTCGCGGATCGGCACCAGAAAGCCCACGAATGCCGCCGGCGCTCCGGCGGCCCCGAGCAGCCAGGGCAATACCAGTCGCGCGCTGGCGAGCTCGTCAGCCACCTTGGAGAGAGAGTTGGAGACCAGGTAGGCGAAGAAGTTGCGCGGCAGATGGCGACAGGCGGACTCCGGGATGTCCTTGCACACGCGTGCGTCTTCGTCCCCGGTTATCTGCTCGTAGAACACCCCCAGCTTCGGGTACCGTTCCAGTGCCTCCCCGCCCGCCCGCTGTGGCCCTGATGCCGGCAAAATCACCTCCTGAACCGCGCTGTAGCCGCACTACCGTACCGGCTGTGTGTTGCAATTGAAAGCGCAGTCGGCGATGGTTCGCGGGTCAGTCTGGTACTATGCTGGACACAGGGGTGATCTTTTATGCTGCATTTTCTGAGTTCGCTTTTCGCCACCTCGAGTCGCCGCGACGACCCGGTGGACAAGGCGCTGCTCGAGCGCGCCACGGAGCGCGTGGTGGAAGGCTCCGATCCGCGCCTGCGCGCCCTGCCCGGTTACGGCAAGCGCCTGCGCGCGCCGGTCGAGACCGCGGTCCGGCACGTGATAGACCTGGTCGGCCGTTTGCCCGAGCCGGCCGAAATCAGCTGCCAGGCGTTTCGCAACGACCCGCGTCTGCGTGCTTTTTTCGTCTCTCCCGAGCACCTGCAGGAAACCATCGCCGGTTGCCCGATGATGCGCGATTACCTGCGCAAAGCGAAACCGGCTGCCGACGACGCAATCTTCGGACTGCTGAGTATGACGCGCAGCGAGAAGAACATCTTCGGCATGGACCTGCGTGGCGACACCCTGCAGCGCGAGGTGGCGCAGGTGGCAGTGAATTTTTCCGATCACCGCTACCTCGGGCCATCCGGAGACGAGACAGAGACGCGCCGCGAACTGATGCGGCGCGGCTTCGACTACCTGATCGAAAAGGCTCTGGAGAGCATTATTGCGGCGCGCAGCAAGAAGGCCGAACTCGACCAGCAGCGCCAGCTTCTGCAGCGCAAGCTCAGGGCCATGGAGACCGGCAACTGGGGACTGGAGTCGGTGTTTGCCGCAAACGACACCAGCCCGCCGGATCCGGCTGCGCTGGAAGCGGAGATCCAGGCAGTCGAAACGGAGCTGCTCGCCCTCGGCAGCGAGCCCCACGCCCTGGAGCACAGCCTGGAACACATCGGCGCGACGCTGGGCAATCCCGCCGCCTGGCTGGACCTGCGCAACACCCACCTGGAACTGAACCAGATGTCGATCAAAGCCGGCCCGGGCACGACCGGCACTGTGTCCCGGCTGGAACTCACCGAGTTGTTCTCGGCCGCCGGTCAGCAGCGCACGGTGCTGCTGGGGCGCTTCCCGGCACAGGAGCTGCCGCCGCGCCCTGACTTCATGGAGGAAGCCGCGCGCTGGCTGGGCTGAACGCCCGCCGGCACCCACCCGGGCGCGGCGACCGGGTCCACGTCAATCGCCGCTCCTCTGGCTCAATCCGAATTCGAAGGTATCGATCCTGAAACCTTCGGGAAACGCCGTTCGCAAGCGTTGCTCGAATTCGCGGTAGACCTCCACTTTGTGTTGCTGGACATCATAGTCGCGGCTGTCCTCACTGATGCCTTCCACCTCAAGCTCCATCTGAAACTCGATATCCGGGGCAATCTGGAACCGTAGTCTCGCCATCGTGTGTCCTCCTGATCCAAACCCTGTGAAGAAACCACCGCCTGCAGTGGCCGGCCAGCCGCAAACCCTAAAGACAGCATGCTGACCGTCCGGCGCCGCTACAAACCGGCCATTACCGCTTTGCTGTCGACCGTCCTGACGGCTTCCAGCAGCGTTTCAGAACTGATCACGTCCGGGTTGTAGGCCACAACCAGGGCATGTGGGTGACTCTCCTCACTGAAATGCACAGATACCACGCCGTTCAAGGCGCGCAACTGCGTTTCGATGGTGCCCCTGTCATCGTGCGATGCTTCGGGGTGGAGATGCACCACAACGTCCACAATGCTCACGTCTTTGCTCATTGCAACCTCCCCGCTGGCTTTCCAGCGACTCCAGGTCCTCACAGCCACACTGTCGATAGAGGCTTGCTGTTCCCCGGAGAGCAGTAGTACTTACATGACCTAATTAGTATTTTAGTCCCTGCCTGACACCCCGACTGCGCGCATGCAGCGATCCGGGAATTCCCAACCGGTCTGCGCACGGCATTGCGCCGGCTTATTGCGCAGTGGACCGCCTCCAATGCTTCAAGCAAGCCGCCAGACACCGGGAGCCGTATCGAGCCAATGTCGAATTGAGACTGCCCTTCGATCCGCAAACCGGGATAACCAAGCCGTGGCCGGCCGGCGCAGCTAAACTTTAACCGACCCGCGCCATCGGCGTGCCTGGCGTGAGTGAGGCGGACCCTACCACCTGGGTAGCCCTCCTGGTCCCGCTCATGTTCGGCTACATGTGCGGCGATGTCGGGCACGGTGCGGTAATCTTCTGCGCCGGCCTCCTCATCCGTTCGCGCAGCCAACTCTGGTCGCTGCTCGTGTTCGCCGGCTTTGCAGCTACCGGGTTCGGTTTTGTCTACGGTGAAGTCTTCGGCTACGAACACCTGATCGAGCCCCTCTGGGTGCGCCCCATCGAAGAGCCCTTCATCGTCCTGCTGGTGCCGGTCCTGGTGGGCGCCGTGGTGCTGAACGTGGGTGTTATGTTGCACCTGGTGGGGACCTGCTGGCACGGCGAGGGACGCTCCAAGGGTGTGGCCGATGCGGCGCAGCTGCTGGTCTACTGGGGAATCATTCTGGCCTTTGTCGATCTGCGCCTGGGCTGGCTGGCGCTGGCAGGAACGCTGCTTTGCGGCCTCAACAGGCTGTGGATGGAGCGCTCGCCCATGGCACTGCTCAGCGGTTTCGGGAACCTGCTGCAGAGCAGCTTCGAGCTTTTGCTCAACACCCTCTCGTTTGTCAGGGTCGGGGCGTTCGCTCTCGCCCACGCCGCCCTGGAGAGCGCAGTACTGGCGCTTGCGGACATCGCAGGCCCGGTCGCTGCCGTCGTGGTAGTCGTGGTGGGCAACCTGGCGGTGATTGTCGTCGAGGGCGTCGTGGTCAGCATTCAGACCACGAGGCTGGTGCTGTTCGAGTTCTTCATACGTTTCTTCCAGGGTGAAGGGCGGGAGTTCCGCCCCGCGGACCGGCCGCCGGAAAGTCGTTACTAGCCCGCATTTCTCACCAGTTGGCGCGGATATCGCGCCGCGGATTTGTTTTCACAAGGGATTTTCTGACTGAGCGGAATACCAGTGTGTATTTCCGAGGGAAAATTGTGGAACAGATCAAGCGAGATCGTGTCGATCTGGTGAGAAATGCGGGCTAGGCCCTGACTGCACTGCGCAATCCGCAAGCCGGCAAGCTCCCCGGCCTCGAACCCGCCATCGACGCTTGCCGGAAAAAAATCACCCTGGCGTCAGCGTATCGTTGGCACCATTATTGCCCTGGTTGGCGCAGCATGTATTCAAGTGGCAGGAATGGTCACGCAGTTTCAACAGGCATCAGGCGCATATCAGCCAATCAAGCTGTACCCGGCACGAGCGGCCGGGCGACATGTTGGTGCGGCAATACGCGCTGCGGGGGCACATGCTGCACCAAAACTGTTTGTGGATAGAATAATGCTCTGGTTATGCAACAGCATTGACTGGCTGTTTAACTGCAGCGTTACTATGGGAACGGCGCCATGATCCCACACACGGTCGAGCATCCGTATATTCTCTTCAACGGCAACAGTGGCTACACGTGGCACGCCGACCGCGTCTCGCTGTTCGCGGACCGCATCGACAACACGGCTGACAGTGGCGCATCGAGCAGCGATCTGGCCCTGCAGCTGTGGGCGTGTCAGGCGCCCTACCATGGCGGTCCCTTGATCGGCTGGAAACTGGCCGAGTTGCCGCTGGGACCGTTACAGGCCAATCACTACCTGGCTCCGGTAGACTCGGAGACGCGGGCGAGTTTTCCCGCAGCGGGCGATTATTCCATTGCACTGGTGATCGCCGAATGGGATGGCACCGGTTTCAACCGCATCCACGACTATCACAACTACCCCAATCGCGACCTGTTCCTCCATCCCCGCTTCGACGGCCCGGTGGGCTACCGCTGCGTCGGAGCGGGACGCATCGTTGTCGAGGCCGGAGGCATCCACAACCCGCGCAACCCGGATAACATCAGCGGCACCCTGGCGCTGGAGCTGTGGGCGTTGCCCGAACCGTATGCCGGCGGCGCTTTCACCGGCCACGCACTGGCCGCCGTCACCCTGGGTTCACTGGCGGGGGGCGCGAGCTGGCAGGATTGCGTTCATGAGCTGGAGCTGACCCCGCCTCCTGCCGGCACTTATACCCTGACCCTGATGTTGCGGGAGTGGACCGGCGACGGGTATGTCAGCCGTGACCATGTCAATTTTGCCCAGCCCGGTGACCTTTCCGCTGGACACGGCAACTCCGACAAGCAGCAGCGCGACCGCCGCCGCGCCGCTCGATGAATCTCCCGCTCCGGCACCAACCCCGCAACGGGCCGACACAGCAACTGCCGCTGGCCCTGACGGCGCCGCTGATCAGCAGCCACCTGCACCGCAGGCCGTCGCACAGCCACGCGCGGCCCCGCCCCGCGCAACCGCTCGCGGCCAGAGCACGCTCGCCAGACTGTTGGCTGGTGCGACACGACTGTTTGAGCTACTGAAAAAATACTGGTGAAAAGGCGCTCTGGCCTTAGCCTGCTGATCAGTTCTCCGGTTTGGCCAGGCCGCCCGGCTGCTCTGCCAGGTCGGCGACGACCCCCGTGCGGTGAACCGCCGCCGGCAGCAGTGGCAGGTTCTCCCGCGCGACCTCGTCACTGGGTTCCAGACGCAAAGCCTGCGCGAAATGCTCTGCCGCCTGTTCCAGCTCACCGCGGTGTTTCATTATCAGGCCAAGTGCACTGTGGGCACGATATTGCTCCGGGTTGATGCGCAACGCCTCCTGAGTGTGGATCAAGGCTTCGTCGTAGCGCTCCTGCCGGATGAGAAGATAGGCCAGCTTTACCAGCACGTATTCGTAATCCGGCTTGAGCTCCAGCGCAATGGTGTAGTGTTGCAGCGCCGCGGCGTCATCGCCCTGCTTTTCCAGCAGGTTGGCAAGCCCGGCATGCGTGTAGTGATCGGTGGGATTGAGCTGGAGTTCCGCCCGACAGTGTTCGATGGCCGCATCGATGTCCCCCTGCTTCTCCAGCAGTATGCCCAGCCGGCCATTCACTTCGGGAATGCCCGGATAATGCCGCAGCGTCTCACGCAGGTAGTGGATGCTCTGATCGATGTCGCCGCGGATAAATGCCGACCTGGCCAGGCGGTCATACAGCATGGGGCTCGGGCCCAGGATCTCCAGCGAGCGCTGGAACAGCTCGTATGCCTCGTCGTGCTTGCCGGCCCAATCCATCACTCTTCCCATGGTCAGCAAGGCACGTCCCTCGTAGGTCGGGTCCAGGCCCGCGATCAGCTCTTGCCCGACGGCCTCGACGCGCGCCGCGTTCCAGGAGGCATCCGGGCTGGCGACACCCTGCGCGACCAGTTGATCGAACAGCGCCAGACCCAGCATTCGATAGCCTTCGATGCTGGTATGCACGTGATCGGGAAAATATTCCGCGCCCGGGATGGCATGGTCATAACGGGTCAGGTAGGCGTCCCGCAACAGAGCGGGAAAATCGATCAAGGGCACGTCTTCCTCCGCCGCGACCTCGGCAACGATGCGCTGCATGGAATCCAGTATGCGCAGCGGCACGATGTCTTCCTCGACCGCGCGTCTGAAGGCGATCTCCGCAGCCGGGTATTGCCCCAGCTCGAACAGCACCTGCCCGGTCCGGTAGTGCAGCTCGGCATAGCGATCATCGATACTCATCGCCTGGCGATAAACAGCCAGCGCATCGCCGGCATTACCCGCATCCTGCAACTGCCTGCCGCGCTCGTACAGAGCCTGCCACGCCTGTTGCGCCTGCGCGTCCAGCCCCGGCTTGTGTTCGCTCTTGAAGGGCGACATGTCTTTGAGGTTGCTGGCGGGCTGCACGAATACGATGTCGGCGCCCGCACTGCGGGCTATCCTGACCATACGGATCATGTTCAGACGGTAGTGAGTGATGATCTGCTGCTTCAGGGCGTCGTCGCGGTGATAGCTGTCCGGGCCCACGGAGTGATTGAGAATCTCATCCACGTCTCCACTGAGCGTATTGCCCTGCTGCGCCTTTGCCGGGTCGCCAGGCTGCAGGGCGTCGATCAGCTTCTTCATTGCGCTGTAGGTTCGTGTGCCGCTCAGCGCGGCATTCAGATTGATCACCCAGCCAGGCAGGTCGATAAGTCCGCCGTAGGAGCGTTCCTCGAGAAACTCGTTGTGGCCGGAGTACACAATGAACAGGTCCGGCTGGTAGCCCGCGAGTTCGTTCATCAGTCTGGCTACGCGGTAACTGGCGAAACTGATGCCGCCGGCGTTGATGACCTCCCAGTGGCGCGTCGGGTCAGCGGCCTTCAGGTAGGCCCGCAGCCAGCCGCAGAACGATGCCCGGTCGGAATAAGGCCGACCGTACGTGGTGGAACCGCCCATACAGAAGATGCGGTAGCTGTTGCGGCTCTTTGTGCCGGGGAAATTCCTGATAATTGAACCAGCGTATCTGCTTGTCCGCGGTTCTGAGGATGGCTGATCCGTCTTCGCCGGTGGCTGCCACGAACAGCGGCACATCGTCGGCGAAGCCGACCAGGGGATCTTCGCTCAGCAGCACGGGACGCACGCCCGATACAGCCAGTACCAGCTCCAGGCCGGCGAAAAACAGGCCCACGGTGATGACTGTAAAAAGAATGTTTTTGACAAACATACGCAGTCGAATCGCTGGTTCACAGCAAGCATAACCGACCTGCTGCCTGCGTATCCAGCCGGCCGGACGCGTTCGCGGCCAGGTTCTGCACTTGCGGTACCCCGCAAGCCGGTAAATCCGGCTCAGGCCTTCTCCGCGACCTCCTCGGGCACGAAGTCCTTGGCGATGCGCTTGGCCAGCGTATAGATCCGCCGCAGGTTATCCAGAACCTCGAATTCCAGACGAATCAATTCGATATTGCGGGTTTCCGCCACCCCGATGCGTTGCGACTGGCGCGCCAGCGCCTGGTCCGCCAGGCGGCGGATATCGTCCTTCACGGCAATCACCGCGGCGGCCGCCTGCTCGTCACTGTCGCGTATCGACTTGACCACCTGTTGCACGGCCTGTGTGATTCTGGCGGCCAGCTCCCGGAACAGCGTCCGGCTGGTCTCGTCGGCGGTGATATCCTCGTCGATGACCCGCTTGCCCAGCCCGACCAGCTCGGACTCGATGACGTCGGCCAGGCCCTCCAGGTTGACGGTGGCGCTCATCAGCGCCTGGAATTCGTGACTCTGGCGATCGGTCAGCGTTTCACGCCGGATCTCGCCCAGATACTCCAGGATCGCCTCGTGCAGGACATCCACCTTGTCGTCCATCTTGAGGACCGTATCCAGCGCCGCGCGGTTACGCTCGACCCAGGCTTCCTGCACCGCGGTCATCATGCCGATGATGATTTCGCCCATGTGGCCGAGCTCGAAACGCACCCGCTCCAGCGCCACCGACGGTACCTCGAGCACTGCGGCATCCAGAAACTTCGGTTTCACGATAAGCTTTTCTTCAGGCGCCTTTTCCGGCACCAGTCGTTCCACCAGACGGGCAAAACCGGTGGTGAAACCGATGAACAGCAGTGTATTGGCGACATTGAAGATCGTGTGCGCATTGGCGATCTGGCGCGGGACTTCGGCGGCCATACGCGCCTTGCCGCTCAGCTCCGGGGACGCGGGAGATATGGCCACCACGATATCCACCAGCAGCGGGATGAACAGGACCCACACCAGCACGCCGGCGATATTGAACAGGGTATGCACGGCGGCGGCCCGCTGCGCATCCACCGGCTTGCCGATGGCGGCCAGCAGTGCCGTCACACAGGTGCCGATATTGGCGCCGAACGCCAGCGCGATACCGGCCGGCAGACTGATCAGGCCCTCGGTCGCCATCACGATGGCGATACCGGTGGTGGCCGCCGAGGACTGCACCAGTCCGGTGAACACCGCGCCGACCAGGATGCCGAGCAGCGGGTTTTCCATGCGCGTCATCAGCTCGATGAACGGCTCGTAGCTGCGCAGCGGTTTCATGGCATCGCCCATCACGCCCATGCCGTAGAACACCAGCCCCAGCCCCATGATCATGGCGCCGTAGTAGCGGGTCTTTTCCTGTCTGCCGGTGAACAGAAAATAGAAGCCGACGGCGACCATGATCAGCGCATACTGGGTCACGTTGAAGGCGATAATCTGCGCCGTGAAGGTGCTGCCGATATTGGCGCCCATGATGACGCCGACCGATTGCGCCAGCGTCATGAAGCCCGCCGAGATGAAACCGACCACCAGCACTGTGGTCACCGACGACGAATTGAGCACCGCGGTCACGAAGGCGCCGGTCAGGGCACCCATGAAGCGGTTGCGGGTCAGGCGGGCGAGAATATCCTTGAGGGTGTCGCCCGCCGCCCCCTTCAGGCCGTCGGACATCTGCTCCATGCCGAACAGGAACATGGCCAGGCCACCGAGCAGCCCCATCAGCAGCCGCAACCAGTCAATCTGCGCGCCGGGCGTCTCGGCTGCGAAAGTCGCCAGCGGGTAGGCCAGCACCAGCAAGAGCAGAATCCAGCTGCGGCGGGTGGTGTGTAAGCGCAGTAGCGGTCCGAACCGTTGCATGGTGATTACTCCTCGCGTGCTGTGTTGTTGGTTGTAAGAGCCGCCGGACCCCAGGAGTCTGACCTGGTCGGTTACGGCCTGCCGCGAACCTGCCTGGCTTCCAGCACCACCACGCTGCGCGGCGCGACCGTGTAGCCAAGACCGCCGACCGGCTGCTGGTCCGGCGCCGGCAGTATGTCGGAAGGCGCGAGCCGCGCCGTATCGACGGCACCGTACCAGCGCCGTCCCGCCAGCGCCGGGAGCGGCAGCTGCTGCTCCTGATCCGACATGTTCAGAATGATATGCAGGTGCGCGGCGCCCGGCTCCATGGCGGCGAGCGTATAGGCGAGCAGGCGCGCCTCGGCATCGTGCCATGGCGGGCGCTCGAGCTCCGCACCGTGCCACACCACGTCGGGCAGTCCGCCCGGCTGTGCCGGCTCGCCGGTGAGAAAACGCCGGCGCATCAGGCTCGCATGGCGCTTGCGAAACGCTATCATTTCGCGCACGAAGCGCAGCATCTCGCGGTTGGTCTCGGTGAGCGTCCAGTCGAACCAGCCCAGCTCGTTATCCTGGCACCAGGCGTTGTTGTTGCCCTGCTGACTGCGCAGCACCTCGTCGCCGGCCAGCAGCATCGGCACACCATGGCTGAGCAGCAGAATGGCGATGAAGTTCTTCGTCTGGCGCCGGCGCAGCGCCACGATCTCCGCAGCGTCGGTGTCGCCCTCGTGACCGCAGTTCCAGCTCAGGTTGTCGTGGTGACCGTCGCGGTTGTCCTCACCGTTCCCCTGATTGTGCTTTTCATTGTAGCTGACCTGGTCATAGAGCGTGAAACCGTCGTGGCTGGTGATGAAATTGATGCTGTTGACCGGCAAGCGGCCGCCCGCCCGGTACAGGTCGCTGCTGCCCGCCACCCGGGTGGCCAGCTCGCTGATCAGGCCCGGATCACCGCGCACGAAGCGGCGTACCACGTCGCGATAGCGACCGTTCCACTCCAGCCAGCGAAACCCGGGAAAATCCCCCACCTGGTAGAGCCCGCCGGCATCCCAGGCTTCGGCAATCAGGTGGGTGTGCGCCAGGGCATCCGAGAACTCGATGCTCCACAGCACCGGCGCGTGATACTGCGGCTTGCCGTCCTCGCCACGCGCCAGCGCACTGGCCAGGTCAAAACGGAAACCGTCCACGTGCATTTCCTTCACCCAGTACTCCAGGCACTCGGTGATGAAGCGGACCACCAGCGGGTGGTTGGCAGTTCACCGATGTTGCCGCAGCCGGTGTAGTCGAGGTAGCGCGCGCGGTCATTCGGATCGAGGTGGTAGAACATCTCGTTGCCGAAACCCTTGAAGTTGATCAGCGGCCCGCCGGCGCCGCCCTCGGCGGTGTGATTGAACACCACGTCCAGGATCACCCCGATGCCGGCGCGGTGCAGCGCCTTGACCAGATCGCGAAAGCCGTTCAGCTGGTCGGCCGCCCGGTCCGAGGCGCAGTAGCCGGGGTGCGGCGCGAAAAAACTGTGGGTGCTGTAGCCCCAGTAGTTGTTCAGTCCCAGTGCAGCGACGCCCGGCGGCACGTCCTGTGCGTCGAAGGCCATGATCGGCATCAGCTCCACATGCGTGATGCCCAGTTCCTGCAGATACGGAATCTTCTCGGTCAGACCGGCGAACGTGCCGGGCCGCACAACGCCGGAGGACGCGTGGCGGGTGAACCCGCCCACGTGCAGCTCGTAGATAATCAGCTGTTCGGCGGGTCGCTGCAGCGGGCGGTCCCCCTCCCAGTCGTAGGTCTCGTCGACTACGATGCCGCGGATCGCCGTGTCGTGGTTGGCCCCCGGCTGTTCGGCACGGCGACGATCCCAGCGCCTGTCGCACACCGCTCGCACCCAGGGATCGACCAGCGCCTTGTGCGCGTCGAAGCGGAAGCCGGTATGCGCGGTATCGTCACCCGGGCCACCGATACGCCAGTTGTAGCACACGCCCGGACCCAGCCCCTCCACGTACACGTGCCAGGTGAAAAACGTGCAGTGCACCTTGGGGTCGAGTTTGACGACCTGGAACGGCTCACCGCTGGTGACGCTGTCGTACAGCAGCAGTTCAACCTGCGTCGCGTGGCGGCTGAATACCGAAAAGTTAACGCCTCCCGCATCGGGCCGGGCGCCGAACGGATAGCGGGAACCGGGTTTGCACGAATGGGGTCTCACTGCACAGGACTCGATGTCAGGGTCATAACGGCATCGGGGCCACGTTCCAGATGTTGTCGCAATAGTCGCGAATCGACCGGTCCGAGGAAAACCTGCCGATACGCGCCACATTGAGAATCGACATGCGCTCCCAGCGCTCGCGGTCCCGCCACGCCCGCTCCACCTGCGCCTGCGCCTCCAGGTAGGGCTGATAGTCGGCGCACAGCATAAACGGGTCCTGGTGCAGCAGGGCATCGGTGAGCGGCCGGAACAGGTTGGCATCGCCCGCAGAAAAGACGCCTGAGTTGATCAGATCGATGGCAGCTTTGAGTTCGGCGTTGTCGCGGTAGTGTTCCCAGGGACGGTAGCCCGCGGCCCTGACCTGCGCCACCTCGGCGGAATTCAGGCCGAACAGGAAGAAGTTCTCGGCACCGACATCCGCACGGATCTCCACGTTGGCACCGTCCAGGGTGCCAATGGTGAGCGCACCGTTCATGGCAAACTTCATGTTGCCGGTGCCGGAGGCCTCCTTGCCGGCCAGCGAGATCTGCTCCGAGAGATCGGCGGCCGGATAGATGTGCTGGGCGTTCTTGACATTGAAGTTGGGGAAAAACACCACGCGCAGACGCCCGTCGACCGCCGCATCGCGGTTGATCACCTCGCCCACTGCGTTGATCAGCTTGATGATCAGCTTGGCCATGAAATAGCCGGGTGCGGCCTTGCCGCCGAACACGAAGGTGCGCGGCACGCAGTCGTAGCCCGGGTCCTGCTTGATGCGGTTATACAGTGTGACGATGTGCAGCAGGTTGAGGTGCTGGCGCTTGTATTCGTGGATGCGCTTGACCTGCATGTCGAACAGCGACCCGGGATCGACGCTGACCCCGGTGCGGTTCTTGATCCGCTCGGCGAGTGCGCCCTTGGCAGCCAGATTCACCATCCGCCACTCATCCCGGAAGCCGCTGTCGTCCGCGTAGGGTTCCAGCTGGCGCAATTCCTCCATGTGGCTCAGCCAGGTACTACCGATGCAGCGACTGATCAGCCGGCTGAGGGGCGCATTGCTGAGGCGCAGGAAACGTCGTGGCGTGACGCCGTTGGTCACGTTGAAGAACTTGTCCGGCCACAATTCGTAGAAGTCCTTCATGACGGTCGACTTGAGCAGTTCGGTGTGCAGCGCCGCCACACCGTTGACCGCAAAACTGCCCACCGTGGCGAGGTGCGCCATGCGTACCGAGCGCGCGCCGCTTTCGTCGATCAGTGACAGCCGCACGATACGCTGCTCGTCATCAGGATAACGCGCCCTGACCTCGTCGAGAAAACGGCGGTTGATTTCGTAAATGATCTGGAGGTGCCGCGGCAGCAGCCGGCCGATCAGGCGCACCGGCCACGTCTCCAGCGCCTCCGGCAGCAGTGTATGGTTGGTGAAGGCAAAGGTGTTGCGGGTGATGCCCCAGGCGTGCTCCCAACCCAGACCGTGCTCATCCATCAACAGGCGCATCAGTTCCGGCACCGCGATGGAGGGATGCGTGTCGTTCAGCTGCACCACGAACTTTTCGTTGAATCCATCGACCGTGCCACTCAGTGCCAGGTGCAGGCGCAGCATGTCCTGCAGCGAGCAGGAGACGAAGAAATACTGCTGCTTGAGGCGCAGCGTCTTGCCCACCTCCGGCTCGTCATTCGGATACAGCACCTTGGTGATGTTCTCGGCCTCGACCTTGGCGTCGACGGCACCGTAGTAATCGCCCTTGTTGAAGGCCTGGAAATCGAACGACTGGCAGGCCTCGGCCTGCCACAGGCGCAGCAGGTTGGTATTGTTGACCCGGTAGCCGGGTATCGGGGTGTCGTAGGCAACCCCGTTGACCAGTATTTCCGGTACCCAGTTGACGCGCTGGCGTCCCTCCTCGTCGGTATAGTGCTCGGTGCGCCCGCCGAAACGGACCGGAAAACGGATCTTGGAGCGCTGCAGCTCCCACGGGTTGCCGTTGTGCAGCCAAAGATCGGTGATCTCCACCTGCCAGCCGTCACGGATTTCCTGGTCGAAAATACCGTGTTCGTAGCGGATGCCGTAGCCGATGGCGGGAATCTGCAGGGTTGCCAGCGAATCCATGTAGCAGGCGGCGAGGCGCCCCAGTCCGCCATTGCCGAGACCGGGTTCCTCCTCCTGCTCCAGGATTTCCTCGCTGTTCAGTCCCAGTTCCTGGGCGGCCTGTGCGGCCTGCTCGGTGATACCCAGGTTGAGCAGGTTGTTGCCAAGGTGCGGACCGAGCAGATACTCGGCCGACAGGTAGCACACCGTGCGACTTGCGGTTTTCTTGTAGGTCTTGGCGGTGCTGAGCCAGCGGTCCAGCAGGCGGTCGCGCACCGTGTAGGCGGCCGCCATGTAGTAGTCGTTCAGGGTCGCGACCTCCCAGTCGCGCCCCTGCACATAGAAGAGATTGTCCTGGTAGGCGCGCTTGAGCGAGTCCACCGACATACCGGTGCGGATATGCTCGCGGTCATCTGCCGGAAGGACCCTCACCGTTTCACTCATTGTCGCTCCCCTACCTGCTCCATGCGGGTACCAGGAACCTTACTTTAGCAGCCCTCCACGCCCGCGGCCATCGCTGTAGAATCGCCCCCGGTCAGTAGCCCCACTGCCACTCTGCCTCCTGGGGGTCATCGACTCCGTACTTGTGTGCGTAGTTGCGGCAGTCAATCTGCCGGTCGCGCAGCTTCTCTTTCACGTGCGCACCGGCCACCTGCAGCTTCGGCAGACGGTCGATGACATCGATGGCCAGGCTGAAACGGTCGATCTCGTTGCTGATCGCCAGCTCCAGCGGCGTGTTGATGTTGCCCTTCTCCTTGTAGCCGCGCACGTGCAGGTTGCGGTGATTGGTGCGCCGGTAAGCGAGGCGGTGGATCAGCCAGGGATAGCCGTGGAAATTGAAAATGATCGGCTTGTCCACGGTGAACAGGCTGTCGAAGTCGCGATCGGACAGACCGTGCGGGTGTTCGCCGGCCGGCTGCATGCGGAACAGATCCACCACGTTGATGAAACGGATTTTCAGATCCGGGAAGTTGTCGCGCAGCAGCGCAGTTGCCGCCAGCGCCTCCTGGGTGGGAATGTCGCCGCAACCGACCATCACCACGTCGGGCTCCGAACCCTGATCGTTACTGGCCCACTCCCAGATACCGATGCCCTTGGTGCAGTGGCGGATGGCCGCATCCATGTCCAGGAACTGCAGGTGTTTCTGCTTGTCGGCGACAATCACATTGATGTCGTTGCGGCTGCGCAGGCAGTGGTCGGCGACCGACAACAGCGTGTTCACGTCCGGCGGCAGATAGATGCGGGTGACGTGCGGGTTCTTGTTCACCACCACATCCAGAAAACCCGGATCCTGGTGGGTGAAGCCGTTGTGATCCTGGCGCCACACGGTGGAGGTGATCAGCAGGTTCAGCGACGACACCGGCGCCCGCCAGGGGATCTCGTCGGCAATGGCCAGCCACTTGGCGTGCTGGTTGTACATCGAGTCGATAACGTGCACGAACGCTTCGTAGGTGGAGAAGAAGCCGTGCCGGCCGGTGAGCACATAGCCTTCGTACCAGCCTTCCAGAGTGTGCTCCGAGAGCATTTCCAGCACCCGGCCGTCGGGACTCAGCTCGCCGCCGTCCAGGTCCTCGGGCAGGTAGTCGGCCAGCCACAGTTTCTTGCTGACTTCATAGATGGCGTCGAGCTTGTTGGAGGTGTTTTCGTCCGGACCGAAGACGCGGAAATTCTGCATATTGTTGCGCATCACATCGCGCAGGAACACGCCGAGCGGGCGGGTATTCTCGCGCCGGTCGCGCGCCGGGCTGGCGACCGGTATCGCGTAGTCGCGGAAATCCGGCAGGCGCAGCGGCTTGCGCAGCAGGCCGCCGTTGGCGTGCGGATTGGCACTCATGCGCCGCGTGCCCCGGGGCGCCAGTTCCCTGAGTTCCGCTCGCAGTCTGCCGCTGTCGTCGAACAGTTCTTCGGGGCGGTAGCTCTGCAACCAGTCCTCCAGCATCTGCAGGTGGGCAGGATTGTCGTGGATGCCGGACAGCGGCACCTGGTGGGCGCGCCAGAAACCCTCCACCTTGTGTCCGTCCACGTCCTTCGGACCGGTCCAGCCTTTGGGACTGCGCAGCACAATCATCGGCCAGCGCGCGCGGGTCGCCTGTCCCTTGCTGCGCGCCTCCTCCTGGATGGCGCGAATCTGCAGCACGCAGTGTTCCAGGGTCGCGGCCATGGCCTGGTGCATGCGCTCCGGATCGTCCCCTTCCACAAAATAGGGCGTCCAGCCGTAACCCTTGAACAGGTTGAGAAGTTCCTCGTGGCTGACGCGCGACAGCAGCGTCGGGTTGTTGATCTTGTAGCCGTTCAGATGCAGGATCGGCAGCACCGCGCCGTCGCGCACCGGGTTGAGAAACTTGTTGGAATGCCAGGCGGTCGCCAGCGGTCCGGTCTCCGCCTCGCCGTCACCGACCGCCACCGCCACCAGCAGGTCCGGATTGTCGAACGCCGCACCGAAGGCGTGCGAAATGCTGTAACCCAGTTCACCGCCTTCATGGATGGAGCCGGGTGTTTCCGGCGTGCAGTGGCTGCCGATGCCCCCCGGAAACGAGAACTGCTTGAAGAAGCGCCGCAGGCCTTCCAGGTCTTCGCTCTTGTTGGGGTAGATCTCGGAATAGGTACCCTCCAGATAGACCGGTCCCAGCACGCCGGGGGCGCCGTGCCCGGGTCCGGCCAGGAATATGGCATTCAGATCGTGTTTGATAATCAGCCGGTTGAGGTGCGTATACATGAACGCAAGCCCCGGGCTGGCGCCCCAGTGGCCGAGCAGGCGCTGCTTGATGTGCTCCGGCTTCAGCGGCTCCCTGAGCAGCGGGTTGTCCTGCAGGTAGATCATGCCCGCACCGAGATAGTTGCAGGCACGCCAGTAGGCATGCAGGCGCGCCAGCTCTTCTGCGGAGAGCGGGTTTTCGTCGAATTGCACCTGGTCGGCGGGAACGGTCATGCTGACATCCTCCTTGGTTGGAACGGTCTGCGCCGCAGTGTAGGTCCTGATTGTTTCCGGGCAATTAAGTTCCCGGCGGCGAGCATCCCCGGCAACCTCAACCCTGGTCGTGGCGTTCGCACACCCGCCGGTATTGCTCCGGGACATTGTCCGGGCACATGCCACAGGCTTCATTACCGGGCACGGCGAAATCGATCTTGCGTGGATAGGGCAGGTCCAAACCGTTCATAATGGATGTAAATTCCTCCAGGGAACGGTTCTTGCCCAGGCGCGGATTGCGGGTCTTTTCCTGGCCGATACTGGAGACGCAGCGGCCCTCGTAATCATGACAGGGGTATACCAGCGTCTCGTCCGGCAGGGTAAAGAACTTCTCGTGGATACTGCGGTACAGGGTCGCCGCATCTCCGGACTGAAAATCGGTGCGGCCGCAGGCGTCGATCAGCAGGGCATCGCCGCTGAACAGCATACGCTGGGTGCCGTTGTCGATCAGGTAGGCGTGGTGATGACCGGTGTGGCCCGGGGTGAACAGGGGATGCAGTTCGATAGTGCCGATACGCAGCGCCTCACCCTCGCGCACCCCCAGGTCGGCACACGGCAGTTCATCGATCGCCGGGTAGACGATGCGGCTGCCGGTCAGTTGCTTGAGACGCCGTGCCCCGGTCAGGTGATCGGCGTGGATATGGGTATCGACGCTGTAGGTGAGCCGGAGACCGAGTTCCTGCAGCAACGCTGCGTCGCGCTGCGCCGTGTCCAGCACCGGATCGATCAGAGCGGTCTGGCCGGTGTCAGGACAACTGATCAGATAGGTGTAGGTACTCGAGTCCGGCTCGAACAGCTGTCTGAATAACATTACGTCCTCCTTGGGTTTGCGGGGGCGGCCAGCGTGACGGCACGGCCCTGCCCCGCGGTTAGAGAAATCGGGCGAACACGGTCGCCAGGCCGAGGAAACTGAAGAACCCGACCACGTCGGTGACGGTGGTCAGTATGATTGAGGCCGACTGCGCAGGGTCCTGGCCCAGGCGCGTCAGCAGCAGCGGAATGGCGGCGCCGGACAGACTCGCCAGCGCCATCGACATCACCATGGCCGCGGCGATGACCGACGCCAGTCCCCACGACTGGCTCCACAGCAGCACCCCGAGGCCGGTGACCAGGGCAATCGCCACACCGTTCAACAGCCCGGCGAGCGTTTCCTTGAACAACACCCGCTGCCAGTGCCGCAGGCGGATTTCGCGCAGCGCAAGGCCGCGCATGATGACAGCCAGTGCCTGCGCCCCGGTGTTGCCGGACTGACCGGCCACCACCGGCAACAGTACCGCCAGCGCGGTGAACTGGGCGATGGTGTTCTCAAAGATGCCGACCACGGCGGCGGCGAGAAAGGCGGTGACCAGATTGATGTTCAACCACGGCAGGCGCTTGCGCATCGCCACCAGCGGCGGCGACAGGGCGCGCTCGTCGCGCCCCACGCCGACCATCGCCTGCAGGTCGGCAGCGGCTTCCTCCTGCGCCGCCTGGATCACCGTCGCCTGGCGGATCACGCCCAGCAGCCGGTCCTCCAGATCCACCACCGGCAACAGGCGCAGACGGTGGCGGGCGAACAACTCAACGATCTCTTCGCGCGGCGTGAGCGCAGTGACGCGCGCGGGGGAATAACTGATCAGTTCGGCGAGCCGCTTGCCGGGGTCGGCGCGCACCACGTCGGCCAGCTCCAGCAGACCGGCCAGTCTGCCGGCGTCGTCGGTAACGACCAGCAGCGCCGCATCGCGCGCCGAGAAACGCCGCAGCCGCCCCAGTGCCTGTCTGACCGTGAGTCGCGCCGGCATGCTGGCGGCGCGCGGTTCCATCAGGCGCCCGGCGCTGCCCTCGGGATAAGCCATCAGTTCACGCAGCTCCTGAGCCAGCGCAGTATCCAGGGCCTCCAGCTGGGCGTTGCGGCTGTGCTCGTCCAGACTGCTGAGCAGAATCGCCGCGCGCCCCGGGTCCATGGCGGTCAGACAGCGGCGTGCCAGCTCCGGCTTCATGCGCAGCAGTACTTCCGCGGCCAGGCCGGACGACATGCGGGTCAACACCCGTGCCGCGCGTTCCAGCGACTCAGCGCGCAGCAGCTGCACGATTTCGGCCACCGGCGCCGCCTCCAGCACGTCCATGGCTTCCTGCGGAAACTGGTCGATATAGGCCTCGGTCAGGGCCCGCGATACGCCGCGATTATCGGGGCCGGTCATCGTTGTACCCATCACCGGCCGCACCCCGACCGCCGTCCGACATGGCCGCCGACATCAGCGTGGAGAGCAACTGCCCGGCGGTCACAGAGAAAAGCTCGCCGACGCTCAGGATCACACCCACACCGCTGCCCGGGCCATTGAGGATCTGACGGCTGTCCAGGAAACGTCGCAAGTTGCGCTGGCGAATAACGCCGACCAGCACGCCGTCCTGATCGGTGACCGGCAGCGCGTTGTAATTGCGCCAGTACGGACTTTGCGCCACCAACTGCATGGTTTCGCCGGCCCGCAGACTGACCACCTTGCGCACCATGATGTCGCTGATCGGGCGCGCAGCGGGTGCGTTGAGCAGCTCGTGCAGCGTCACGACACCGGTCAGCTGTTCCTGGCTGTTGACCACGTAGACATAGAACTTCAGACCGCGGCGCACCCGCCGCACCCGCTTGAGCGCCTCACGCACCGAGATATCGTCGGGCACGCTGGCGAGCGGCGCCTCCATCAGCGCCCCGGCGGTATCATCCGGGTAGCGCAGGACGCGCCGCAGGGTGGCCACCAGCTCCGGCTTCAGGTCACGCAACAGGTCATCGCGCTGGCGGGCGTCCAGGCGACGCAACACGCGCATCTGCAGTTCCAGGTCCAGCGACACCAGCAACCGGCAGGCAGCGGACTGCTCGAGCGTCAGCAGACACTCGGCGGCAAAATCGGCCGGCAACTCCTCCAGCAGCCGCTCCATGGCCCGCGGCTGCAACGACAGCAGCAGCGCTGCCGCCTTTTCGACCGGGAGCTTTGCCAGCACGCCGGCCGCCTCTGCGGGATGGGCGTCGGCGAACGCAAGACCCAGGCGGGTGTGCAGATTCATGACCGGGTCTTGGACAGCTGTACCGCGACTTGTTCACCGAACTGTCCAGCCGGAACGGTTGCCGTTCCCTCACCGGTCTCCAGCACCACATGGGTGCGCGTGATGCGCAGGATCCGGCCCTCCAGGGCCCCGATGCGGATCACGTCACCGTTGCTGTAGGTCTGGGCCAGCGCATGGGCCGCCAGGATGTTGCTGACAGTGGTGCGTGCACCGAGCGCAAAAGCCAGTGCGATACCCCCCAGTGTCACACCGAACAGCGTCACCACCAGGGCCACCAGCAGGGTGTTGTCGATTCCGATCTGGCCGGCGGCAATGGAGAAAATGATCAACCAGACCAGCACCTGGCCCAGACGACCGAGAACCTCTGCCTGGTCGACGCCGATACGGGCGCCGTTGCGGCTCAGCAGCGCACGGGTGAATTCGGCCAGCCACAGACCGACGAACAGGATCAGCAGGCCCGCGAACAGCCGCGGCAGATAGGCAGTGAGCTCACCGAGCAGATTGGAGATGACCTGAAATTGCAGCACCTCGGCTGCCACCAGCACGAAAAACACCAGCACCGCCCAGTAAATCACGCTGCTGGCGATGTCCGGCGCCGCGCTGTAGGACTGCGGCTGCTGGACACGCGTGTCCATCGGACGGCTGCGTGCCAGCTTGTGCACAATGCGCTCGAACAACTGCCGGGTCGCGTAGCGCAGCAGTTTTGCCACCCCCCAGCCGAGCAGCAACAGCAGCGCCGCGCCGACCATATTGGGCAGGTACTCCATGATCCGCACCGCCACCCGCACCGCGGATTCAGTCAGCGTGGCCGTCCACTGTTCAAGTTCCATGGGGACATCTCGCCGGAAACGACGTCCGTATCATAGGGTGCAGCCCGGCGGTATAAGCAACCGCCAGCCCTGCTGCGGCCGCGCCCTTCACTGTGCTCAGGTTGCTCTGGGTATGGGCAACATTCAGTCGGTGTTGCACGCAGCGTCGCAGGCCCTGCGCCGATGCCAGCGCCAGCGCGCGAAAATCGTGTAACCGCGATCCAACACAGGCAGTGCGCCCGGCAGCGACAGCAGTCGCGCCAGCCAGCGGTAACCGGGCAGACGACGCCACAAGGCGGCGAACGCATACGCGCCGGTCACCATACGTCCATTGGTTTCGAGCAAATGGATACGCTGCATGGCGGCGCGCCAGCGCACCCCGTAACGTTCCGCCAGGTCTGGCTCCGCGTGAAGATCCACCCAGTCCACGCGTCCCGCCCGATCGAGCCTGCGGTAGTGCGCGATCTCTCTGCGACACAGCGGGCAGCCGCCGTCGTAAAACAATACCGGTCGCTCCCGGCGGAGGGCATCGGCGGCGGTTGCTTCAGTCATGTACGCCTCGCGTATCGGCACCGCCACTGCGCTCGCGCTTCGCCGTGCGGCGCGCCGGGCGCCGCCGGCTGCCGTGTTTTTCGTACACCTGGCCGGCCAGGCGGCGCGCTTCGGCACTGCGTTTGACGGCGTGGATACGTTCGCGCGCTTCCCGGTAGGCGCTGGCGTGGTCGACAATGGGCGCCGGATAGTCCTTGCCGATGCGACAGCCGGCGCGGCGCTGCACCGCCGCGGGCATGTGCTGCGGTTCGGCGAGGAATTCGTCCGGCACGCCTTCCAGCTCGGGACAATAGCGGCGGATGAACAGCCCCTGGGGGTCCTGATCGACCACCTGCTTGGCCGGAGAATAGATGCGTACCGTGTTGATGCCGGTGGTGCCGGCCTGCATCTGCATCTGCGAAAAATGGATGCCGGGTTCGAAATCCAGAAACAGCCTGGCGAGGTACTGCGCGGTGGGCCGCCAGTGCAGCCAGAGATGATGACTGGCGAAACTCACCAGCATGGCACGCATGCGGAAGTTGACCCAGCCGCCGCGCGCCAGCGCGCGCATGCAGGCATCGACCATGGGATAGCCGGTTTGTCCCGCGCACCACGCCTGAAAACGCTGCCCATCGAAAGCATCCTCGCGCAGCCCGTCGAAGGCACGGTTCATGTTGTGAAACTCGATGCCCGGCTCGTCCTCGAGTTTCTGGATGAAATGACAGTGCCAGTGCAGCCGCTGACTGAAGGAATTCAGGGATGGCAACCAGCGCCGGTCTATCTCCTCACCCCGGGCGCGCAGTTCCTTGAGCTCCGCGCTGCGGCGCCGGGACGCCTGCACCACCTGGCGAATCGACAGGTTGCCCCAGGCGAGATAGGGACTCAGCCGGCTGCAGCCGTTCCAGCCCTGCACCGGGCTGGACATGTCGGCGCGATAGTTGACACCGCGCTGCTGCAGGAACGACTCGAGCGTTGCATGGGCGATAGCCTCGCCGCCGCTGACCGCCTCGACCCGCTCGCTGGCGGCCAGACCGAGCGCGGCCGCAGCGCGGATGCCCTGACTGCCGACACCGGCCACGCCCGCAACTTGTGCCGGTGCCGAAACCACCGGTTGCGTCATCAACGCTTCCCAGCGCCGCGCCCAGCCGTCGCGGCTGTCGAGGCGGCGGAATACGCCATGGTTGGGGAGCTGGTTCCAGACCACGGCGTGCCGGCGCGCCCAGGCGGCGACGCGTCGGTCGCGGTCGTAGGTGATACGATTGCCGGTTTCCTGGTGACTCCAGAGGGCCTCAAACGCAAATTCACGCTGCAATTGCTCCAGCACCGCGGTCGCCTCCCCCACCCGCGTGACCAGCGCGGCACCGCGGGCGCGCAATTCCCGGTCCAGTTCGGCCAGCGACTGGTTGATGAACTCCAGGTGCGATGCATCGAACTCCGGGGACTGGAGCAGCTCGGGCTCGTAGAGGTACAGACACAGGCACGGACCCCTGCGCGCCGCCTGCGCCAGCGGGGCGTGATCATGCACGCGCAGATCGCGCTTGAACCAGACCAGCTGCGTCGCCACCTCGGCGCCCTCCTGCAGTTCGTGAATACTTTCACCTGTACAGCTTACTTATACACGATGTACAATATTTGTAAAGCTATTACAGCAACTCTGACGAGGCATCCCGAACCATGAGCAACCAGCCCCGCCGGCGGGTCCGCAACCTGGTGGTGGTACTCGGCGACCAGCTGGGCGACTGCCATCCGCAACTGGGCTGCCTGGACACCGACCTGGACCTGGTGTGGATGGCGGAAACGCGCAGCGAGGCGAGCCACGTGTGGAGTCACCGGGCCCGCATCACCCTGTTCCTGTCCGCCATGCGTCACTATCGCGACCAGCTGACCAACCGCGGCGTCAGAGTGCGTTACCGGGCACTGGGCACCCATCCTCACGCCACGCTGGGCGCGGCGCTCGCCACAGACCTCGGCGCTTTGCGACCACAGTGCGTACACCTGCTGCGGGCGGGTGAGCTGCGAGTGCAGGAGGAACTCACCGCTGCGGTCAAAGCGGCGGGCGTGTCGCTGCAGCTGCACGAGGACCCGACTTTTCTCATCACACCCGAGGCGTTCGGGGACTGGCTGGGCACGCGCCGGCAGCCGCGCATGGAGCATTTCTACCGTTTCATGCGCCGGCGCAGCGGTTTGCTCATGGACGGGGACCAGCCGGCCGGGGGGGCTTGGAACTTCGATGCACGCAACCGCCGCAGTTTCGACCGACAGGGTCCCGGCCTGTTGCCGGCGCCCGTCTCGTTCAGCCCGGATGCCACGACCCGCGAGGTGCTGAGAGTGGTGCGGCAACAGTTTCCGCACCACCCGGGCGACCTGGACCACTTCGCCTGGCCGGTCACGCCGCAGGACGCGCGTCGACTCCTGGATGATTTTGTCGCCAACCGGCTGGCCCTGTTTGGCCCTTACCAGGATGCCATGTGGAACGGCGAGCCGTTCCTCTACCACTCCCTGCTGGCCGCGGCGCTGAACCTCAAGCTGATCACACCGCACGCAGTGCTGGCGCAGGTCGAACAGGCCTGGCGCGATAGACAGGCGCCCATCGAATCCGCCGAAGGGTTCATACGTCAGATCCTCGGCTGGCGCGAGTATGTGCGCGGCCTCTACTGGGCGCGGATGCCGGAGTACCTGCAGCAGAACGCACTGCACGCATACCAGCCGCTGCCGGATTTCTTCTGGACCGGGGATACCGATATGGCCTGCCTGCGTGCCGCTCTCACCCAGACCCTGCAATACGCCTACGCGCACCACATCCAGCGCCTGATGGTGACCGGCCTGTTCTGCCTGCTGCTCGGAGTCGAGCCGCGCGCGGTACATGAATGGTATCTGGCGGTATACGCGGACGCCGTGGAGTGGGTTGAGCTGCCCAACACCCTGGGTATGTCGCAATACGCCGATGGCGGCTGGCTGGCCTCCAAGCCGTACGTCGCCTCGGGGCGCTACATTGCACGCATGAGTAACTACTGCGACGGTTGCCGCTTCGATCCCGCCAAGGCGACCGGCGCCGACGCCTGCCCCTTCACCACGCTGTACTGGGATTTCCTGCAACGCCATCGCGAACGCTTCGAACGGCACCCGCGCACCGCCCTGCAGTGGAAGAATCTGCAACGCCTTGAAGACGGGGAACTCAGACGCATCCGCGCAGCCGCCGAGGGGTTGCGCAGTCATTTCGCCTGACCGAACCGCGTCGACACGCCTGGTTCGGATGCTGTTACGGCGCCGGTTTCCGCTGCCGGTCACCGACCCGGCCCGCTCAACCGTAATAAAGCTGTCATCTAAGTCTTGTATCGTTGCGCCACGTTGAAGCCGAGCCGGTCACCGGCGCGCCGCGTTTGCGTACCAGCGCCACCGGAATGGAACCGCTGAGCAGTGCGAATCTACACTTAACTCTTTCTATGAAGTTTATTTAATAAATTACTGTTTAATAGATTAATACACCATGCGAGGAACATCATGTCCAAGAGCAAAATCCTGTTAGCAACAGCATTGTCAACAGCGATCGTCGGTGGCGTCAGCGCGCAGTCGGCGCGCGATTACATCAGCATTGTCGGCTCCTCAACCGTCTATCCGTTCGCGACGGTGGTGGTGGAGCAGTTCGGCAAGACCACCCGGTTCAAGACGCCCAAGGTCGAATCCACCGGCTCCGGCGGCGGCCTGAAAATGTTCTGTGCCGGCGTGGGCGTGGAAACCCCCGATATCACCAATTCCTCGCGCCGCATCAAACAGTCGGAATTCGAGACCTGCCAGAAAAACGGCGTGAAGGACATCGTCGAGGTCAAAATCGGCTATGACGGCATCGCCATTGCCAACTCCAAGAAGGCCGCTCCCATGGAGCTTTCGCTGCGCGATATCTACCTGGCGCTGGCCAAGGACGTCCCGGATCCCAAGGGCGGCGAAAAGCTGGTTGCCAACCCCTACAAGACCTGGAAGGACGTGAATCCCGCCCTGCCCGATAAGGCCATCGAAGTGCTGGGTCCGCCCCCCACCTCCGGTACCCGTGACGCCTTCGCCGAACTGGCGATGGAAGGCGGCTGCAAGACCTTCGACTTTATCAAGGCCATGAAGAATGCCGATAAGAACCAGTACAAGGCCGCCTGCCACACGGTGCGTGAAGACGGCCCCTATGTTGAAGCCGGCGAGAACGACAACCTGATCGTGCAGAAGCTGGACACCAACCCCAACGCGCTCGGCATCTTCGGCTTCAGCTTCCTCGATCAGAACCTCGACAAGATCCAGGGCTCCGCCATCGCCGGCGTCAAGCCCGAGTTCGACAGTATTGCCGATGGCAGCTACCCCATCTCCCGCCCGCTGTATTTCTACGTCAAGAAAGCGCACGCGGAAGTGATTCCGGGGATGCAGGAATACCTGGCCGAGTTCACCAGTGAAAAGGCCTGGGGCGAAGACGGTTACCTGTCCGATCGCGGTCTGATTCCGATGCCCGAAGAGGAACGCAGCAAGTTCGCCGCTGACGCGAAGAACCTCACTGCAATGTCGATGTAACCCCGCGGCGGTGGCCGGAGCGATCCGGCCACCCGCTTTTGCTTGTATGAATGCATTGGCAGGTTCATGAACGCACCCTTGCTCGTCACAGTGCTTCTGGCGCTCAGTTCCCTCGCCTACTGGCTCGGCAGACGCCGCGCCTTCAGCGTCGCCCAGGGGGCGATACGCAACCTGCACTCGCTGCCGACTTACTACGGCCTCTACACTGCCATCTGGTGCGGCATACCGGCCTTGCTGCTGGTGGCACTGTGGCTGTCGTTCGAAAACTCGATCATTACCGAACTGGTGGTCGCCGGATTGCCCGAGGAACTGCGCGCCCTGGGCAGTGATCGCCTCAACCTGGTGCTCAATGACATCAAGAACCTGGTCAGCGGTAACATCACCTCACGCCAGGCGGACGCCGCCATGCTGGAGGCCGCCGAGCACTACCGCAACCTGCAGACCGTCAGTCATGCCGCCATGGGTGTGGCCGGTCTGGCCCTTGCCATCGTCGGCGGCGCACTTACCCTGACGCGCATCCGTGCCCAGCAACGCGCCCGCAACGCCGTCGAGTCGATCATCAAGGTTTTCCTGATCGTCTGTTCCAGCATCGCCATACTGACCACGATCGGGATCGTGCTGTCGGTGCTGTTCGAGTCGCTGCGCTTTTTCCAGTCGGTGCCGGTCAGCGAATTTCTGCTCGGCCTGGAGTGGAGCCCGCAGACCGCGATTCGCAGCGATCAGGTGGGTTCATCCGGCGCTTTCGGCGCCGTACCCCTGTTTGCCGGCACCCTGCTGATTTCCTGCATTGCCATGGTCGTGGCGGTGCCCATCGGGCTGATGTCCGCCATCTACCTGTCCGAATACGCCGGGCCGAAACTGCGCGCGTCGGCGAAACCGCTGCTGGAAATCCTGGCCGGTATACCGACCGTGGTGTACGGTTTTTTCGCGGCGCTGATCGTGGCGCCGTTCATTCGCGACAGCGGCAGCCTGCTGGGGCTGGACGTCGCCTCCGAGAGCGCCCTGGCCGCCGGTCTGGTGATGGGCATCATGATCATCCCGTTCGTGTCGTCGTTGTCCGACGATGTCATCAATGCGGTGCCGCAGGCGCTGCGCGACGGCGCCTATGGTCTGGGCGCCACCCAGGCCGAGACCATCCGCAAGGTGATCTTTCCGGCCGCGTTGCCCGGCATCGTCGGCGGCATCCTGCTGGCCGTGTCGCGCGCCATCGGCGAGACCATGATCGTCGTGATGGCTGCGGGCCTGGCCGCCAACCTGACCGCCAATCCGCTGGAGGCGGTGACCACCGTGACGGTGCAGATCGTCACCCTGCTGATCGGCGATCAGGAATTCGACAGCCCCAAGACGCTGGCGGCCTTCGCGCTCGGCCTGGTGCTGTTCGTTGTCACCCTGATCCTGAACGTGATTGCACTCACCGTGGTGCGCAAGTACCGGGAGCAATATGAGTAAGCAGACCGCACCTGCCGCACCACGGGCGCGAAGCAATCGATATCGTCCGTGCCGGGCTGAAGCGCCGCCACGCCGAAGAACGCCGCTTCCGCTTGTACGGCAGACTCGCCATCGGTGCCGGCCTGCTGTTCCTGACGCTGCTGTTCACCAGTATTGTCGCCAACGGATACAGCGCGTTCGTGCAGAGTTTCATCCAGCTTGAGGTCTATTTCGATCCGGAAATGCTGGACCCGCAAGGCACGCGCGATGCGCGCCAGCTGGGCACGGCCGACTACGGCGGCCTGGTGAAACAGTCCCTGCGCAACGACTTCCCGGACGTCAGCGGTCGCCGCGACAAACGCGCTCTCTATGCCCTGGTCAGCTCCGGCGCCGACTACGAGCTGCGCAAACGGGTATTGGCCGACCCGAACATCATCGGCACCCGGCAGACCCTGTGGGTGCCGGCAGACGACGACGTGGACATGTTCCTCAAGGGTCACATCGAGCGCGATACGCCGGAAAGCGACCGCCGCATCAAGGACAACCAGATCGCCTGGCTGGACACCCTTGCCGCCCAGGGCCGCATCGAGAAGCGCTTCAACAGCACTTTCTTTACCAATGGCGATTCGCGCGATCCCGAACTGGCCGGCATCCGCGGCGCAGTGATGGGATCTGTGCTGACCCTGCTGGTCACGCTGGCGTTGTCGTTCCCCATCGGGGTCGCGGCGGCGGTCTACCTGGAGGAGTTCGCGCCGCGCAACCGCTGGACCGACCTCATCGAGGTGAATATCAACAACCTCGCCGCAGTGCCGTCTATCGTGTTCGGCCTGCTCGGCCTGGCGGTGTTTATCAATTTCTTCGGCATTCCGCGTTCGGCGCCGCTGGTGGGCGGCCTGGTGCTGACCCTGATGACCCTGCCGACCATTATCATCGCCAGCCGCGCGGCGCTGAAATCGGTGCCGCCGTCGATCCGCGAGGCGGCCCTGGGCATCGGCGCCTCGCCGATGCAGACCATCATGTACCACGTTCTGCCGCTGGCCATGCCGGGCATGCTGACCGGCACCATCATCGGTATGGCCCAGGCCCTGGGCGAGTCGGCGCCGCTGCTGATGATCGGCATGGTGGCCTTCATCGTCGATGTACCCGACAGCCTTTTCGATCCGGCCACCGTGTTGCCGGTGCAGATCTTCCTGTGGGCGGACAGTCCCGAGCGTGCGTTCGTGGAACGCACGTCGGCGGCCATCATGGTTTTGCTGGCATTCCTGGTGGTGATGAATGCGCTGGCCGTGGTGCTGCGCAAGCGCTTCGAGCGACGCTGGTAACCCGACAACTTTCCCTGGATCTGGACACGTTATGGTGCACGCAATGGAAAACATACAGACACGGCTTGAGACTCCCGCCGTTCCCAAGGCTGGTCCGAGCGAGTTCGACGACGCCGGCCCCGTGAAGGACACCGTTGCGGTACCGCACACCGCCACGGTTTCGCGCGACAGCCGCGACACCGTCGGCGAACTGCGTGTGGATGACCCGCGTATCCGCTGCGACAATGTCAACGTCTACTACGGCGAAAAACGCGCCATCAACGACATCAGCCTGGACATCGGTAGGAACGAGGTGATCGCGTTGATCGGGCCGTCGGGCTGCGGCAAATCGACCTTTCTGCGCTGCCTGAACCGCATGAACGACACCATCGACGGCTGCCGGGTCACCGGCGACATCGTCATGGACGACATCAACATCAACAGCAACAGGATCGACGTGGTGCCGCTGCGCGCCCAGGTCGGCATGGTGTTCCAGAAACCCAATCCGTTCCCCAAATCGATCTGGGAAAACATCGCCTTCGGACCGCGCATCCACGGTCTCGCCCAGGACAAGGACGAGCTGGACGAAATCGTTGTCACCAGTCTCAAGCGTGCCGGTCTGTGGGGCGAGGTCAAGGACCGCCTGGACCAGCCCGGCACCGGCTTGTCCGGCGGGCAGCAGCAGCGCCTGTGTATCGCGCGCACCATCGCCGTGGGTCCGGAAGTGATCCTGATGGACGAGCCCTGCTCGGCGCTGGACCCCATCGCCACCGCCAGAATCGAGGACCTGATCGACGAGCTGCGCGAGCAGTTCACCATCTGCATCGTCACCCACTCCATGCAGCAGGCCGCGCGCGTGTCGCAGCGCACCGCCTACTTCCACCTGGGCGACCTGATCGAGGTGGGCGCCACCGACCAGATCTTCACCAACCCCCGCCATGAGCTGACCGAGGACTATATCACCGGGCGCTTCGGCTGAGCAGCGGCGAGATACCGGCCATGACCCAGGCACTGGAAGGCCATACCGTGCAGCGTTACAACGGTGAACTGAACAGCTTGCACCTGCGGGTGCTGGAAATGGGTGGCCTGGTGCTCGACCAGGTGCGCCATGCCCTGCTTACCCTGCAGCACAAGGACGTCAGCGTCGCCAACACGGTCCTGGAGCGCGAACACCAGGTCGACGACCTGGAAGTGGAGATCGACGACGATGTGATTACCGTGATCGCCAAGCGCGCTCCGGTCGCGCGCGATCTGCGCGTCATCACCTCGGTGTCCAAGACCATTACCGACCTCGAGCGTATAGGTGACGAAGCGGCACGTATCGCGCACCTGGCCAAGTCCATCTATGAAACCGAGCGCAGCCAGCCGGGCAGCCACCTGATGCGCGACGTCATCACCATGGGTCAGCTGGCGCTGGACATGCTGCAGGAAGCGCTGCAAAGCTTCGACACGCTGGACGCCAGCCGCGCGAGCGCCCTGGTATGCCGGGAGAACGTGCTGGACATCGAGTTCCAGTCCAGCCTGCGCAGGCTGGCAACCTTTCTGCTCGAAGACGCGCGCAACGTCGGCCACGCCATACATATCGTGCTGATGACCAAGGCGCTGGAGCGAATCGGCGACCATGCCCGCAATATCGCCGAGTACGTCATCTACATGGTGCGCGGCGAGGATGTGCGGCATCGCCTCGGCAGCTACTGCGACACACCCAACAGCCAGGTTACTGCTGACAAGCGAAACAAGAACTAGGGCCGGCCTCGTCACGCGGGCGGGAGCTTCAAATCGAATAATGCCGCTTGATTGCGGTGGTTTCGGTGATCTCGAAACACACCTGCACGGTTGCAGTCTTTTCCGGAGCGGGTCACACAGTCGCACCGGGGACGAGCTCGATCGAATCAGGACGCGCGCTATGTTGCCACAGCGCTGCAGCGGATGTCTGCACGTTTTGCAGCGTCCTGCCCGTGCCGGAACCGGGTGCGGCTTGCGGCGCGGAAACACCACGGCCGTCTCCGCGAACCGCCACACTTGACTGATCTGGATCAATGTCTTTCGACTTCGCCTTGGCTAGCGTTATGCGTCCGTGCAAGCGGCGCCGGATGCGACTGCAACCGGGCGCTGGGCTTTTCCACAGGCGCTGTGCGTGCTTTGGCTCCGCGCGCCATCATCGAGGGCAAAAATGAACATAGATCTGGGCACCACCTACATGGGGCTCGACCTGAAGCACCCCGTTGTCGCCTCCCCCTCGCCGCTGTCAGGGACACTGGACGGCATACTGCGTCTGGAAGACGCCGGCGCCGCCGCAGTTGTCATGCTGTCGTTGTTCGAGGAACAGGTGCAGCAACAGACCGACACCATGCTGCGGATCATGGGCTCGGGTGAAGACGGTTACGCCGAGTCGCTGAGTTATTTCCCCGACCACGATGACTATCCGCTGGATCCCGACCAGTACCTGGAAACGCTGCGCCGGGCGTCGGAACGCTGCGACATACCGGTGATCGCCAGCATCAACGGCGTCACCAACCAGGGCTGGATCGACATCGCCCGGATGATGCAGCAGGCCGGAGCCAGCGGGCTGGAACTGAACATCTATTATATTCCCACCGCGATCACGCTCTCCGGTCGTGCCGTCGAGGATCTGTACCTGGATGTCGTCACGGCGGTGCGGGATGCGGTATCCATCCCGCTGGCGCTGAAACTGAGCCCCTATTTCAGCTCGGTCGGCGACATGGCGAAGCAGTTCGATGCCGCGGGTGTCGATGCGCTGGTGCTGTTCAACCGCCTGTACCGGCCCGACTTCGACCTCGAGCGCCTTCAGGTCGTGCCGCGCATCAGCCTCAGCACCCCGGCGGAGATTCGCCTGCCGCTGCTTTGGATCTCACTGTTGCACCGTCGTATCAAGGCCTCGCTGGCGGCATCCCACGGCGTGGACAGCGCCGCCGAAGTGGTCAAGTACCTGCTGGCAGGCGCGGATGCGGTCATGACCACCTCGGCACTGCTGCGCCACGGGGCCGGGCATGTTGCTACCCTGGTGGACGGACTGCAGGATTGGATGCAGGACAAAGGCTATGCCTCGGTCAGCCAGATGCAGGGCGTCATGAGCCAGCAGCGCATCACTGATCCGGACGCTTTCGAGCGGGCCAACTACATCAAGACGCTGGAGCAATACGACAGCGACCCGGTGCCGGAAACCACACCGGAGACCGCGGTCCGCTGAACCTGCGGCCGTGTGTCCGGGTCATCTGCGCGTCGCGAGACGCGCGCAATGCTGCGCACAGATGCGCAGAGCTCAGGGCTGGCGGGATTCCGTTTCTGTCGACCCGGCATCACCCGCCGGTGCGTCGTCCGGCTGCCTCGACGGGCGCATCCACTCGGACAGCAGCGCGTAGCCTATCGCCAGAATCACCGGCCCGAGGAACACGCCGATGAAGCCGAACGCCATCAGGCCGCCCAGCACACCCATGAACACCAGCAGCAGCGGCAGTTTGCCGCCGCGGCTGATCAGGTAAGGTTTGATAACGTTGTCGATGCTGCTGATAACCACCATCCCGTAAACGGCCAGGAAAATCGCCCAGGCGGTCTGACCCTGAAAATAGAGCCAGATCGCGGCCGGCATCCACACCAGCGGCGGACCCATGGGGATGATGGAGACAAAGAAGGTCAGCAGGCCGAGCAGCATGGCGCCCGGAACGCCGGCAATCCAGAAGCCGATCAACGCCAGCACCGATTGTGCCAGCGCCGTGCCCAGAATACCGTTCACCACCCGCGACACGGTGCCGGCGGTCACCTCGATCAGATCCTTGGCACGGTGGCCTGCGAGGTGCTCCATGACGGTACGCAGCCGCGCCGTGATGGCCGGGCCGTCGCGATAGAAAAAGAAACAGATCAACACGCTGAAACTGATCAGCACCACGCCCTGGCCGAGCGCACCACCTGCCGTGATGGCCCAACTCTTGAGCGGCAGCTGCAGCACAGTACTGTTTGAGCTGCAGCAGCGCAGCGCCCTCTTGCTCCTGCATGCAGCGCCAGCCACTTGCCTTCGAGATAGGCGCCGGCCAGCGGGACGGACGCCAGCCAGCCCGGAGGTTCCGGCAACGGCCGGCTCAGCGCCTCGCGCAGCAGCCGCAACAGTTCCAGTGCATTATCCACCAGGCTGACGGCCATAATCGCAAAGGGCGTCACCAGGGTCAGCAGAAGCAGCAGGGTCATGGCCGTCGCCGCGGCACCAGCACGGTCGCGCAGCCGCGCCAGCAGCCAGTCGTACACCGGCCAGCTGGCATAGGCCAGCACGGCGGCCAGAATGAGCGAAATGATGAACGGACGCAGCACCACCACCGTGCCGACGATCAGCAGCGTCAGCAGGGCCACGCCTGCCATCATTTCCACGCGCCGGGTCGAGTACACGCTGGTGCCTCTGCAAGAGTGGAGTGCAGCAAGTATAGGCAGAGCGCCGCCTCAAGGTCCACCGGCGACCCATGCAGTTCGCCCACAACCGTGGACACCAGTCGTGCAATGCACTGCAGAGACCGCAGTCGACAGGTGCGAGACCAACACACAAGGAGCGGGTTGGGGAGAACCCCAACCCGCGGTTTGCGTCAAGTTACAGCAGAACTGTCAATCGCTGCTTCCTTGCCACCGTCCGACTGCGCGTGGTGTGCTGACTATCAGCCTCTTCATCATCATCGTATTCATGATCCGATGCTTGCGAACCGCCCGTGACAGGCATGGCGTCATCATCACCTGATGATTCCCGATCGGGCCTGCTGCGCTTGCCATAGTCGTGATCGTCATCACGATGTTTGCCCCGGTGTTTACGCTTCGCCTCGTCCTGGCGTTTCTGGAGCATTTCGTCATCGCCCTCGCTCATGGCCTGGCAGGCCGTGTCCACTGCGTCGGCATTGGCATCGCAGTTGTTGTCGAAGCCGTCGTCACAGATTTCGGTTGCCCCGGGATGCACGTCCGGATTGCTGTCATCACAGTCGACCGGCCCGAAGGCACCACCCTCGACAGCATAGCCATCGCCGTCCATATCCGTACGGTTGGCCACCGGGCAGTCCACGGCGTTCGGGTCCTGGGCGTCGATCAGGTTGTTGGAGTTGTTGTCTATGCCATCGGTACAGTTCTCGGGTGCACCAGGGTAGATCGCGGCGTTGCTGTCATCGGTGTCGAGCTGCCCGCAGTTGCCGCCTTCCGCGGCGAATCCATCGCCGTCGGCGTCAGTACAAGTCGGTGTCGGTGTGGGCGCGGGTTCCGGTGTCGGTTCGGGTGTGGGTGTGGGTGTGGGTGTCGGTGTCGGCGCCGTAGCCTCTGGACAGAACAGGGCTATGATGGCCGTGTTGCCACTTCTGTAGGCAGTCTTACCTGCACCACTGCCACCGTTGCCGTCATTATGGCAAGCGGTGCAGTTGTTGTTTACTTGAGGCCGAAACTCCGCGGCCAGCGAATTCCCGGCCTGTGCGCATTGCTGGTCGACATCTCCACCGAAAGGTCCGAATGCAGATGCATTGTTGGCAGAGACTCCGGCGGCAAGCAGAACTGCATACGCCACGGCGTTCCGACGTTTATTGATAGGGGTCATGTTGGGTTTCCTCCTGAAGCTGAAGCAGCGTTGTTAATGGCAACCACAGCGATGGCAAGAGCCGTGCCAACACTCGTACAGGGAAGGAAACCACTGTATTTATCGGCGGATGCTGCGACAGGACCCTATTGCGGAAGTGGCTGTGCAGCAGCCGGACTGTCACCAGCACGCGACGCGAATAGCTGCGCGCGGCAGCAAGCTGCTGATTTCATGCATATCGGCAAGTATCGATACGGCAACAAGGCACGGTGGACAGGGCGACTGCGTACGGTGATGCAGCTGTCAGCAGCGCAGGCAACAGCGCGAATCCTGCAAGCTCGACCAGAATCAAGTTGAAACAGTTTGCAACTGTTGTGTCGAACTCGGGAAATATCCGGGTTACGCCTGGCGCGTATTCTGCATACCGGAATCAGACTCACTGTCGCTGGCTAAGGAGTACGCACCATGATTATCGACAGCTTCACTTTGTTCGGAATCTGCCTCATGCCCGTGATGATCGGCATTCTTATCTATGCCGAATCCATCCGATCTGCAGAGCGTGACCGTTAACGGCCACGCGCGAGTCTTATCACCATGGAATCGGGGCCGGCCTGCCCGCTGCCCTGCTGGTGGTGTACCTTTGCGACCTGTTCGGGGTGCGCGGCCGGCGCCGGGGCAGCTCGGTCTCCGAGCCCGCCGCCGTGACCCCGAGCCGCTATAGACGTTCCACCCGCACTCTGATAATGGCGCGATCGGTGGTCTGCTCTACGGTGAAGCGCCAACCGGACTCGACCACCGACTCGCCGCTGGCGGGTATGTGCCGCAGGCGTGACTCGACAAAACCGCCCACGGTATGAAACTCGGTCGCAGGCAGCTGGATATCGAGCAGTTCATTGATCTCGGCCACGGACACCCTGGAATCCACGACGTAGACGCCGTCCTCGATCTGTTTGTAGGAACGCCGGCGGCGTGGCTGGATTTCATCGAAGTCGTAGCCGACCTGGATTTCGCCCACCACTTCTTCGAGGATGTCTTCCATGCGGATCATGCCGATCGCCGAACCGAACTCATCCACCACAATCGCCATGTGATCCTCGCGCTCGCGCAGCATCGGCAGCACTTCGTCGATGTTCTGCAGCGGCGAAACATACAGCGCCGGCTTGATCAGTTCCTCCAGCGGCCGCTCCTCCAGCTCCCTGTCCATCAGATCCCACACTGTCAGGGTCAGCACTCCCACCACGTTGCCGGTATTGCGCTCGTACACCGGCAGACGGTTGTAACCGTGCCGGCGTACCAGTCCAAAGGCGGTACGGGTATCGAAGCGCCGGTCAATGGCGATGATCTCCGCCAACGGCACCATGGCCTCGCCGACGCTGGTATCGGCAAAGCGCGCGGCACGGCGGATGCGCGCCTGATCAAACACATCGACGTGGGCCCCGCGATCGGCCATTTCCACCACGGTGCGGATCTGCTGACGGGTGATGAACAGGTTGTGCGCCGCCCCGCGTCCGCCGCCGAGCCGCGCCGCCAGGCGCGCGACCAGTGAAAAAACGGCGATGACGGGATACAACAGCAGCCGGAACAGCCGCAACGGGAAAATGACCACCGGCGCGATGCGGTTGGCGTTCTGTTGATAGACGCTCTTGGGCACAATCTCGCCCAGCGTCAGCAGCAGCGGTGTGAAAATCAGAAACGCATACAGGTCGCCGTATTCGCCGAACAGCCGGATCATGACCAGCGTACCCAGAGTGGTCAGCACTACCACCGAAATATTGGTGCCCACCAGTGTAATGGTGAGGAGAATGTCCGGTCGTTCCAGCATATTCAGCACCAGTCGTGCACCCTTGTGCCCCTGGTTGGCCTTGGCGTGCAGTCGGATCTTGTCGGCATTGACCAGCGCCATCTCGGAGCCGGAGAAAAAACCCTCCAGCAACAACAGCACCACCATGGCCACAATAATCAATACCGCATCCATCGCCTACCCCTCCCGCTCCGGGCGCTCCGCCGCGTTGCCGTTGTCCGCTACATTACCCTCGGCGGAGCCCTCCTGCTGTTGCGCTGCCTCCGTTTGCGCTTCGCCACTGGCCTCGGCAGGCGCTTCGCGCTCGCGCCAGGCATCGCCCAGGGCGACCCGCACCCGGGTGATGCGCTGATGCCGCACTTCCAGCACCGTCATCCAGTAGTCCTCCACTTTCACTTCGTCGCCGGCCTGCGGCAGACGATCGAGATGCCGGAACAGCACCCCGCCGATGGTGGTCATGCGCGGGTCCTCGATGCCGAAATTGGTGAGGTTGTTGAAATCCACCAGCTTCATTTCGCCCGGCACTTCGTAGACATTCTCGTCGCGCTCCTCGTACAGCGCCTGCCCCTCGATCTCGCCGGACAGATGACCGAAAATGAAGGTCAGCACATCGCGCATGGTGACCAGGCCTTCCACACCACCGAACTCGTTCATCACCAGCGCCGCGCGCGCATTGGTGGTCTTGAAAAAATCGAACATTTCGTCGACTTTCTTGGTCAGTGGCACGATGACGGGCCGCGACAGGATGTCTGACGGTTTGAGCGCCGCCAGGTCGACCTTGTCCAGCACCAGCGGCAGGATTTTCTCGATGTGCAGAAAGCCGACGATGTTGTCGTGTTGGCCGCGGAACACCGGCACCCGGCTGTGTTTCACTTCCCTGAAGGCCGCAATCATGTCGGGCACGCTCTGCTCGACGTCGATGAAGTCGACGCGGGTGCGCGGCGTCATGATGTGCACCACCTCGGTGGCCCCGGCCTCCAGCAGGTGATAAATCAACGAGCGCTCGGTGGCGCGCAGTTCGCCTTCGTTAGCGACCTGGTCGACAATGCTCAGGAACTCGTCGAGCTGCAGAATGTTCTCCGGCGCCCGTTCCGGGCCCACGATCCAGGTGGTCAGGCGGTCGGCAACCCCGCGGATCGCCCAGCGCAGCGGCGTAATAACTTTGACCCACAGGCTCATGGGCGCAGCCACCAGCCCCGCGCTGACCCGCACCGGGTTCGACACCGCGATGGTCTTGGGCGTGATCTCCCCGAACAGCAGCAGCAACGGCACCATCACCAGCACGCTGATGACCCCGGCCCGCTCCTGGCCGTACAACGACACCAGCATGCTGGTGGCATTGGCGACCGCAGCGATATTGACCAGCTGGTTGCCGCACAGGATGGAGATAATCAGCCGGCGCGGCGAGTCCAGCAGCGCGTGCAGGGTCGCCGAATGCCCATGGCGCTGGCGGCGCAACTGCTGCAGGTCCAGCCGGGAAAGCGAGAACAAAGCCGTTTCAGAACCGGCGAAGAACGCCGAGCCGAGCAGCAGCAACACCTGCAGCACCAGCCGCACGATCATCTCCGGCTGGTTCAGCAGCGCCGGATCGAAGCTGAAGAACTCCCCCAGTGCCTGAAGGTACTGAAACAGCAGCTGTGGAAGTGACTCTAGCAACGGGCCTGGCCGCCATGTTGAGTAAGAACCGGTACCGGATCGCCAGGCCGGGCCGCGCCGGCCATCCAGCGACACGACGCTAGCATAGCCGAATCGCGGTTCAATATCATGTCTGGCGCCGGCACCGCCGCCCCGGCTGTGTAGCGGGCGCGGTAATCGACCGACACGCAAAGTTCACGCAGTTGTCACCGTTTTTTCATCTTGTACGACTAGGCTGCGCAAAACCGACGGGGCCGAAGCGCGTATGACCGCCATCAACCGTTATCGCTCGATCTGGATTTCCGACACCCACCTGGGCACCCGTGGCTGCAAAGTCGACTTCCTGCTCGACTTCCTGCGCCACAACGAATCCGACTATCTCTACCTGGTAGGCGACATTGTCGATGGGTGGAGCCTGAAGCGCACCTGGTTCTGGTCGCAACCGCACAACGACGTGATCCAGAAGATCCTCAGGAAGGCGCGCAAAGGCACCCGGGTGATCTATATCCCCGGAAATCACGACGAATTCGCCCGCGACTACGTCGACCTGCTGTTCGGCGGCATCACAGTGGCGGCCCGCGCCGTGCACAAGACCGCCGACGGGCGCCGCCTGCTGGTCATGCACGGCGACGAGTTCGACGGCGTGGTCGCCTGCCACAAATGGCTTGCAGTGCTGGGCAGCCAGTCCTACCAGTGCGCGTTGACACTCAATCACTGGTTCAATCAGATCCGCCGCAGGCTCGGCTACCCCTACTGGTCGCTGTCAGCCTACCTCAAGCACAAGGTCAAGAACGCTGTGCAGTTCATACACGACTTCGAACACGCCGTCAGCGCCGAGGCAGCACGCTGCAAGGTAGACGGGATTGTCTGCGGGCACATCCACAAGGCCGAGATCCGCGACATCAACGGCGTGCTGTACTGCAACGACGGCGACTGGGTCGAAAGCTGCACCGCCCTGGCGGAAACCGCGGACGGCAAGCTGGAAATCATGCACTGGGGCTACCTGCTCGGCGAGATGCGTGAACTTGAACAAGCACGCGCCCTGGGCGTCACGGATACCGCGGCCATCGATTAGCCTTCGCCGTCCGTGCCGGAAGCCCGCGTTGGGCTGTATTCACATCGAGGACGCGGGGGACGCAGAGTTTTCACTGGCTACGCGTTCTCCGTGCTCTCTGTGTTCTCGATGTGAACTGTCCGGTCTCCGCACCCTCTGCGTCCTCCAGGTACGGCAACAGGTTTTGATCTGGCAGGACGAGACGCAAACCCAGCAGGATACCCCGCATGAACATTCTCATGATTTCGGACGTCTACTATCCGCGCATCAACGGTGTGTCGACCTCCATCGCCACCTTTCGCACGGCCATGCACGGCCTCGGCCACCAGACCGTGCTGGTGGCCCCGGACTACCCGAATTGCCGCAAGCCGGAAGCGGATATCGTCCGCATACCTTCGCTGTACCTGCCACTCGATCCGGAGGACCGGATCATGCGCATGCGGCCACTGCGGCGGCAACTGCAGGCACTCGCATCACAACGGTTCGACCTGGTTCACATCCACACTCCGTTTGTCGCGCATCGCGCCGGCACCTGGCTGGCAAGGCAGCTGGGGATCCCTGCGGTGGAGACCTACCACACCTTCTTCGAAGAGTATTTTCATCACTATCTGCCGCTGCTGCCGTGTTCCTGGACGCGTCTCGCGGCGCGCACGGTGTCACGGCGCCTGGAACGGGGCCTGACCGGACTGATCGTACCTTCGCGGGCCATCGAACAGGCGTTGCGCCGCTACGGACTGCGTATCCCGATCCGCATCATACCCACCGGGCTGGATCTCGCCGAGTTTACCCCCGGCGACCGACTGCGCTTCTGCCGCCGCCACGGACTGGCGCCGGACCGACCTACCCTGGTGTATGTGGGGCGCGTCGCGCACGAAAAAAACATCGGTTTTCTCCTCGAGATGCTGGATCAGGTGCGCCGTACACTCCCCCGGGTGCTGCTGGTCATTGCCGGTGAAGGTCCTGCGCGCGAGGCCTTGCAGCGCCGTGTCGACCAGTTGAAGCTCGGGCCCAACGTCGCATTTATCGGCTACCTGCAGCGTGGCCAGCCGCTGTGGGACTGCTATGCCGCGGGTGACGCCTTTGTGTTTGCCTCCAGAACCGAAACCCAGGGCCTGGTGCTGCTGGAGGCACTGGCACTCGGGGTACCGGTGATATCCACCGCCGAGCTGGGTACCTGCGACGTGCTGAAAGGCTGCGGCGGCGCCCTGGTGGCCGAGAACAACGCAGCCGATTTCGCCGCCAAGACCGTCAGCGTGCTGAGCGACCCTGAACTGCGGCTGGCGCTGGGCAGGCACGCCCGGGCCGACGCGGCACGCTGGTCCATCGAGCCAGCTACCCGCAACCTGGTCGGCTATTATGCAACCCTGCTCGGAGCATGGCAGTGCTGCCGGTGTCGCCGTTGCCGAGACCGGCAGCTGAACAACTGCGGCTGCTGCCTGAAAAGGCGCCACTCCGCGTTGCTCGTCGTTCATTTGGAGCCACCCAGCCTCGCTCCTCGCGCCTCGATTGGCGCTTTTTCCGGCGCAACAGAGCCTGTTGGGTCAGTGTTAACAGGCCCTCGCGACGCGAAAGATGCCGGGACACACCTCGCGATTGAAGCGGGCCCGCAGGGGCGCGCTGCAATTGATCAGCTCGATGCCATCGCGCAGACACCAGGCGCGGTCGTGCAGCATCATCAGCAGCGCCAGCCCGGACTCGTGCAGCCTGCGGGTTTGAGCAAGATCGATGACAATCTTGCGCGCCCGACGCCGCTGCGCCCGTCGGCTGGCGCGCAGAAACTGGTCGCAGAGCCGGAAATCGAAATGCGGCCCGACGCGGATGAACAGGATATCGGTGTCCGTCCCGGGTTTCGTGTTGCTGTCCATGTATTCCCCCTTTAGCACTGCCCGGCGACCCAACCGCGCGTCGGCAACGCCGCGGCTCGCCGCCCGGTCCTGCCGCGGCGCCAACTCGCCGGATTTCACTAATTGCAAGCACTGTTCCCCCGGTTGCCCTGACTCTCTGCGCCGCGACGCTTCGGGGGACGGCGCGTATCATGCACTCCCCGGGTTACGGGCTAATGACGACCGCGGTGATAAGGTGGCGGCCCCCGAAGCTGCGCGGATATGGCGCCCGCAGCCGTAGCAAACGCGGCAGCGCCGCGTCGCGGACAGGTGGTTGGACTGGCCGCCCCCGTGTACACTGGCATGCGCAAGCGAATCAG